>PBNY01000051.1 GCA_002723385.1 Oceanospirillaceae bacterium | reverse complement strand
TACCTCAGCAACGCCAGTGTGGAGCAATTTGGCGGCAGCATTCACCTGCAACCCCTGGAAGATGGCAGCAGCCTTTGCCAGCTCCGTCTGCCAAGCGTTGCAGCTGACGAGAGCGCATCCGCACAAGACCGAACAGAACTCTCACTCACGAGATCACAATAAGAAACACCAACGGAAGCACACCATGAGCACACCTGCCTTTGACTGGAAAGACCCTTTCCTGCTGGAAAGCCAGCTAACCGAAGACGAACGCGCTATCCGCGATACAGCCCACAACTACTGTCAGGAAAAATTACTGCCGAGGGTGCTGGAAGCCAACCGGAATGAAATTTTCCACACCGAAATCATGCAGGAAATGGGCGATCTGGGCTTGCTCGGTTGTACTTTGCCAGAAGAGTATGGCGGCGCCGGTACCAACTACACCAGTTATGGCCTGATTGCGCGCGAAGTCGAAAGCGTCGACAGCGGCTATCGCTCGGCCATGAGCGTGCAGTCTTCTCTGGTTATGCACCCGATTTACGCCTACGGCAGCGAAGAGCAACGTCAGAAATACCTGCCCAAGCTGGCTTCCGGCGAATACATCGGCTGCTTTGGTCTGACCGAACCCAACGTCGGTTCTGATCCCAACAATATGGAAAGCCGTGCAGAATCGGTCGATGGCGGCTACTGTCTGAACGGTGCCAAAATGTGGATCACCAATTCCCCTGTGGCTGATGTGATGGTGGTCTGGGCCAAGCTCGATGGCAAGATTCGCGGCTTTATCCTCGAAAAAGGCATGGAAGGTCTGTCGGCTCCGGTGATTCAGGGCAAGTTCTCCCTGCGAGCATCGATCACCGGTGAAATCGTGATGGATAACGTGTTCGTGCCAGAAGACAACCTGCTGCCAAACGTCAAGGGGCTGGCCGGGCCGTTTGGCTGCCTCAACAAGGCCCGCTATGGCATCGCCTGGGGCGCGATGGGCGCCGCGGAATTCTGCTGGCACGCAGCACGTCAGTACACTCTCGACCGGATTCAGTTCCAGCGCCCTCTGGCCAGCAACCAGCTGATCCAGAAGAAACTGGCGGACATGCAAACCGAAATTTCGCTGGGCTTGCAGGGCTGTATCCAGCTGGGCCGTCTGATGGACAACGACGCCTGCCCGGTCGAGCTGATCTCGCTGATGAAACGCAACAACTGCGGCAAAGCACTGGATGTGGCCCGTCAGGCCCGTGACATGCACGGAGGCAATGGCGTTTCCGATGAGTACGGTGTGATTCGGCACGTGATGAACCTGGAAGCTGTCAACACTTACGAAGGCACCCACGATATCCACGCCCTGATTCTGGGACGCGCCCAAACCGGGATTCAGGCGTTTTTCTGACGCCGGAATTCTGCATTCACAGTGTGAGGCTGGATGAAGCCATTGGCCTCACATACACTGCAGTAAATCTCTGTGTTTAAGCCAACCCATGTCGAAGAAAATCCTGATCATTGATGATGACGAACATTTCGTCCGTACCCTGAATCGCAGTCTGGGCCGCCAGGGCTTTGAGACTGCCACGGCAACGGATGCCCGTTCAGCCACACTGACCTGTCAGGAATTCCAGCCCGACTGGGCAACGCTGGATTTACGCATGGAACAGGAATCCGGCCTGAATCTGATTCCGGGTTTGCTGCAAATCCAACCCGATTTACGCATCGTGATGCTCACCGGTTACGCCAGCATTGCTACTGCAGTGGAAGCGGTAAAACTGGGGGCTTACAACTACCTCCACAAACCCGCGACATTAAACGAACTGATGAAGGCCTTTGGAGAGGAAACGGAAGTTGAGGAATCCACTCCCGCCGAACCGGAAGCGCTGATGTCCGTCGAACGCCTGGAGTGGGAACACATTCAGCGGGTGCTGAATGAAAACGATGGCAATATTTCTGCAACCGCCAGAGCCTTGAACATGCACCGCAGAACCTTGCAGCGCAAACTGCAAAAGCACGCGCCGCGTTAACGCGTGCTTCTGCCAGGTAACGTTACTTGCTGAAGTAGGAATCTTCGTCGAAGGTACTAAGCCAGCGACTGTGGAACGCCACCATCCCGGAAATAAACATGCCGTTGACCACACCCTCGGGGAACATCATCAATGGCAGATAACGCAGGTAGTCATGCCAAATCTGGCCAAGTGAATAACTGCCCGCCAGCCAATAGCTGGCGCTGTTGATCAGATCAGAAAACGCATGGGTAAATCCGGCGTTCAGAAATCCGGCCACCAGAATATAAATAAAGGGATTGTGGGTCAGACGCTTGTAGACCATGCAGTAGAACCAGAACGAGAAAGCGATGGGCATCAGACATCCGAACAACAGCTGATACCCGAGCATCGACCATTCCACCTGCCCCACCAGCGTCAGCCCAAGCTGCGTCAACGTCGCCGCCACCATGGTCAAACGCCAGCCCATCATCAGAGTGACAGCGGTTAACGCAAGAATATGAAAACTCAGACCCGGCAATACCCCGGCCTGCATAAACCAGAACGCCGCCATAACCAGTGAACTGCCGAAGAAAAAATGTTGCGCGCTGCGATTGCTGAATAAAGCCGACCAGTTACTGCCCCAGGCTGCCCAGCCGACCCAGACTGCCGATACCACCGCACAAAGCACCAGAAAGAACGACGGGAAGATCCCGTTCATAGAGTTAACTCCTGACAGTACAGCCAGGCATCCTCCCTTCCTTCCGGGGCTGGATAATAGCGAGGCCGTACACCTGTCTGACAATAGCCGTGTTGTTCATAAAGGCCGATCGCTGCCACGTTACTGGCGCGTACTTCCAGAAAAATCCGTTCGGCCTGTTGCGATGAGGCCTTCTCCTCAACCGCTGCCATCAATTGTTTAGCATAGCCCATGCCACGAGCAGCCGGAGCAACGGCGATATTCAGCAACTCCGCATCACCCGCAACCACGGTAACAATCGCAAAGCCCGTCAGAATGCCGTCGCAACGCATGGCAACGACCGTCCCCTGCTTCAGGTAACGCTCCATGATTGACGGTTTCCAGGGATGGAAATGACTGGCCTGCTCTATCTCCATCAGAGCCGCCAAATCCGATAAGGTTGCAATATCAATCGTGCACAAGGAGTTATTCTCCGGGTGATTCAAACGCCCAGGATCGCAAGCTCAGCCACAGCTGGCGTTTCAGGCTGGCATCCGACATGACGGACATCACAGATTCCGCAACAACGTGGTGTTGCTGGCACAGCGGCTGAGCCCAGGTCACCGCCTGTTCACCAAAGCCAACCAGCGCTCTGGCTCCATGGTGCTGGAAAAAAGACCATTGCGCGGCCAACGCCTGACGAGCAACCGGAGCGCTTTGATCTTCCCTTGGGTTGTCAATAAATGGCCAATGGAACGTCACCGGCGAGAGTGTCTCAGGCGGATATTTCATCGCCATGGCAACCCGTGCGGCGAACTGTCTCAGCGATGGCAAAGCCATCTGATCATCACACATCCAAAGTACCGGGCCGGTGAGTACGCAATGCAATTCGAAACGCGGCGGTGTCATATCCACCACCGGAACAGTCTCAGCGACATCAGTAGCTGATGACTGCGAAGCCGAACGGTTTACAGCGTTGCTGTCAGATTTGACGTTGATTTCTGACGGGCTGACTGACAAGGATGGCGCACCAGAGTCTGCAGAGCCGGAACGCGAAGAAGCATCGGGATGAGAGGATGGCCCTGAAGCAGCATGATGAGAATCTCGTGGTGGAACCAGATCATCCAGCGCGGCCATGGCACTGGCCTGACCGTGCAAACGGGCAGCCAACGCCATGTTGTCTTGTGATTCACGCGCTTCGGCGGCCGCCTGTTCGGCAGATAACAAGCGGCTGGGTGCCGCGAACGGTAGCTCACGACGAGGAATCCAGACCGGAATCCCCATCGCTTGCAAATAATCCCGGCGCTGTTGTTCCTGCATCGAACCTAAACGCCGTCAGATTGTGGGTGCTGACGTTGCTGGCTGTTGTACAGCAGGTTCAGGGCGTGAATATAGGCCTTGGCAGAGGCCACCACGATGTCGGTATCCGCGCCCATGCCGTTGACGATGCGTCCGCCTTTTTCCAGGCGAACCGTCACTTCACCCTGGGAATCGGTACCCTGGGTAATGCTGTTCACCGAGTACAACAGCAGGTTGGCACCGGATTCCACAACCGCTTCAATCGCCTTCAGAGCCGCATCCACCGGGCCACTGCCCTCGGAACGAGAGCGGAACTCTTCACCACTGCGCGACAGAACCAGTTCAGTCACCGGTGTTTCGCCGGTAGCGGAACGGCTTTCCAACGTGATCAGACGGAAGGTATCCGGGGCTTCATCGGCAATGGTGTCAGACACCAGCGCCTGAAGGTCTTCATCGAAAATCTCGTGTTTCTTGTCCGCCAGCTCCTTGAAGCGAGCGAAAGCGCTGTTCAGGGCAGAATCGCTCTCAAAGGTCACGCCCAGCTCTTCCAGACGACTGCGAAAAGCAGCACGACCGGAATGCTTGCCCATCACCATCTTGTTCGCACCCCAACCTACGTCTTCAGCCTTCATGATTTCGTAGGTTTCACGGTGCTTCAGAACGCCGTCCTGGTGAATGCCGGATTCGTGTGCAAATGCGTTGGCACCCACAATCGCCTTGTTCGGTTGTACCGGAAAACCGGTGATGGACGATACCAGACGGGAAGTCGGTACGATGTGTGTGGTATCAATGCCGGTTTCGATATTGAACAGGTCGTGACGCGTGCGCGCACCCATCACAATCTCTTCCAGTGCGGCATTACCGGCACGTTCACCCAGACCGTTGATCGTACATTCGACCTGACGCGCACCATTGGCCACCGCCGCCAGCGAATTGGCCACCGCCAGACCGAGGTCGTTGTGGCAGTGCACGGAAAAAATCGCTTTGTCGGAGTTCGGAATACGTTCAATCAGGGTTCGAATCTTCTCACCAAACTCTTCCGGAATCGCATAGCCCACCGTGTCTGGAATATTGATGGTACGGGCACCGGCATCAATAGCGGCTTCAATGATGCGACACAGGAAATCGTTCTCGGAACGACCGGCGTCCTCACAAGAGAACTCCACGTCTTCAACAAAGCTGCGCGCTTTTTTCACAGCGTAAATAGCCTGCTCGACCACCTGATCTGGCTGCATGCGCAGCTTGTACTGCATGTGAATCGGAGAGGTCGCAATGAAAGTATGAATGCGTGCGCGCTCAGCCTTGGCCAATGATGCAGCTGCACGCTCAATATCGTGATCCACCGCACGCGCCAGCCTGCACACCGTGCTTTCCTTGACCGCCTGGGCAACGGCCTCAATGGCGTCAAAATCACCAGGGCTGGCCGCAGCAAAACCGGCCTCAATCACATCGACGCGCATTTTCTCCAGCGCTTTGCCGATACGAACTTTTTCATCCTTGGTCATGGAAGCGCCGGGGCTCTGTTCGCCATCGCGCATAGTGGTATCAAAAATGACCAAACGATCCTGCTGACTCATGTCACTCTCCGAAAATCAAAACTGCTTGAACAACTTTTTGTGTCAATTGGGGGAAGTATACGCTCCCCCGCCATACTGGCTCATCTACTTTCTCGCCTTACCGTCAGGATCAATAAGGCCTTCTGGATTGGCATGCAATGCCCCACGCGTCTAAAAGTACGGGATATTGCTTATTTCCCACCCTTCAGTATCATTAGGGAAATCACCTACAAAGGATTGGCAGCGTTGGCCGGAGTGCTCCACTCGGTCAAAACGACCACGATGCTGTCAGACCCGCAGACAAGTCGGCTCCCCAATAACCGAACTTGCCCGGGTTTTTCAAAAAACGACAAATAAGGTTTGTAACGATGAAGGTGCTTGTAACCGTAAAACGAGTCATCGACTACAACGTCAAGGTACGTGTGAAGTCGGACAACACTGATGTGGATCTGGCCAATGTCAAAATGGCCCTGAACCCATTCTGCGAAATCGCCGTTGAAGAAGCCGTTCGTCTGAAAGAAAAAGGCAACGCAACCGAAATCGTTGTTGTGTCCATAGGCCCGAAAGTGTGCCAGGAACAGATTCGCACCTCACTGGCACTGGGTGCTGACCGTGGCGTGCTGATTGAAACCGATGCGGCACCGGAGTCCCTGTCCGTCGCCAAATTGCTGGCCAAAGTGGTGGAGGAAGAAAAGCCTGACCTGATCATCATGGGCAAGCAAGCCATCGACACTGACAACAACCAGACCGGCCAGATGCTGGCTGCACTGCTGGACATGCCACAGGGCACCTTTGCATCTGAAGTGAAAGTCGAAGACAACAGCGTGAGCGTGACCCGTGAAGTGGACGGTGGTCTGCAGACCGTTGCACTGAACCTGCCTGCAATCGTCACCACCGACCTGCGCTTGAACGAACCTCGCTACGCTTCCCTGCCAAACATCATGAAAGCCAAGCGCAAGCCGCTGGCGGTCAAGACCCCGGCAGACCTGGGTGTTGAAGTGAAAGAGCACACCAAGGTACTGAAAGTTGTACCACCAGCCGAGCGTCAGGCTGGCATCAAGGTTGCCAGCGTCGATGAGCTGGTCGACAAACTGAAAAACGAAGCGAAAGTGGTTTAAGGGGGCAATCACATGACTATTCTGGTAATTGCAGAACACGATAACAGCAGCCTGAAAGGTGCCACCCTGAACGCAGTCACTGCAGCCACCCAGATGGGCGACGAGCTGCATCTGCTGGTTGCCGGTAGCAACTGTGGTGCTGCTGCTGAAGCCGCTGCCCAGGTTGCGGGTGTCAGCAAGGTACTGGTTGCCGATGCAGCCGCCTATGAACATCAACTGGCCGAAAACGTTTCAAAATTAATCGTTGAGCTGGCTGACAACTACAGCCACATCGTCGCTCCGGCGACCACCAACGGCAAAAACTACATGCCGCGCGTTGCCGCCCTGCTGGACGTGGCCCAGCTTTCCGACATCACGGCGGTGGAATCTGCGGATACCTTCCAGCGCCCCATCTACGCTGGCAACGCCATTGCAACGGTTCAGTCTCTGGACAGTGTCAAGGTCATCACCGTTCGCGGTACAGCATTTGACGCGGCAGCCGCTGAAGGTGGCTCTGCAACGGTTGAAGCACTGGACTCCGAACAGGATGCCGGTAACTCCCGTTTCGTAAGCGAAGAAATGGCCAAGTCTGACCGTCCTGAATTAACGGCTGCTGATGTGGTTATCTCTGGTGGTCGCGGTATGGGCAACGGTGAAAACTTCGCCATGCTGGAAACCCTGGCTGACAAGCTGGGCGCTGCCGTCGGTGCATCCCGCGCTGCTGTTGATGCCGGTTTCGTTCCCAACGACATGCAGGTTGGCCAAACCGGCAAAATTGTTGCGCCAAACCTCTACATTGCCGTGGGTATCTCCGGTGCCATCCAGCATCTGGCCGGTATGAAAGATTCCAAGATCATTGTCGCCATCAATAAAGACGAAGAAGCCCCGATCTTCTCCGTTGCAGATTACGGCCTGGTGGCCGACCTGTTTGAAGCGGTGCCAGAGCTGGAACAGAAAATCTGATTCCACTCGGCTACTGATACGAGTCGCCTGAACGACTTCAGGGCTGTGGATTGCAAAACCACACCACTTTTACCCGGCCCTGCGCCGGGTTTTTTATGTCTCACTGGTGCTTCGCTGGTACTGACCTCGTATCAGCCCTGGTTGCTCAGGCTGCAGCCTCAGCCAGACCATTGAATTCCCCGACAATTTGCTTCACCCAAGCGGATACCCGCCCATCTGTCTTGTCAAACTGCTGATCTTCGTCGATCGCCAGCCCACAGAAATGCTTGCCGTCCTCGGTCAGGGCCTCGGATGCTTCAAAGTCATAGCCGGTGACAGGCCAGAAACCAATGAAACCGGCCTGGCTGTTCTTCAACCGTTGATACAACCAGCCCATGGCGTCCACGAAATAATCACCGTAACCAAACTGGTCGCCCAACCCGTAAAGGGCAAGGGTTTTGCCGCTCAGCTCCAGCGTATTCAGCATCGCTTCCACATCATCCCAATCCGCCTGAATGCCGCCAAAATCCCAGGTTGGGATACCCAGAATCAGCAAATCATTCTGCTCAAAGACGTCTGAATCCGCTTCCCTGATATCAACGATGTTCGCGGAGGCGCCGTACTGCTCAAGCTGACTGGCAATACGACCAGCGATGTCTTCTGTGTTTCCGGTATCCGTACCGAATACGATACCGATGCTGGCGTTCTGAATTGCACTCATAACCTGTCTCTGTCCGGTTTCACGAAAGGCCAATTGGCCACACAACCAAGAAAATAATTCAAATCATTCTCATTTTCAAAGTTGTATTTTGAAGACGATGAAACTGTGCCCTAATTCCATAAACCCACCGCCGTCTGAGCATGAATAAATAACCGCGCTGTGTTATCACAAGGCAACTTGTCTCAATCACCTCCAACACGACTGAATTCCCACAGGATGTTCGAATGAATCGCAACGCTTCTATCTTTGCCACGATTGGATTTCTGGCCGTTGGCCTGGTACTGCTGTTGATCGTCTTTACACTGTTCTCAAGCAATCCTTCTGTGCCCGCAGGCCACGAAGGGTATGTGTACGAGGAACCCCGCCTGTTTGGTCAAGGCGGCTTTAAAGACAGCGTCACAGGCCCCTCCAACTACGGTATATCTCTCAACCGCAATCGCGTGCTGAACATCGACATGCGCCCCAACAGCTACAAGGAAACCTTCGGAATTCTGGCCAAGGACGACCTGAACATCAGCTTTGATTTTCACGCCATCATCTCGGTACGCAGTGGCTCAGTGAAAGAGGTGGTCGAGCAATACGGCGCCGAGCACTGGTACAACCGCTATGTGAAGGAAACCTTCCGAACCTACGTGCGAGATGCGGTGCAGAAGTACAACAGCAGTGACCTGAAAACACAGCGCGAAGCCATTGAGGCGGAAGTCACCAGCGAATTGCAGACGTTTCTGGCCAAGACCCCATTCAATGTGCGCAAGGTCGTCGTGGGTGATATCACTTATCCGAAAATTGTCGCCAGTGCCGTAGAGAAGAAACTTGCCGCCCAGCAACTGCTGGCAGAAAAAGAAACCCAGAAAGAAATCGCCCAGAAAGACGCCGAAATCCGTATCGAAGAGGCCAAGGGCATTGCTCAGGCACAAAAAATCATCAACGCTACGCTCACCTCAAATTACCTGCAGCACGAAGCCATTAACGCCCAACTCAAAATGGCCGAATCGCCGAACCACACCACCGTGTATATTCCAGTGGGCACCAACGGCATTCCGCTGGTGAAAGGTATGCGCTAACCGCGCTATCACGGCACAGACGTACTGTTCCCACAGATAACCGACAGAAGGCAAGGAGGCCAATTCATGAAACGCCACCCACACCAACGGCTGTTAACAGCAGCATTGCTGATAACAATCGCTCTGGGTTCTGGCATGAACCTGACCGGCTGTATGTCCTTGCTGGATTTGGCGGCAACCAAAAAATTCAACGGTGTGTGTCAGCGCCCAAACGTCGACTGTGGTGATCGAACGACTTTCGATATGGATATGGATTTGCTGGAAGCCATGGGCAACGACTCAGCCAAAAGTCAGCTCGATCCTGTTCGGGTTCAGCCCTACCGGGTTTGTCCATCAGGCACTCAACGTGTGTGTCTGCATTCGCGGGGCTGCTCTTGTGAGGCGATACGTCCCTGACATAAAAAAAGTTGGGTCGCTGAACAGCTTCCATAAAAAAGCCCGCTACCTTGCGGCAGCGGGCTTCATCAGCATATCACCAAGTGGGGTTTGGGGTATGGCTGAACCTAGATTCGCAGACCGCCGTCCATTTCGACGATACGGCCTGTGAAGAAATCGTTTTCAACAATGTATTTCAGCGTGTGAGCCATTTCTTCCACTTCGCCCAGACGACGCAGTGGTACTGCAGACACCATGCGATCAATCGCTTCCGGCTTCATTTGTGCGGTCATTTCAGTGGCAATCACTCCTGGTGCGATACCGCCAACGCGGATCTTGTGACGTGCCAGTTCACCGGCCCAGCTGGTAACCATGGTCGCAACGGCGGCCTTGGTGGCTGAGTAGTTGGTCTGACCCATGTTACCGGCGCGGGATACTGAAGAGATGTTCACAATCACACCGCCCTTGCCTTGCAGCGCCATGATCGCAGCCGCTTCACGGCCACACAGGAAGGTGCCGGTCATGTTGACGTTCACCACCGACTGGAACTGATCCAGCCCCATTTTGCCAACCAGCTCGCCGTTCTTCACCTTGATCAACATGCCATCGCGCATCAGACCGGCGTTGTTGACCAAACCATGGATCTCACCGAAGTCTTCCTTGATCTGTGCGAAGGTGGCTTCCACCGCAGCTTCGTCGGTGATGTTGCAAACGTAACCGCGTGCTTCGCCACCCGCTTCCTGACACTGGGCTGCGGCCTGATCCAGAGCTTCCTGGTTCAGATCGATCAACGCCAGCCTGGCGCCGTCTTTGGCCAGACTGCTGGCCATTGCCAGACCGAGGCCACGGCCACCGCCAGTAATCACAAACACGCTGTCTTTGATTTGCATAGTCTTTCTCCGTGAGTGTTTCGTGGCCCTGCCGAAGCAAGGCCGGTAATAGTTAAATCAGCCGTTCGCGCTGCGCGCTTCGATCAGCGGCGTGATCTCAGGCAGAATGCTTTCATCATCAATGGTGGAAGGCATCTTGTACTCTTCGCGGGCGGCAATCTTGCGCAGAACCGCACGCAGAATCTTGCCGGAACGGGTCTTCGGCAGACGCTCAACCACCAGCGCCGTACGGAAGCACGCCAGCGCACCGACCTGCTCGCGTACCATCTTGACCAGTTCGGCTTCCAGATCGGCTTCGTCAATCTGAACACCGGCTTTCAACACGATCAGACCCAGTGGCAACTGGCCTTTCAATTGATCGTTCACACCAATCACGGCGCACTCCGCTACCGCCGGGTGTGCGGATACCACTTCTTCCATCTCGCCCGTGGACAGACGGTGGCCGGATACGTTGATCACGTCATCGGTACGACCGGTGATGTAGACGTAGCCGTCGGTGTCTTTCAGACCACCATCACCGGTGTGGTAGTAGCCCGGGAAGGCGTCGAGGTACGAGCTGACGTAGCGCTCGTTGTTGTTCCAGATGCTCCAGGCAACGCCAGGTGGCATCGGCAGCTTGACGCAGATATTGCCTGGCTTGCCGTCGTCGACTTCGTTGCCTTCGTCATCCAGTACACGAATGTCGTAGCCAGGAATCGGTTTGTTGGTCGAACCCAGACGCGCTTCGGACGGGTTGTCCCAGCCCATCATGGGGGCGGTCATTGGCCAGCCGGTTTCGGTCTGCCACCAATGGTCAATCACTGGCACTTTCAGCAGTTCGGACAACCAGGAATAAGTTGAAGAGTCCAGCTTCTCACCGGCCACAAACACCCAGTTCAGGCTGCTGAGGTCGTAGTTCTTCGACAGGTCACCTTCCGGGTCTTCCTTCCGAATCGCCCGGAATGCGGTTGGCGCACAGAACATGGAATTCACGCCATATTCTTCAATCACACGCCAGAAGGTACCGGCATCCGGGTTACGGATTGGCTTGCCTTCAAAGAAGATCGCGCTACAGCCACCCATCAGCGGCCCGTAAACGATGAAGGAGTGGCCCACAACCCAACCGATATCGGAAGCGCCCCACCAGACGTCACCGGCTTTCATGCCATAAACGTTGTTCAGGGCGTAGCTCAGAGCGACGGCATGACCGCCGTTGTCACGCACGATGCCCTTGGGCTGGCCAGTGGTGCCAGAGGTATAAAGGATGTACAGCGGATCTGAGCCTTTCACCGGCACACACGCCGCTGGCTCAACACCTTCCTGGAACGCATTCCAGTCGAGATCACGCGCCTGATTCAGTTCGGCTGGCAGCACATCACGCTGGCACACAACGGTGTGGGATGGCTTGTGTTCAGCCAGTTCAATCGCCTGATCAACCAGCGGCTTGTAGGCAATTTTCTTTTCAAATTCGATACCGCAAGACGCGGTCAGGATCATTTTCGGGCTGGCATCGTTGATACGAACCGCCATTTCTGCCGGTGCAAAACCACCGAAGACTACCGAATGAATCGCACCCAGACGCGCACAGGCCAGCATGGCAACCGCCGCTTCCGGGATCATCGGCATATAGATCAGCACGGTGTCGCCTTTTTCAACACCTTTGGCTTTCAGGGCACCGGCAAAACGTGCAACACGCTCTTGCAGCTGGCTATAAGTAATGGCTTCCTTGCGGTCGGATGCCGGGGAATCGTAGTACAGGGCAACCTGCTCGCCACGACCGTTTTCAACGTGGTAATCGACAGCCAGGTAACAGCTGTTCAGTTCACCATCGGCGTACCAGCTGTACGTACCGAAGTCGGTTTTGGTCAGCGTGGTTTCAGGCTTCTTGTACCAGGCAATGCGATCGGCCTGACCGGCCCAGTAGGCTTCTGTGTTATCCAGTGCGGACTGATATTCTTCTTGGTAGGACATGGATTTCACCTTCCCTTTCTTATTGTTATGACACACGTCGTATTTGCACCAACGCCGGATGGCCTCTGAATCGGATCATCCGGCTGTCGCCTGTTCACCTTGGCTGGTCGGTTGATATGCGCTCATAACCGGAAGAAAAAGCAGCCTGCGTTGCCCAGGATGATAAACGCGGCAGGCTGAAGCCAGGGTGAAACACTTGAGCTGGGGTCTAGCAGTCGTCCTGATACAGACGCAGTACGCTGGAGAAATCCAGACCGCCGTTACCGTTGGCTTTATGCAGTGCAAACAGGGCGCGGGCCTGTGATCCCATTGGCGTTGGAGAGGCGCTCTGATGGCTGACATCTCCAGCCAGCCCCAAATCCTTGTACATCAAGTCAACCTGGAAACCGCCCTGATAGTCGTTAGAGGACGGTACGCCTTCCATCACACCCGGAAACGGGTTGTACACCTGCAATGCCCAGTTGTTGCCCGAGCTCTGCTTCATGATCTCGGACAGAACCGCTGGGTCCATGCCGTTTTTCACGCCCATGTTCAGCGCTTCGGCGGTACCCGTCATCAGGATTGCCAGCAGCATGTTGTTGCAGCACTTGGCCACCTGACCAGCACCGCTGCCACCGGCGTGGAAGATGTTTTTGCCCATGCATTCCAGAACGGGCTTGGCCTTGGCAAACTGCTCGTCCGTTGCACCCACCATAAAGGCCAGCGTGCCGGCAACCGCACCACCGACGCCGCCAGATACCGGCGCATCGATAAAGCTGATGCCACGCTCGGCACCGGCCGCGGCAACGCGCTTGGCGGTTTCGGCATCAATGGTGGAGGAATCGATCAGCAAGGCACCGTCTGCAACCACGTCGAACAATGGCTGGTCACCGGTAACGTAAACACCTTCAACATGCTTGCCCGCTGGCAACATGGAGATCACAAATTCGGCACCGGTGGCCGCTTCGACGGCGGAGGCTGCTGCCTGACCACCTTCTGCAACGACGCTCTGGATCGCCGCTTCGGACAAATCGAATGCCTTGACGCTGTGACCCGCCTTGACCAGATTGATTGCCATTGGGCCACCCATATTGCCCAGGCCGATAAAACCGATTGTTGCCATAGTCTTGATCCTTTCTTGTTGTTGTTTGTTGTTACCGTTTCAGACCAATTCGAAACAGCACACCGGCAATGACAGGACGCAGGAGGGGTGCCGGTGGCTGTTAAGCCGGGCCTGTGTTGCCAGCGGATTAAAGATCCGCCAGCGGACTTTCTTCCCAGACAGATTCAAAGAAACTGTCGACCTTGCTTTGATCCACATCCGCCAGGCTGGAGAACATCCAGTTTGGCGTGCCGTCCTTATCCACCAGCAGGGCGCGAATGCCTTCGGCAAATTCGCCGTTGCGACAGCACTGCACCGACAGTTCCAGCTCGGCGCGGAACGCTTCGGCCAGCGACAGATGACGGGCACGATGCCACTGACGATGAATCAGGTTGATGGCCAGAGGGCTGCCGTGACCAATCGCTTTCTGGGCTTTCTGAATCCACTTGTCGTCGGTTTCAGTCGCCACCAGAGCCGCCACAATGTCGGCAACCGAGTCATGATCCGTGACCTGCTGGATAAAGTCGTAATGGTTGCGAACCGCAGATTCGGCCTGTGGTTGAGCAGAGTTCAGTGCCTGAGACTCCTGCTCTAACTGACGCAGCAACTGATTTACTGCGGTGTTGGCTTCGATCTGCCAGTCAGCCGCTTGCAGGCGCTCGATCATGGTGGTGCGCATTTCAGAGCCGACAAAACGATCCGCCAGCCCCAGGAACAGGGCGTCAGCGGCGTTCATGCGGCTGCCCGTCAGACCCAGGAACAGACCGGTACGGCCCGGCATGCGATTCAGGAACCAGCTGCCACCCACATCCGGGTACAGGCCGATGGTCACTTCCGGCATCGCCATCATGGTGGTTTCCGTCACCACGCGGTGACTACAGCCGTTCATCAGGCCCATGCCGCCACCCATAACGATGCCACTGCCCCAGCAGATGATCGGCTTTGGATAGGTGTGGATGGCGTAGTCGAGACGGTATTCGCGACCGAAAAAGGCCTTTGGCAGCTCGTCGGTGTTACCGGCTTTCAGCTCGTGGTACAGACCCACAATGTCGCCACCGGCACAGAAGGCTTTCGAGCCTGCACTGTCCATCACCACGGCAACGATGCTGTCGTCGTCTTTCCAGGCGTCCAGTTGTGGTTGGATCAGGTCGATCATTTCCAACTGCAGCGCATTCAGGGAACGCTCGCTGTTGAGCAGGATTTCACCGATCTTGCGACCGTCTGCGGTTGGGTATTCGTTAAACAGAACCACGCTCATGTTTGTCTCCCTGACCGCCTAGCGGTTCTTCCACTCAGGTGCACGTTTTTCCAGGAAAGCATTCACGCCTTCTTTCTGGTCCTCGGAGTGGAACAGGTCAACGAACAGCTCACGCTCCAGAATCAGACCGTCGTTCCAGGAACGGGTACGGTTGTTCTGAATCAGTTGCTTACAGGCCGCAACGGCCATCGGGCTTTGCTGCTCGACCATCTTGGCCATTTCCATCGCGCGCTCGAACGCCTTGCCCGGCTCAACCAGTTCTTCGACCAGACCAATTTCTTTCGCCAATGGCGCTTTCACACGCTCGCCGCACAGAATCATGCGCTTGGCCCAGCCTTCGCCGACCAGCATGGTCAGGTTCTGGGTACCGCCAGCGCATGGCAGCAGACCAACCTTGGCTTCTGGCAGTGCCATTTGCGCCTGTTCTTCAGCCACACGCAGGTCACACGCCAGCGCAACTTCCAGACCACCGCCCATGGCGAAGCCATTGATAGCCGCAATGGACACTCCCCGGAATTGGGACAGGGTTTCGAACGCCTGACCAAAATAGCGGCCCATATCACGAGCAACCGTGCGATCGCCATCGGCGAACAGTTTCAGGTCGGCGCCAGCCGAGAAGAACTTGTCGCTGGTCGAGCGCAGCACCAGCGCGTAGACATCGCGGTTGGCGTTAAGGTCTTCGACCATCGCTGCCAGGCCTTTCAGGCTGTCTTCCGTCCAGGTGTTGGCCGGAGCGTTGTTGAAGGTAATCACCGCCGTGTGGCCGTCGATTTCCAGAATCAGTTTGTCGGTCTTGTAATCAGTCATGGCAAATCTCCGTGGTCACCCGACCAGAGCCGAGTGACTGCAATTCAATGGGTTCAGGCTCAGAGCAAATCGGCGGTGTCTTTCATCAGCGCACGACGAGCGATCAGTACACGCATGATCTCGTTGGTGCCTTCCAGAATCCGGTGGACGCGGTTGTCACGCACAAAGCGCTCCATCGGGTATTCCTTGATGTAGCCGTAACCGCCCAGCATCTGCAGCGCATCGTCCGCGACATTGAAACCGGCGTCGGTAGCGAAGCGCTTGGCCATGGCACAGTAGGTCGTTTTATCTGGATGATTGGCATCCAGCTTGGACGCTGCCATACGCACCATCTGACGCGCAGCCACCAGTTCAGTGGCCATATCCGCCAGCTTGAACTGCAGTGCCTGGAAGTTGGACAGTTCCCTGCCAAATTGCTTGCGCTCGTGCAGGTAATCACGAGCATTGTTCAGCGCCGCCTGGGCGGTACCCACGGAACAGGTGGCGATGTTGATACGCCCACCATCAAGTCCTTTCATGGCGATCTTGAAGCCATCGCCTTCGTTACCCATCAGACAATCGGCCGGAATAACCGCGTCTTCAAAGGTAATCATGCGAGTTGGCTGGCTGTTCCAGCCCATTTTTTCTTCTTTCTTGCCGTACACAATGCCAGCAGTCCGGGCATCAACGGCAAAGGCAGAAATACCTTTTGGCCCGGCTTCGCCGGTACGCGCCATCACCACCAGTACATCGGTGCTGCCTGCGCCGGAAATAAACACCTTGCTACCGTTCAGAACGTAGTTGTCGCCATCGCGACGGGCGGTTGTTTTCAGAGAGGCGGCATCGGAACCGGCACCCGGTTCGGTCAGGCAGTAGGACGCCAGCTTCAGACCAGCAGTCAGATCAGGGCACCACTTCTGACGCGTGTCTTCGTTACCGAAGTCGGCAATCATCCAGGTGGCCATGTTGTGAATGGTGATAAAGGCCGTTGTGGAGGTACACCCCATCGCCAGTTGTTCAAAAATGATGCTGGCATCCAGGCGACTCAGGCCCAGACCACCCACACCTTCCGGGGAGTAGAGGCCGCAGAAGCCCATTTCACCCGCTTTACGCAAAACTTCGACCGGGAAGATCTGCTCCTGATCCCATTCGGCGGCATGTGGCTCCATTTCATTTTGTGCAAATGCACGAGCCATGTCGGCGAACGCGACCTGTTCTTCGTTGAGCTCAAAATCCATCGCTTTCTCCTGAATGGAATCGGCGCATCTCTTGGCAATATCACGGGTCGCAACATCGCCTGGCCGGTTCCTCTGTCAATCAAACACACCCCGCAAGATCGGCCTCGAGAGCCGATCTGGGCAGGGTGCCGGGAAGCAATCTGCGCAGCAGACCTTACTTCAGGTTGATCGTAGTGTTGACGCCACGGTCGATGTCATCTTCGAACCAGCGAGCGGTTACCGTCTTGGTCTCGGTGTAGAACTTGACGGCCTGCTTGCCGTAAGCGTGCTGATCGCCGTAGAAAGACTTTCTCCAGCCAGTGAAGGAGAACATTGGCAGAGGCACAGGAACCGGTACGTTGATACCCACCTGACCAACCTTGATTTCATGCTGGTACTTACGTGCTGCGGCACCGGAAGAGGTGAACATGGAAGTACCGTTACCGTACGGGTTTTCGTTGATCAGCTGGATGGCTTCATCCAGAGTGTCGACTTCCAGAGCGATCAGTACAGGGCCGAAGATCTCTTCCTGGTAAATGGACATGTCGCGGGATACGTTGCGGAACATGGTTGGGCCAACCCAGTTGCCATCCGGGTAACCGTCAACCACCACATCGGAACCGTCGAGGATGCAGTCGGCACCGGCGTCTTTGCCTTCCTGGATCAAACGCAGTACTCGCTCTCTCGCCTGAGGGTTGATCAGAGGGCCGTAGCCAGCGCCTTCGTCATCCCAGGCACCTGGACGAACTTTAGCCAGAGCGTCACGCACTTCAGGAATCCACTCGCGCGCTTCACCCACGAAGACCGCCACAGAAATCGCCATACAACGCTGACCGCCAGCACCCACAGAGGCACCTGCGATGTTGTTGATCACCTGGTTCTTGGCCGCATCCGGCATGATCACCATGTGATTTTTCGCACCTGCGAACGCCTGAACACGTTTCATGTGGTCAGTACCGGTACGGTAGATGTGCTCACCAACCGCAACCGAACCAACGAAGGAGATCGCTGGCGTGTCTTTGTGCGTCAGCAGCTGGTTTACAACGTCTTTGGTGCCGTGAACGATCTGCAGCAGACCGTCTGGAGCGCCCGCTTCCTTGAACAGTTCAGCCAGACGCATGGGCGTCAGAGGATCTTGCTCGGATGGCTTCAGTACGAAGGTGTTGCCGCACGCGATGGCCACTGGGAACATCCACAGAGGAATCATCGCCGGGAAGTTGAACGGCGTGATACCCACACACACGCCCAGAGGCTGGGTGATGGAGTAACAGTCGATCTTGCGCGCCACGTTCTCAACGGTTTCGCCCATGGACAGGGAAGCAATGTTGCACGCGTGCTCAACCACTTCGATACCACGCCATACGTCGCCTTTCGCATCTTCGAAGGTCTTGCCGGTTTCCTGAGCCAGCAGCGTGGCCAGTTCGTCGTGGTTTTCTTTCAGCAGGTGCTGGTAACGCAGCATCAGACGAGCACGGTCACCAATCGAGGTTTCTTTCCAGGTCTCAAATGCTTCTTGCGCAGCTGCTACAGCACGATCGACTTCCGCTTCGGTCGCACATGGCACCTGGGCAATCACTTCCTGAGTGGCCGGGTTGGTGACCGGAATCAGAGTCTGGGATTCGCTTTGAACCAATTCACCATTGATCAGGAGAGGTACTTGCTGAGTCATTATCTGTTACCTGTTTCGTTGTTCTTATGAGTATGTCGAGCACTGGCATCCCGGTTTGCGTTCAATCCATCCCGCAAGAGGCTGCACATTGGCCCGTGGTTGCCTGGCTATCCGTGGCTGGCCAGTCTGTCGATAAGTTGTAACATGCACTTTGTGGGTGCAGGATTGATAATCTTGTCTTATTGATGGACTATATTGTCATTCAATAAGTATTTACCCCAATACATAGGTCGTAGCCGTTTCAGCGGCAGGAGCAGATTCCGGCCATGAGCACACCTTCCAGCTGGCCCCTCCCCCCGGAAAGCATCCGGTTTGTATTGCCCCGGCGAGTGGTGGCAGAACTGGACGCTCACCCGCTCAGCAGCGGACTGTACCCATTGGGAATGGGGTACTACCGTCAGGCCGACGGCCACCATATGGAACGCGATCATCACGACGACAATCTGCTGATCTACTGCCTCGACGGCGAGGGCGATATAGTCCTTGAAGAACACAAATATCGCGTTCGACCCGGTGATATATTGTTGATTCCAAAGGGTATTCCCCACTCCTACCGGGCACGTCGCAAGAACCCCTGGACAATCTACTGGGTACACTTCACCGGCCACCACGCCAGCGACTTTATTCAGCATGCGTCCCGTGGCGAACAAAGCCGTCGTCACCTGCTACCGATTGGCATTCACTCGCGGCTGGCCGGAGATTTTGAAGCACTGCTGGAAGCGCGGGACTCCACCTACAACCTCAACGCCTACCTGCTGGCGGCCAATCAGCTGCGGCAAATCCTGACTCATATAGCCCTGCTACAACCTATCGCCCGGCAGAAGCAATCACGTGGGGAACTCGATCTGGAGAAAATCCACAGCCTGATGCAGGCGCGGATTCATGAACAGCTGGATCTCGACACCCTGGCCGAAACCATCAACCTGTCGAAATACCATCTGGTAAAGAAATATCGGGAAGTCACCGGCACCACACCGATCAATCACTTTATTCAACTCAAGATCGAACGTGCCTGCCATCTGCTGGACACAACCAACAACAGCATCAGTGAGATTGCGTTCGCGGTGGGATATGAAGATGCGTACTACTTTTCCCGCATATTCAAGAAAACCATGGGGGTATCACCCAGCCAGTACCGCAAGATGCGGACAGGGGATTATCCGTGGTTGGGGGATGGATAGATTGCTCCTGAATAAAATATTTAAAAAATCACTCAGGGCCTCTCTGATTTTTCTATATGCACCAGTCATCTCGAATTTTTGGGTTTTTTCAGCAGTGCCTTGGACTTGTCTCAAAAATCGAAGGAATAAAAAAAAACGTCTAAATAACCAAATCTACTTTGACAGGCTTTTAATTAAAGGTATCTTAGCGGCTCAATCATTGATAAAAAAATCACTTTCATATAGGGATTAAAATGAAAAGAATTTCTATTTTAATGTTATCGCTTCTAGTATCTAGCGGTTCTTTTGCTATGTCTTCATTTCCAGCAAATCAACCTCCAGAAAAAGACGATCACAACCTCATAGTTGGCTATGCTGGATCTGGGGTTAAAAACCTGAGAAGTCTTGATGAAAAAATAGTTGACGGACTTACAACGATGGTAAGGGATACATGGGATTTTGCATTAAGCTGTCGAGATGTCGCTCTTGAGCCTGTCCCATTTTGTGATAAAGATACAAGGACGTGTGAATACTCTGATGAAGAACTTATAACAAGAGTCAGCTGTTATTTGGTAATATCAGGTCTTGCTGGGGTTGATAATTGGTATTGGCTTCCCGACGAGGTAAAAGAAATAATAAATGACGAAGATGTAAAACTTGCCGCAGATATAGTGAAGTACACCAACCAATTTGGTGTACCATTCGTTGAAGGCTTCTTATCAAACTACAATGTTTACAACATTTACGCAGAAAGCATATTAATTAACCATGACGATTCCCCCGAAGCAACATGGAATTATTCATATAAGCATGGAGGTTTTGAGTCCAATTATGCCCACTCTAATCGCGCCCCTGCTTTTATAGACTTTAATAGCCAAATATACATGGCTTATATAGACAAAAACAAAAAAATTAAAGTTTCAACTCGGAATATTGAAAAAGAGAACTCTGTTTGGCTGAGCCAAGGGCAAGTTAATAGCCACAAGTCTTCCGATAAAGTATCGATGGCTGTATTTAAAGGTTATTTATACATGACCTTTAAAGGAACCTCATCTAATAAGATTTATGTCACTCGTACCAAAGATGGTAAAAACTGGGAACAGGCTAGAACAATTAACAATTTCCACAGTGCTTATTCACCGACTCTATCCGTTGCTAAATCTAACGGCCGTGAATATCTGGTCGCAGCCTTCCGAGGTAATCGCGACAAGAAACTCTACTTCACTCGCACAGTCGATGGCTACAACTGGGATAATGCCAATGGTATTGGCGACCAGTCATCCAATGCTCCCTACATAGCTTATCACAATGGAAAACTGTATATGGCTTTCAAAGGTGCTTCGACAAGAAACATCTACATTAAATCCTCTAGTGATGCAGGCCAAACCTGGAGCAGAGGCTTTAAATTTAACTCCAGTTATCGTAGCGATAGGGCTCCGGCCATCGCAAGTCACAAAGGGTTTCTTTATATGGCATTTAAAGGAATTAGCACTAATAACGTTTATTGGACACGTTCAAGCATCCCGGATAATTCAAGAAGCTGGAATTCAGCTCAGGTTTTCAAGAAAAACGATTCGACCACAAAAGCAAATCACACTTCTGGTAGTTTGACTCTGTATTCTTCAGACTTGAAGTTTGCGGAATAATTGCTAGTTATTAATCCCGCTGTTATCGGCGGGATTAATACTTTTATTTACATGCTGAATTCCTCTACTCTAATAAAGTATGCATCCAAGTCACTCCCGACTACTCGCAATCAAATTGGCTGGATCAAACTCCCTTACACCCTGTTCGGCATAAGACTCCCGGCTCCCCGGTAAGACGCTGTCGAAGATATGCGGTTTGATCTTGCCAACCACGTGCATCTCACAGGGTTTGCAGTCGAACTTCAGCGTTAACACTTCGTTGTCGTGTACCAGTTGCATATCGCTGACCTTGGTGCGCACGCCGGTCACGCCTTTGGCCTGTTTCGGGCACAGGTTAAAGGAGAAACGCAGGCAGTGTTTGGTGATCATCACGGGGACATCGCCGGTTTCCTGATGGGCTTCAAACGCGGCCTCGATCAGTTCCACCCCAAAGCGTTTGTAGAAAGTACGAGCCTTGTCGTTGTAGACGTTATCGAGGAACGACAACTGGCTATCAGGGTACACCGGAGCCGGTTCACTGACGGCGTTGCGAGCACTGCGTGGATGAGCAGCCATACGAGCGTTAGAGAGCTGTTCGATCAAGTCACGACGCAGCGACTTGAGTTGGGAACCCGGAATAAACCAGGCATCACCGCTGATCTGAATTTCGTTGGCGTAATAGATGGTGTTGCCCAGCTTGGAGAAGGTATCTTGCAATTGCTGACGGGCTTTTTCAGCGTTATTAGCCGCTTCAAACGGGCCGGATAATTCAGTGCTGACTTCGATACCTTCCTCACTTTGCAAGCGCACTGTCAGTGCTTCCTGACTGCCTTGAAGTTGCCAGTTCACCAGTACCCGACGTTCTGCCGAAGTCTTGAGCAACGCCTGCTGCCAGTTATGGTCGAGGTTACGATTGAGCGTCAGAGGCAAACGCGCCTTGCTCAACTCTGGAGGCATCTCGTTAGGCACCACACGATACTGCCAGTAGCGCACACCGTCGGCTTCGTAGTCGTAGAGCGGATAAACATTGTTGGCGCGGAAGCCAACCACTTCACGCTTCACCAGCACGTTCAGGCCATCGCCGTTGCTGAGTTCGGTGGTGGTTTGCACCGTCAGTTCCGGCTTATCCTTCTTGCCCACACCAATCAGCTCACCGACTGGCAAGCCAACAAATTTTGGCGAATCAAACGCACCAATATCCATCTTGCGATCACGGACAAAATAATCGGTGCTGCCGCGATGGAAAGTCTTATCCGGGTTGGGTGCAAAGAAATGCTCGGTTACACCGCTGGACGCCCGTTCAAGATCGGGCCGTTCGGTCAGAATCTGATCCAGCAACTGACGATAATGCGCGGTGATGTTCTTGACGTAACTGACGTCCTTGTAGCGGCCTTCAATCTTGAAGGAACGCACCCCGGCTTCCACCAGAGCACCCAGATTATTGGTCTGGTTGTTATCCTTCATCGACAGCAAATGCTTGTCGTAAGCGACCACACGGCCCTGATCGTCTTTCAGGGTGTAAGGCAAACGACACGCCTGGGAACAATCGCCCCGGTTGGCGCTGCGCCCGGTCTGGGCGTGGGAAATATTGCACTGGCCGGAGAAAGCCACGCACAAAGCGCCGTGAATAAAGAACTCCACCGCCGCATCGACACTGTCACTGATGGCGCGGATTTCCTGAAGGTTCAGCTCCCGCGCCAGCACGATCTGGGAGAAACCCGCCTGGGACAAAAACTGCGCTTTCTCCAGACGACGAATATCACACTGGGTACTGGCGTGAATCTCAATCGGTGGAATATCCAGCTCCATAATGCCCATGTCCTGCACAATCAGGGCATCCACACCGGCATCGTAGAGCTGATGAATCAGGGTTCGTGCTGGCTCCAGTTCATCGTCGTGCAAAATGGTGTTCAACGTCACAAACACCTTGGCGTGAAACCGATGCGCAAACTCCACCACACCGGCAATATCCTCAACCGAATTCGCCGCATTGTGACGCGCACCAAAACCGGGGCCACCGATATAAACGGCATCCGCGCCGTGCAAAATGGCCTCCTTGGCAATAATGGCATCACGGGCTGGACTGAGCAGTTCGAGCTGATTTTTCTTGAGCATGGGAGTTCACCGGAGACAAGCGAGGGGGTCGTGCGTTGGCAGGCACAGAAATCAGGAAAGGGCGTAGTGTATTACGTTTGGAGCACACACATAAAATGGGAATGGACAAAAAAAAAGCTCATCAGGTTATGATGAGCTTTTTTATTCGTGTGTCCGGGAGGGAGGGCCAAAGCCCGCGATTCTCTCGGCTAGCCAACCCAAAGTATCACAGGAGCTATGATTGTCAATGGACGACATCAAACAGCAGATTATCGAGCGGTCATTATCTCAAGCCAGATTATCGACCTACAAACGCGCCTCATCCGGCCATGCATGCAGTACCCTGCAGCTATATACATGGAATGCCAATATTGCCGCAGAATTCTTCTTTCCTCTACATTTTTGCGAGATTGTGATTCGGAATGCAGTTTCTGAAGCGCTCACGACAACCTATGAAGAAAAATGGCCGTGGTCTGCGAATTTCCTGCGAAATTTACCCAACAAGGGAAAGTATCGTCAGCGTCAGGATCTTGAAAACACCAGCAAAACGCATACGACAACGGGCAAGGTAGTGCCAGAACTCAAGTTCGTATTCTGGCAAAAAATGTTCACCCGACGGTTTGATGAACGCCTTTGGAGACAACAGTTACATCGGGTATTTCCATTCTTGCCAGATGCACAGCCCATAGATATCTCACGAGAAAATATCTATCAGTTGCTCGAACAAGTCAGACGACTCCGCAATCGTATTGCCCACCATGAACCCATTTTTCAACGTGACCTGGCTGCCGACTATCAGACTATTCACACATTGATTTACTGGCGTTGCCCACAAACAGCCAGTCATATGCACCAATATCAGCAAGTGACGGCCACGCTGGATCACGACCCACGCAAAAAAACCTTCAGATTCAACGGTTCCAGAACACCTCTGCCAGTGAAACAGCATCCGTGTTTGAATCGGAGAACTCCAATCAAGAAATAACAACTCTGTAGAGCATGTCTCGTTCCCACGTTCCACGTGGGAATGCAAAGGCAAACAGGCTCCCACGCAGAAGCGTGGGAGCCAAGCCGAACACAGTTTTTTATTTCAGTCCCAAATGTGAGTTATTCCCCCACCGGCATTAATTTCCAAATATCTTCGTTGTACTGACTAATAGTACGATCCGTCGAGAAGATACCACTGCGAGCGGTGTTGACGATGCTCATGTCGATCCAGCGATCCTGGTCCCGGAATGCGTCGGAAGCGGCTTGCTGGGCGTCGATGTAGCTGCGGAAATCCGCCAGTGTCATCCACGGGTCGGACGGTGATTTGATCGCTGCTATCAGGTCATCGAACAATCCCGGTTCAAACTGGTTGAAGTGGCCAGATTCCAGCAAGCCCATGACGCATTGCAGGTCGTAGTCGGCTTCAATGCAGGCTTGCGGGTTGTAATGCTGACGCAGTTCAGCCACTTCCGGGGTTTTGAGGCCAAAGAGGAAGAAGTTGTCTTCACCGACAGCATCCAGAATCTCAACATTGGCGCCGTCCAGCGTGCCGATGGTGACCGAGCCGTTCATCATAAATTTCATGTTGCCGGTACCGGAGGCTTCTTTACCCGCCGTAGACACCTGTTCGGACAGGTCAGTACCGGGGGCAATGATCTCCATGGCGGACACACGATAGTTGGGAATAAACGCCAGCTTGAGTTTGTCGCCCACTTCCGGATCGTTGTTGATGATGCTGGCCACGTTGTTGATCAGCTTGATGATCTTCTTGGCCATAAAATAGCCCGGTGCTGCCTTGCCACCAATCAAGACACTGCGGTTGGTCCAGTCGGCGGTATCGCCGCGTTTGATGCGGGAATACAGGTGCACCACATGCAGCAGGTTAAGCAGCTGGCGTTTGTATTCGTGAATGCGCTTCACCTGCACGTCAAACATCGAATCCACCGGGAAGTAAATACCGGTTTCTTTCTCCACCAGATTGGCCAGTCGTTGTTTGTTCTCATGACGTACCGCTTGCCAGCCTTGGCGGAATTCAGCGTCACTCTTCAGCGCTTCGATGCGCGACAGCTGGTTCAGGTCGGTGATCCAGTCCTCGCCAATGTAACGCGCCAGCAGTTCACGCAAGCCTGGGTTGGAGCTGGCCATCCAGCGACGCTGGGTCACGCCGTTGGTCTTGTTGTTGAACTTGTGTGGCCAGAGCTGGAAGAAGTCGTTAAACAAGCCGTCCTTCAACAGTTGCGAGTGCAGCGCGGCCACGCCATTGACCGAGAAGCTGCCCACAATCGCCAGATAAGCCATGCGCACATGATTGTGTTCATCAATGATCGACATGGTGCGCAGGCGCTCGTTATCGCCGGGCCATTTCATCGACACTTCCTTGAGGAAGCGGGCGTTGATCTCGTAGATGATTTCCAGCGGACGCGGCAGCAGTTTTTCAAACAGATGCTCTGACCAGCGTTCCAGCGCTTCGGGCAGCAAGGTGTGGTTAGTATAGGCCATGCAACGGGTGGTGATGCTCCAGGCCTTGTCCCAGCCCAGTTTCATATCATCGACCAGAATCCGCATCAGCTCGGCGACGGCCAGACTTGGGTGAGTGTCATTGAGCTGGAACACATTGTGCTCGGCAAAATGATCGAAATTCTTGCCGTGCTGCTCAATCCACTGGGCCACCACATCCTGAAGCGAGGCCGAGACCAGGAAATATTGCTGACGCAGACGCAGTTCCTTGCCGTTCTCGCTGGTGTCGTTGGGGTACAGCACCATGGTGATGTTTTCGGCTTCGGCCTTGGAAGACACCGCTTCGAAGTACGACCCTTTGTTGAACTCGGAGAAGTTGAACACCTCGGTTGCCTGCGCCGACCAAAGACGCAAGGTATTCACCACGCCGTTTTTGTAGCCGGGAATCGGTACGTCGTAAGGCACTGCCAGCACTTCTTCATCGGTTTCCCAATGCACAATCAGCTCGCCTGTATGGCTGTCCTGATACTGGCGCGTGTAGCCACCAAAACGGACTTCCCGTGTGTATTCCCGACGCTGAAATTCCCACGGGTAGCTGTCATAACCGAGCCAATGATCAGGGGCTTCGATCTGGTGCCCGTCCTTGATCAGCTGCTTGAACATGCCGTATTCATAGCGCAGGCCATAGCCCATCACCGGCAGTTTCAGTGTGGCACAGGAGTCCATGAAGCAGGCCGCCAGGCGCCCGAGACCACCGTTACCCAGACCGGCGTCAATCTCGGCTTCCTGTACCTGTTCCAGCAGTAGACCAATGTTATACAACGCCTGATCAACCTTGCTCTCAACACCCAGATTGAGCATGTTGTTGGTCAATGAGCGACCAATCAGAAACTCCATCGAGAGGTAATAGGCTTTCCGGGTGTCTTGTTGCTGATAGCTTGCCCAGGTCTGCTTCCACAACTGCATGATGCGATCACGCACGGCAAACGACAGCGCCTTGTAGTGATAATAAGGCTCGGAGGCAACGTTACGCCCCATGGAGTTGTAGAGGTAGTGAACAAAGTCGGCTTCCAGATCGGAGGTATCCAGACCGACTTTTTTCAGTTGTTCACTGATGACGCGCTGTTGTTCTTCCGCCGTAAGCGTCGCGTCTGAAGGAGTTTGCTCGTTCGCTGACATGTCCTGAATTCCTGCCAAAATCACTGGATCAATTTGAGATATTGAGTGGCACTTTCCTGCCAACCGAACGCCTGTTGCATACCTTGTTTCTGAATGGCCTGCCAGGTGCGTTTTTTGCCGAACAAATAAAGCGCGTGTTGCAAGGTCGACTTCAATGCATGAATGCTCGGGTCATAGAACACGAATCCGGTAGCGCTGCCGTCGGCAATGTTGTCTTCCGTCGCGTTGACCACTGTGTCAGCCAAACCACCGGTGTGGTGTACGATTGGCAAGGTGCCGTACTTGAGGCTGTAAATCTGATTCAGTCCACATGGCTCAAAGCGGGATGGCATCAAAAACATATCCGAGCCGCCTTCCACCAGATGCGCCAGCTCTTCTGAATACCCCAGGAACAACAGCACTCGCTTCGGATACTGGATCGCCAGCTGCTGCAACGCATCCTGGAATTCCTTGTCGCCACTGCCAACAATCGCAAAGATCACGTTCTCGGTGGCCAGAATCTGTGGAATTAGTTGCGTCACCAGATCAATACCCTTTTGCCACACCAGACGCCCGACCATACCCACCACTGGCACATCCAGATCCACTTCGGATTCGTGCCAGCCAAAACGATTCAGCAGCTCGGTTTTATTCAGCTTGCGGGCAGCAACACGGCCCTTGGCCGCAGAGTACTGGCGTGGCAGATACGGGTCGGTTTCCGGGTTCCAGACGTTCTCATCAATGCCATTGATAATGCCGGACAGACGTCCTTCGTTCGCCTTGCGTTGCAGTACGCCTTCCAGGCCGTAAGCAAACTCCGGCCAGGTGATTTCACGCGCGTAGGTCGGACTGACGGTCGTTACCTGATCCGCCATTTCGATGCCGGCTTTCAGCATCGACATCTGGCCGTGGAACTCGACGCCACCTTCGGCTTGCCACCAGTGCCATGGCAGCCTCAAGGCGCTGAATAACGCGTGTGGAAACTGGCCCTGATAGGCCATGTTGTGAATGGTGAAGATCGTGCTCGGACGCTCCAGCTGCTCAGACAAGTACGCCGGAACCAGACCGGTTTGCCAGTCGTTGGCTTGTACCAGATCTGCTTTCCAGTTCAGACCGCGATGATCCATCGCCAGCTCGGCTGCAACCTGGGAAAAGACGCCGAAGCGCTCGCCGTTGTCCCACCAGTCACTGCCGTCATTGGCCAGATACGGATTGCCCGGACGGTCAAACAAGTCCGGGATGTCCACAATCCAGAGAATCGCGTCCGTTCCCTTCGCGGCAGCTTGCTTGATCGCTACCTGATGGCGCTTGCCACAGCTGTCGATGTCGAACTCGGCAATCTTGTGAACGTCGTGCAGCTTTTCCCACACTGCCTGATAACCCGGTAACACAACGCGGACGTCGTGTTCCAGCGCTGCGTAGGCATTGGGCAAACCGCCCGACACATCCGCCAGTCCGCCGGTCTTGATAACCGGGTGCATTTCCGATGTCGCAAACAGGATCTTCATGAATGTGTTGTCCCTTCAGGCTTCAGGTGCCTGAGTACCACGACACCAAGAGGAGGAATATTGACCAATGCAGAGTTGGGCTGGCCCATCAGCGGTTCGTTACGACTGCGCAATTGCCCCTCATTACCCACGTTGCTGCCGCCATAGAGCACGGAATCGGTATTGAGGATTTCTTCATAGTCTCCGCTGTGTGGCAGGCCAACCGGATAGTCGTTACGCGGTACCGGCGTGAAGTTGAAAACACACACCAGATCGCAGTCATCGGATTGACGGGTAAATGCCAGCACCGAGTTCTCATGGTCATCGCAGCTGATCCAGTCGAAACCAGCCTGATCGAAATCGTACTGATGCAGTGCGGACACCGTCTGGTACAAGCGATTCAAATCGCGTGTCAGCAGCTGGACACCGCGGTGGTTGTCGTAATTTGGCAGATCCCAGTCCAGCGATACGCTTTCATCCCACTCGGTCCACTGGCCCATTTCACCGCCCATAAACAGCAGTTTCTTGCCCGGATTCAACCACTGCCACGCCAGTAACAGGCGCAGGTTCGCCATTTTCTGCCAGTCATCCCCCGGCATCCGTGAAGACAGGGAGCCTTTCAGGTGCACCACTTCGTCATGCGACAGCGGCAGCACGAAGTTCTCCGAATAGGCGTACATCTGATTGAAGGTCAGCTGGTTGTGATGGAATGAGCGATACAGCGGGTCCTGTTTGAAATACCCCAGTGTGTCGTTCATCCAGCCCATGTTCCACTTCAGGGTAAAGCCCAGCCCCCCCATATCCGGTGGTCGTGTCACCAGCGGCCAGGAGGTCGACTCTTCGGCCATCATCAGGGCACCAGGGCATTGAGTATGCACTTCGTGATTCAGCACACGCAGGAACTCGATTGCTTCGAGATTTTCACGTCCGCCATGGGCATTGGGTTCCCAGTCACCGTCTTCACGGTCGTAATCGAGGTACAACATGGCGGCGACAGCATCGACACGCAGACCGTCGATGTGGAACTCCTTCAGCCAGTAGAGGGCATTGGCAATCAGGAAGTTACGCACTTCGTTGCGGCTGTAGTTGAAAATCAGCGTGCCCCATTCCCGATGCTCACCCTTGCGCGGATCTTCGTGCTCGTACAGGGCTGTGCCATCGAAGCGTGCCAGGGCAAAATCGTCTTTCGGAAAATGTGCAGGCACCCAATCCAGCAGCACGCCAATGTCGTGCTGATGCATCAGGTCAACCAGATAACGCAGATCATCCGGATTGCCAAAGCGGCTGGTCGGGGCGAAGTAACCGGAGGTCTGATAGCCCCAGGATTGATCCAGAGGGTGCTCGGATAGCGGCAACAGCTCGATATGAGTAAAGCCCATCCACTTGACGTAGTTCACCAGCTCATGAGCAATGGCGCGATAACTGAGGAAGTTTCCCAGTTCATCACGACGCCAGGAACCGAGATGCACCTCGTAAATGCTGATCGGACGGTGCTGCCACTCAAAATAATCGCGCTCGCGCATCCATTCCGCATCCGACCATTGATGCTGGCTGTCGAACACCACGGAGCTGTTGTCCGGACGCTTTTCCATATAACGGGCGTACGGGTCAGTTTTCAGCAGCAGGTCGCCCGTGTGCTCGTTGCGAATTTCAAACTTGTATAAGTCTCCGGCGTGCAGACCCGGAATGAACAGCTCCCAAACACCGGAACCACCGAGTGCCCGCATCGGATGACGCAGACCGTTCCAGTTGTTGAATGAGCCGACCACAGAGACGCGGGTTGCGGAAGGTGCCCAGACCGCAAACAACACACCTTCAACACCGTTCAGGGTTTTCAGCTGGGCGCCGAGGTGCTGGTGAATATTCCAGTGTCGGCCTTCGGCAAACAGGTGTAAATCCAGCTCGCCCAACTGCGGCCAGAAGGTCCATGGCGACACCATGGTGTGAATCTCATCGTCCCCTTCCTGCCAGCGTACTTCGTAATGCTGCGGTAATGCCTGACGTTGTTGATCCGTCAGTGTCACGGCAAAACAGCCGGTGTCTCCCAACCGGGTCAGTGCATGATCACCAACCCAGACTTGCTCAGCCATCGGCAGCCATGAGCGGATAATCCAGCTATCACCAGCCGGATGACAGCCAAGAAACAGGAACGGGTCATGATGCAACCCGGTCTGCAACCGTTGCAGGTGTTCGAAATCACTAATGTGTTCAGCGGTCTCAGTGTTCGCCATTCTCGGCCTCTATTGGATAACGCTGGTGAGCATCCACCAGCTGAGCAATTCGATTGGCCAGCTCCGAATTCAGATCATGCGGCTGATACTGCCAGAGCCAGTTGTTCTCTACAGTGCCAGGGACATTCATACGGGCCTGATTATCCAGCCCGAGGAAATCCTGCAACGGCACCATTGCCATGCACGCAGGTGACTGCATGGCTGCCTTGATCAGTGGCCAAGGCATCGCACCCACGTCGGCATCCAGCTGGCTCATGATCCATTCGCGATGATGATGTTCATGAATGCCCTGCCACCAGCCCAACGCGGTCTCATTGTCGTGGGTTCCTGTATACACGACGGAATTGACAACTTGTTCGTTCAGCGCGTGCGGATTGTCGGGAAGACCGTTAAAACCAAATTGCAGCACCGACATCCCCGGCAGGTCGAAGGCATTCTTCAACGCCACCACTTCCGGGGTGATCATACCGAGATCTTCCGCGATCAAAGGCAGCGGAGTGTAACGCGACTGCAGCGCCGTCAGCAGTTCGTTCCCCGGTACCCTGACCCACTCGCCGTTGATGGCCGTTGGTTCTTCAGCCCTGATTTCCCAACAGGCTTCCAGACCACGGAAATGATCAATGCGAATCAGGTCAAACAGCGACAGGCTCCAGTCCAGCCGCTTTTGCCACCAGTAGAATTCGTTTTGCTGCATCGCCTGCCAGTTGTAATGCGGGTTGCCCCAGCGCTGGCCAGTTTCAGAGAAATAATCCGGCGGCACACCCGCCACAACCCAGGGATGCAACTCGTCGTCGAGTTTGAAATCTTCCGGATGACACCAGACATCTACACTGTCATAGGCGACGAAAATGGGGATATCACCAAACAGCTGAATGCCCTTGCCATTGGCGTACTGACGCAAGCGCTGCCAGCGGTCGATCAAGGCGCATTGCTGTTTGCGGATAAACAGCAGCTCGTCTGCACATTCTGATTCAAGCTCCGCCAGGGCTGACGGCTCCCGATATTTGTACGGATTCGGCCATTCGTTCCAGCTGATGCGGTCAAAACGCTCGCGCAAGACACAAAAACAGCTGTAATCCGCCAGCCAGGACGGCGGGTTGGCCAGAAATGATTGCAGCGTTTCGCCAGCCAGCTCCGCTTCCCAATTGTCAGGCAGCAAGGCCGGATTCAGCGCCATCGCTGAAATGCTTTGATACGGCGACAGTCCATCCGCCGGTTGCGTCAGCGGCAACATTTGCCAAACGGTCAAATGAGCCGCTTCCATCCAGTCGATAAAGCGCCAGGCATCGTCATCCAGTTTCCCGGAAGGCAATGACGTAGGGTGCAGCAACACCCCCGCTCGTCGCGAGTCAGCCAATCGTTCACTTGCCTGTTGTGTGGTTACCACTGCTTGCTCCATGGTGCGTGTCGCGGGTCAGTTACGTCTCATGGTACCCGAGTTCTCCATCTGTCCTCCGCCGGAGGGCTGAAGGGTGCGCAAGGAATCCGGAGGAGTCAGTTTGAGGGTCAGGTACAGTTTTTCGAGATGGCGGCGATACAGTAAGGCGAAATCACGAACCGAGTCGGCCGGGTTGTAATCACCGAACCACCAGAACCAGTCGGAGCCTTCACATACCGCCAGTTGATGCGTGGCTGCATCGCGTTCTTTCGGGGTCAGTTCGCCGTGGGCCATGACCTGATCGTAGGCTTGCTTGGCTTCCACCAGCATGTCCCACCCCGCGTTTTTGTCTTTCTCACCAATCCAGGTGGAGAAGGAACCGTAGACCCAGCTACCGGCTTTCAGCACTGGCAGATGAATCGGTTCCAGCCCCTGATCCAGCGCCTGGGTAAAGGTGGTCATCTCAACACGCGGGTGATCGACCAGGGTCTGATACAGCGTGTTGATAAAGTCATGGCCGTTATGGGGATAGTATTCCCACGGGTTTTCGCCATCGAGGATCACCGCCACCACATGCTCTCCGGCACGATCACCGAGGTGATTGGCGATGTTCTCGAGGTTGTGTGCAAAGTTGTTGGCGGCATCCTGAGGGTGCCAGTTCTTGTACTCAAACCCGATCAGATCGGACATGCCGTCATCGCGGAAGAACAGGGCACAACGCTGATCGCCGTGTTGTAACGGGCGATAGAGAGCGCGTTTCGACGATATCTCGTGAGAATCCAGTCGCGACGCCTCGCAGGAATGACGCCACACCCCTTCCCCCGAAGCGGTCCAGCGAATGCCGAGTGAATCCAGCAAGCCGACCGAGCTGGCCGATACGGCGCCTTCCGACAACCAGACGCCCTGCGGTTTTTTACCGAAGAACTCCTGGTGCTTGTCGATGCCTTCTTTCAGATGCCAGAGCGCACGTCCATAACCATCCGGGTAATGGGTGTGTTGAGGCAGTTGAACCTCTGGCATGGCATCACGGGCGGAATTGAAATCGATCATCAGCGGCACAATCGGGTGCCCGTAAGGCGTCATCGAGATTTCAATCTGACCGCGCTCTTCCAGTGCCCGATAACGCGGCACCAGCTGCTCCATGACATCCGCCATGACTTCGAACAGCAAACGGCGGTCATCGGGATCAAAGCTCTGCTCCGCCAGCCCCAAATCGATCAGTTTCTGAACACGTTCATCGTTTCGCCGCAGCGACTCCCCCATCCAGGCCAGGTGATACCAGACCAGCAGGTCGGTGAACATCTGATCGGAGAAGTAACGCAGGTAAGCCGCATCTTCAATCGACTGCGCCCGGTCACTCTGCACCATGTCCAGCAAGGCACGGAACGGCGGAAAGACGTCGATCATGGTCTGTGCGTAGGCTTTCTTGCAGGCCTGGATCACTTCAAAACGGCAGGGAATGTCGTCGCCGATGGCGTGCACGCCGGCCAGACAATTCAGCAGCGGATCGCCCATGGGAGTGCCATCCGCCAGCCAGCGGCGCATCTGCACCGCGTAGTCTTCGAGCTGTTCCAGCAAGACCGGTGCAAAATTCACCACCACCTGTGCATCTGGATGAGTTTCCAGGTGCGCGGCCATATCGGAATAATCCTTGATGCCGTGGAGATAAACCCAAGGTAATCGGTACTGACCGTCCAGGCCGTCGCGATAGTGAGGCTGGTGCATATGCCAGCAGATTACCAGTTTGATTGTGTCAGGCTGCATCCGGAGTCTTCGTCCTGTATCAGGTCATTCGGGAATCAGCGAATCATATGGGTTTTCATTCCCAGCATGTCAGGAGTCACCAGAACAATACCGCTGTCATCAACGTAGAAACGCTGACGATCCTGTTCGATGTCTTCACCGATCACAGTGCCTTCCGGGATCACACAGTCCTTGTCGATCACCGCATTCTGGATGCGGCAATTACGCTGGACTTCAACCTGTGGCAGCACCACGGAGTCTTTCACCAGACTGTAGCTGTGTACCCGGCAGTCGCTGGAAATGACGGAACGTTTGATTCGCGCGCCCGAGATAATACAACCTCCGGCCACCAAAGAGTCGATTGCTTCGCCACGACGACCTTCATCATCGAAGGTGAACTTGGCCGGTGGCAGCTGTGGTTGGTACGTCCAGATTGGCCAGTCACGGTCATACAGGTTCAGTTCCGGGGTGATGCTGCAAAGATCGATATTGGATTTCCAGAACGCCTGCAAGGTACCTACATCGCGCCAGTAGGCTGGTTCACCAGAATCGTCTTCAAACGGGAAGGCATGGACATTGTGCTTCTCGATCAGACCCGGAATGATGTCCTTGCCAAAATCGTGCGAAGAAACCGTGTTGTCCTTGTCATCAATCAGAGTGCGGTAAAGGAAATCGCTGGAAAAGATGTAGATACCCATCGACACCAGTGACGACTCCGGCTTGCCAGGGATGGATTCCGGGTTTTCCGGCTTCTCGGCAAAACGGGTGATCTTCATTTCGTCGTTCACCGACATCACACCGAAGTCCGATGCTTCTTCAATCGGCACCTCGATACAACCAACCGTCACATCCGCACCGGATTTTTTGTGCGCCAGCAGCATCTTGGTGTAATCCATGGAGTAGATGTGATCGCCTCCCAGAATCAGCACGTACTCCGGCGTGTGATGACGCAGGATATCCAGATTCTGATACACCGCATCCGCCGTGCCCTGATACCAGCCCTTGTCGATACGCTGCTGGGCAGGCATCAGCTCAATAAACTCACCGACTTCGTAACGCATGAATGACCAGGCACGCTGAACGTGACGAATCAGGGAGTGCGACTTGTACTGAGTCACAACACCCACCTTGCGGATGCCGGAATTGACACAGTTCGACAGCACAAAATCGATGATTCGATACTTGCCACCAAATGGCACCGCCGGTTTTGCCCGCCATTTGGTGAGCTGCTTCAATCGACTGCCTTCACCTCCGGCCAAAACCAATGCGAGGGTATTCTTGGTGAGATTGTTTGCCAGTTGGTGATTGCTGTATTCGTTGCTCATAGGCTCGCTCCTGCTGCTCGATGGACGGGACTCGTAGGAAAAACATAAGGTACGAATGTGTCAGCTGTACAGAGACCGAGAGCAAGAGAATAGCTATTGCCTATTGATACCGACCTGGATCAGTAAATAGGCCCAAGAAGCTACTTTTCGAGTCGTACTACCACTCGATTTCAATCGGCGTTCCGACCTGGACAACATCCATCACAATATCCATTTCACGGTTGGTGAGAGCGATGCAACCTTCAGTCCAGTCGAACCATTGAAGAATGGGAGCAAGAAAGCCAAACCGATTGGGTTGGCCATGAATCATGATCAGGCCGCCGGGCGACACCCCGGCTGCTCGGGCCGCTTCGGTGTCTTGCGCATTGGGATAGCTGATGTGAATGGCCCGGTAAAAAGATGAGTCTTCTTTTTTATAGTCAAGAATGTATCGCCCTTCGGGGGTGCGATGGTCTCCCTCCTGCTGCTTGTGGCCGCGTGGATTCCCACCCAAAGCAATGTGGAACTCATGCAGCACCTGATCATTGTGCATCAGGTACAGACGTCGCTCGGATTTATCCACCTTGACCAGTGTGGCATTGGCGTTCGAAGTATTCGCTTCACTTCCGCATCCCGACAGAGCGATGGCGCAAAGCCACAAAACAAGAGGAAACACACGGGTCACAGCGATCTCCATTTCAGTTCAGCTGTCCCCCCGCGGGGAAAACAGCCGTTTATCAGGCAACCACCAGCTGTTGCTGATCCATTTGCCGCAGTTTCAGCACCATCACACTGCCAATTGCAACAGCGGCAGCGGCGATGTAAAGACCCACATTGTAGCTGCCATCTTTAACCGCCAGAACACCAATCAATGCCGGGGCCAATATCTGGGCAATGCCGTAGGTGATGGTCATCATACCCATCATTTTGGCTGGCTTGGTCGGGAAATAACGCCCGGCAATGGTCAATACCAGACTGACCGAGCCCACAAACGTGCCACCGAACAGCAAGGCACCGGCAACCGCCGTTACCAGGCCGGGTTCAATCAGGGGCAAGATAATACCGACTACCTGTAACGCATAGGTCAGGAACAAGGCCATGAAGCCACCCAACCGGCGCGCCACCATATCCCAGACGATACTCGCCGGTGCGGCAGCCATTCCGATCACAAAGAAAGTCCAGGCACCAAAACCATGCAATCCTGGCAGGTTGTCGATAATCGCAACAATAAAAGTCGCGCTGACCACATAGCCAATTCCGGCGCAGAAATACGCCAGCATAAACAACTTCAGGAATACGCCAGACGGTGAATTGTCGGCCATCACATCCGACTTGCCCGGCACCACATCGCTGTTGGGGCGTGGCAACCAACCCCAGGCCGGAATCATCAATACCACGGCGACGGCGGTAAACAACCACCATTGCTCACGCCAGTCAAACACACCGGTGGCCAGCTCCACCGTCACCGCACAAAACATCATGCCGATGCCAACCCCGCTGAAGTGAATCCCCAACTCGCCCCGGAAATTGTGCCGCATCAACCAGTTCAGAATCAGCCCGGATCCCAGCAGCATACCCGCGGCACTGCTCAATCCGGCCACGTAGCGCGACACTCCCCACACCCAGACGTTGTCCGTCGTCGCCATCACAGCAGTACTGACCACCGCAGCGATCAGCCCCAGACGATAGAGCGTATCTTTCAGCAGCAGACTGCTGATGGTTGCGGCAATCACAGCACCAGTGAGATAGCCCAGATAGTTAATCGCTGCCAGCCAACCGGCCTCAGCCACGCCCAACCCGGCTTCCGCCTGCATCACAGGCAACAAGGGGGTATAGGCAAATCGTGCTACACCAATCAGTAAAACCAGACTGATGACCCCGGCGGCCAACACCTTTATTCGTTGCATGGAATGGGACATTAGCGACTCCAATTGCTGCTTTTCATCCGAATTTGGAATCTATACCATCGAAATATTCTTGAATAACGAATATTTGAGAAGTAAAAATTCTCAAATGGAGAACAGTAATGGAAATTCAGGCCTTGAAGACCTTTCTCGCCGTGGTTGAAGAAGGCGGCATTCTGTCAGCCGCCTCACGCTTGAACACGGTGCAGTCGAACGTCACCACACGGATCAAACGACTGGAAGAAGAGGTGGGTACCCAGCTGTTTTATCGTCAGGGCCGAAAACTGACGCTGTCACCATCCGGCAAAGTGCTGCTGGGCTACACCCGCGAGATCCTGCAACTGACTTCACAGGCCGGAATGGCATTGCGTCAAGTGGGTGAACAAGTCGGTGAGTTCCGCGTCGGATCCATGGAAAGTTTTGCCGCGCTGCGTCTTCCCCCCACACTGAAAGGCTTGCGTGAAGTCCACAGCGGGTTGCGTTTGCACATCGAAACCAACACCTCGACCGATCTGATCAAACGGGTACTAGAACACAAACTCGACTGCGCCTTCGTTGGTGGCCCGGTGGATCACCCCGATTTGCTCGCCACCCATGTACTGACGGAAGAACTGGTGCTGGTCTATTCAAAAGACACCCAATACCAGAACATCCCGCTGATTATCTTCCGCGACGGTTGCTCGTATCGACAGCGCGCCCTGAACTGGCGTCAGGAAAGCGGCCACAACTGCCGTGGCATTATGGAATTCGGCACACTCGACGGCATGCTCGGCTGCGTCGCCATGGGACTCGGCTGCACCCTGATGCCGAGGGCTGTAGTGACCAACAGCCGCTACCACAATGACTTCCATATCGAAACCATTGAACCGCATCTGGCCGAGATCCCTACCCTGTTGATTCGACACAAAAATGCCGCGTCACTGGCGGCGGTGGATACTCTGATCAAAGCGGCGTCAGAACCATTGTTGATGCATTGAATGGCGAGAATCAATAACACTCAAAACCGTGGTGGCCGGGTCCCAACCCGGCTGATAGCAGCCATTCGGGCAACCGTGGGAGGTTGCCCCTGCGAGAATCAATGACATTCCAAATCGTAGTGGACGGGTCCCACCCCGGCCAATCCCGATCATTCCGGCAACCGTGGGAGGTTGCCCCCTACAAGAATCAATAACATTCCAAATCGTAGTGGCCGGGTACCACCCCGGCCAATCCCGATCATTCCGGCAACCGTGGGAGGTTACCCCTACAAGAATAAATAACATTCCAAATCGTAGTGGCCAGGTCCCATCCCGGCCAATCGCGATCATTCCGGAAACCGTGGGAGGTTGCCCCTACAAGAATCAATGACATTCCAAACCGTAGTGGCCGGGTCCCATCCCGGCCAATCGCGATCATTTCAGCAACCATGGGAGGTTGCCCCTGCGAGAATCAATAACCACACAAACCGTAGTGGCCAGGTCCCACCCCGGCCAATCCCGATCATTCCGGCAACCGTGAGGGGTTGCCCCTACAAGAATCAATAACCACACAAACCGTAGTGGCCGGGTCCCATCCCGGCCTGTAACTACAACAGCAACAATTCCTTGGCTTTGTGAATTGCCTGGGTACGGTTTTTAACGCCCAACTTGGCATTGATTTTTCGGGCGTGGGATTTCACCGTGTGCAGCGATATAAACAGCTGAGCCGCGATTTCCTGGTTCGACAGCCCTTCGGCGATTTTTCGCAACACATCGTGCTCGCGCTCACTCAGCTGTACCCGTTCATCCTGCGCCAACGATGGCTCACGATTTCCCGGTTGGGTGAACAGTTCCGGCAACCAGGTACTGAAGCTGAGACCAATGCCTTCCTGATCCAGCTGGTGTTTGACCTGGGTAAAGATGTTCTGACTTTCAGCAATCTGGTTGCAACCGCGCAATGCCGCGCCTCGAATGAGCTGGATCAGCAGCATGATCATCGGGCTGCTGTTACAACGCAGCCATTCGTCCACCACGGTCAGGCATTCTTCGTAGCGGCGGGTGATCAGATAGAGCCGGGACTGGGTGGCTGCCGCAAGATCTGGCAACAGGGGAAAGACTTCCGGGCGCGCCAGCTGGGAAATGGATTGCTCCCCCACCAGCTCTTCCAGACACCCTTGTGATCGATGGTATTTGCCTTCCGACATCCAGATATGCGCTTTCACCAGAATCATCCAGAGGTAGCGATCCGGGTCGACAGCCCAGCTTTGCATCAGGCGTTCAGCTTCGTCGATGTAATCCAGCGCCTGTCGGTACTGCCCTCGTGACGACATCACCATGGCGCTCAGACCGTAGCCGTACAGGACCAGTACATCATTACTGCGCCGACACAGCGAAACCCCGCGTTTCAGCAGCGGTTCCAGCTGCTCCTGTTCCCGGTTGGTGAGCCACAGCAGGAAAGCGCGATACAGCAGCAGCCGTCCCATTGGCAGGCGCTGACGTGCAGCGGTCAGTCCACCGAGCAAGCTGATGCCGGTTTCAATCAGGTACATGCCATGATCGATATGGCCACGATGCATTTCAATGCGGGCCTGATCGAACAACGCCATGGACTCCATCGCAACGGATTTATGCTGCCGTGCCAGAAGCAAGGCATTGCGATTCCAGCTGCGGGCGGCGTTGAGGTCGGTCTCGCCGAGGCACACATAGGTCAGCGTGGTTGCCATCAGGATACGGATGGCATAACGGGATTCCGGCAGTTCGTCCCAGGCCTGCTGACACTGTTGAGTGGCACTGCGGTTCTGCCCCCGCAGCCGCGCCAGATAGCCCTGCAGCGCGGCGGTCTCGGCATCCGTCAGACACCGTCGTTGCACCAGCTGTCGCAGCAAGGCAGCGCCACGGCGTACCTTGGCCGTCAGAAGATAGCTCCAGCAGGCCAACTGCACAAGGGCAGGATTCGCCGTCGCCGGATCTTCGCCCGAGCTTTCAAACCACGCCATGATGCCGGAGGCATCGAGTGACGCCAAAGCGGCTTCAGAGTGACGCACAATCCAGGCGCTTAGCTCCTCCGTCCGGCCAGAGCGGCGATTGTGACTCATCGCCATCACCGTATCCTGTTGCAGGCAATACCAGTTACTGGCTTGATGATGAAGGTGCTGGCGCCCAGCCAATGACAGGGTGCTGCTGGCCAGGCCACGAAAATGAGAGGGCAAACGATACCAGCCATCCAGCGGTGTCGTTCGAACCAGCTGATGATGAACCGCCTGCTGCAACAGATCGAAGCAAGCCTCACCCTGCAGATGATCAATCAGCGCCTCCGGAGCTTCGCCCAGAATCGCCAGTAGCTGTAAAAGATCTCGCATGGATTGCGCTTCGGTACCCACCACCTCAGTCCACCAGAAGTCTGCCATTTCTCGCTGACCCAGCGTGTCAGACACAATCAGTGGCAAACCGGCGGCCCGATAACAGGCCAGCCAAATCCCGACGCTGGCAGGCCAACCGCGCAAACGCTCGTACAACAACTGCAGGCTGGTGTCATCACACAAAACGCCCTGCTGTTTCGGCCATCGGCGTTGTTCATCATGGGTGAGCGCCAGCTGTTGGGCACCGAGAATCTGTAGCCCCGGCAGCAAGGCAGCACGACCCAGAGGGCCGGGCTGATAGCGTGAGCCAATCAGAATGCGCATCCCCGGTGTTCGATGCGACAACAGCGCCAGCAGCAGTTGCCACGACGAGCCGGAAGTCAGCAAATGCGCTTCGTTGAGGACCAGCAACAGCTCCTGATCAGACTCCAGTCGGCCAATCCAGTGCTCCAGCAACCGTATGCAGCTGTCGTCATCCGACACCATGGCCAGCAAATCAAGGGTGGCCGCCCCCGAGCCGGGCACCGCCTGCTCGGTGGCCAGCAGCAAGGACAACAGTAATCGTTGCGGATTGGCATCGTGACTATCCAGTGTTAGCCAAATAGTGGGAATATCGTCGTTATAGCGCTTAAGCTCCGTCAGGGCGCGGGTTTTGCCATATCCAGCCGGTGCGTTAAACCAGAGAACAGGGTGAGAATCGAACCACTGCTGCCAGCGTTCGCTACGATCCAGCAGTCCGGGGGTCAGTTCAGGAATGCGTGTGCGGGATTGAATCCAGGCTTGAGCCAACGCCACTGAACGCGGTGAAACCGGTTGGGCCGCTGCCGCTGGCCACAGGGCAGCCAACAGTTCGGAGACAGGAAGATTCATGCGGCAAGTTACCCGGATGCTGGTTAGCTGAAGCGGTTCCTTCAAGACTAGCGCCCACAGGCATCCGCCTCAAGCGTCAGGACAGCGGTAACGGCCAGACCTAGTGAACAAAGGCGGCAACCGCCTATTGGCGAGATGCGATCAATGACGACGGCTGTACCAGATCCAGAATCCACTGCAAGCCAGAAACAGCAGCACCAGCGCTGCAATATCGACCAGCCATGGCCCAAGGGAACCGAACCAGCGGCCAGAATGGATATCCAGCAATACCCGCTGCCAGCTGATGCTGGTATTACGGGCGTTAGAGACAGATTCAGGAACGGGTTGAAGCACCAAAGCGGCGGGAACAGGTGATGAACCGGACACCGACTCAGCCGACTCGGTCAGCAAGGGCGTCAGCTGATACATGTCCAGATCGAGCCGTTGCCAATCGCCATGTGGCTCAGAGCGAACCAGAAAACCGGCTTCGTCAGCGGCCAAGCCTGCGTTCAGCGACAAACCCAACAAGGCGGGATCCAGCGAGTCCAGCAAGTCACCGTCGGAGGTCAGCCACAACCATTCGCCGTCACACTGGATCAGATACTCAGACCCGCTGCTTGCGGCTCCCAGCAACGCCCGACATGGCATCATGGGCTGTTGATATCGATGTAGCTGCTGGCCATCCGACCACCACCAGACGCTGTCGATCTGAACACCGTCCGGGCGCGTCACGGCCGATTCATAGGGCCACAGTAACCAGCTGGATTGGGGGTAATGCTTGTCCAGTTCGAGAGAACCGGTGTGGTTCAAGGCAATACCGGTCAGAGTGACCAGTACGATGATCAACGCCGCCGCGACCCCGGAACGGCGATGCCAATGAAACAGGGTTAACCGAATCTGACGGCGTAAATGGGATTTCATGCTCCGCTGTGCGTCCACTGATCAAGAAGGAGAGCGAGTCTAGCAACCTTCTTCATACTGCGCACGGAGTAGGTTGCACCGGAAATCCCGTCGATAGAATCCGACAATTGTTGCTCCTCTGTCAGAGTCAGCTCCTTGAACTGGGCGGTATACGCCGACATGCGAATCTCATCCCCACGAATCTCCCGGAACGCCATCACTTCGATTCGTTCCAGAGTGCCGTTACGAGTGATGACCGCAAACGTGATGGGCTTTTCCTTGCCGATCTCACTCAGAACCCACAGATTGCGATCCCCTTCGGCCCAGTACTTGATGCGTGCCTTGCGGAACGGACGCTGCAACACCGACGTTACAGCCGTCTTCTGCTCCTTGTTGAGCCACAAAGCCTTGTTGGACGGTACGTCTGAAAAGACTTCCTGCAACATTTGTTCAAGCGTGAAGTAGGTGCCCTTGGCCGAAGCGGGCAAGGCCAGAAAACAAGCCGAGATCAACACCAAAAGCTGACGAGAGAGTGAGTTCATACGCATGCTCCAGAGACGACAACGCCGGGACTGATAAACAGCCCCGGCATTGGTTTACAACAATGACTTTTTGAGGATCAGAAGCTGTAACCTACGCCGAGGTTGTAACCGGTTCCGCTCAGATCATCGTCCTTGTTCTGACGGTAGTAGTCGGCTTTCAGGACCACCGTGGGTGCCAGCCAATAGTTAACACCCATATCGTGCTGATCGTATTCGCTGCCGGTGTTGGAAGCGGCCAGGTTATCCCACTCGCTGTAGCGGTAGAACACACCCAGATCGTTTACGCGGTAGGAAGGCTCCAGATAAAAACCGTTCTGTTCGCTGGCACCGTCGCTGATCTCATCGATCTCGTCGCTCAGATTCCATTGTGCGTACAGAGCACGCAGACCCAGACCATCTTTCTGGTACACCACGTGGGTTTCGATCAGCAAGCCGTTGATTTCTTCTTCACCGGAGCCTTGCAGGATATCGTCCTGCTTCTGAATGGTCGCAGCCACTTCCAGACCCGGTATCGCGGTGTATTTGACACGCGCCGTGTAAGCAGCCTTGTTGGCCGTTGCTTCAGCGACTTTCTGACGCCCTTTACGGATCGCGCCATTGGCGGAATTCAGACCAGAATGCATGGCAATGTCATAGCTCAGGCCATCACCCAACTTGCGAGTCAGTGCAACACCACCTTCCCACCAGGTCACCGGAATGATGTTCTTCTCGACATTGTTACGCTCAACACCGTAGAAGGTATCCGGCTCGTGGGTTTCGTTCAGGATACCAACCGGAATCAGAAACATACCGAATTTGGCGCTGGTGTTGGCGTTCAGGTCATGCTCAATGTAAGCCTGTTCCAGTTCAACTTCACCCGGTTTGCCTTCACCGGCCAGGCTGTGTTCCAGCTCGAACTCGGAGAAGAAACGGGTGCGTTCGTTGAATTCCTTGCCAAAGAACAGGACGAAACGGTGGTAATCAATCTCGTTGTCTTCGCCATTCTCGAGGTTCAGGTGCATTTCACCATAACCGCCAATGCTCACTGCCTGTGCGGAAGCCTGCTCTCCCTGAGCCTCCACAGTGTCAGCCAGGCTGTTCAACTGTGATTTCAACGCTTCGATCTCTGCTCTCAATTCAGCATTTGAATCAGCCAATGCAGTCTGGGAAGCCAGTAGGACAGCCAAAGCGGTCAGGGAACGTTTCATTTCTACTCCTGAGAGGTATGAATGGACATATATAGAGCAATAAGAATATGAAGCGGATAGTAAAGACAAATAATAACAATTACAAACCAGATTATTTTTTGAAATTGAATTTCAATGGCAGAAATCAAGGTATCAGGTCAGACAAAGAAGCAAATCCGGACAATAGAATTCAATTGTAAATGAGAATATTTACAAATTATATCTATTGATAATTACATCATTAAAAGAAAAGAAGAAGAAAAGGGACAGGAGTTGTTTTAATCAAACAAAAGCGGCAATAGTTTATACAATTAACTATTGCCGCTTCCTATATTTTATTGAATCAGCTGGCGGGCGCCGCTTCTTCCAGCAAAGGCTTCAGTTCGCCTTTTTCGAACATTTCGGTGACGATATCGCAACCACCCACCAGCTCACCGTTAACCCACAACTGCGGGAAGGTTGGCCAGTTGGCGTACTGAGGCAGATTCGCACGAATGTCCGGGTTGGACAGTACGTCAACAAAAGCAAACTTCTGACCGCACTCCATCACTGCCTGTACTGTACGAGCTGAAAAACCACACATTGGCTGGTTCGGTGAACCTTTCATGTACAGCAAAATCGGGTTGTTTTCGATCTGATCTTTAATCACATCCATAATTTCAGCCATATCGGACTCTCTCTCGTTGGTCTGGTTAATTCAAACTTTATCCAGGGCAGTTTATCACAGGCTCCATAAACCTGACTGCCCCACTGGGTTTATTGCCCCGCACCAGTCTGTTCAGAAGACGCAGGGGCAAGCTCACCAAAGCCACCGCCGCCTGGCGTATGAACACAAAAACTGTCCCCTGCTTCCAGCTCCACACAGGCACTCCCGGGTAACGACTGCAGCACCACACATCGACCGCCACGGCGTACGTAGTTAAAACCGGTTTTGCCCTCGCCACCGCCATTCAGGCCGAACGTCGGTACGTCACGATGGCCGCTGATGATGTTGGCCGTGACAGGTTCCAGAAAACGAATATGGCGTTCAACCCCACAGCCACCGGCAAATTGACCATGCCCTCCGGAACCAGCCCGTATCTGGAAATGATCCAGCACCACAGGAAAGCGCTGTTCGAGAATTTCCGGATCAGTCAGACGCGAGTTGGTCATATGAGTGTGCACCGCACTGGCACCCGGCCCATGTTCAGAAGCACCAGCCCCGCCACACAGGGTTTCGTAATACTGGAAGTCGGCATTGCCGAAGGTGAAATTATTATTGGTGCCCTGGGAACCGGCCATAATACCCAGAGCCCCCATCAGGGTATCGACCAGATACTGGGCGGTTTCTACATTGCCTGACACGACCGCCGCCGGGTATTGCGGAGCGATGACCGACGCTTCAGGCACCCTGATGGTCAGTGCCCGGAAGAAACCGGCGTTTAACGGCATCGGCTTGGCCACCAACAGGCGGAAGCAATACAACACCGCCGCTTTTACCACCGACGTGGGTGCATTGAAATTGCCGGGATGCTGAAGCTGGTTTGCCCGGTAGCCAGTGCCGTTGAAATCCACCACCGCGTGACCGGCATCCCGATCCACATTCACAGTGACTTTAAAACGGGTTTCGTCGTCCATCCGGTATTCGAATTCACCGCTTTGCATGTTGGCCAGACGCGCTCGCAGGGTTTGTTCAGCATTGTCCTGCACAAAGCCCATATACGCGTGAACCGTATCAACACCGTAATGTTGGCAAAGCCGATTCAACTCGTGTGCACCTTTTTCACACGACGCCAGCTGGGCTTGCAAATCATCCAGATTCTGTTGCGGATTGCGGGCCGGATATTCGGCATCAGTCAGCACTGCCAACAAGGCGTCACGCTGAAATTCCCCACGGCGTACCAGCAACAGATTATCCAGCAGTATGCCTTCTTCATTAATGTGGTTGCTGCGGGCTGGCATGGAACCCGGAGTGATACCACCGATGTCTGCGTGATGGCCTCGGGCGGCCACATAAAAATCCGGCCTGGTTGCCGTAGCCGCCACAAAGACCGGTTTCACTACCGTCACATCCGGTAAGTGAGTACCGCCCTGATACGGCGTATTGAGCTCGAACGCATCACCGGCCTGCATATCCTGATGGCAAGACATGACCGCCTGAACGCTCTCACTCATGGACCCCAGATGCACCGGAATGTGCGGTGCGTTGGCGACCAGTTCACCGTCACGGTCAAACAGGGCACAGGAAAAATCCAGTCGCTCCTTGATGTTGACGCTGGAAGCGGTCTTTTCCAGCACCAGCCCCATCTGTTCAGCTACCGACATAAACAGGTTGTTGAAGATTTCCAGCTGGATCGGATCGCGCTTGACCTTCTGACAAGTGCCTGACGACGTCAAGCCATCCGGGGCCTGTTCGATTTGTTCCAGCACCAATGCATCACTGCCCAGTAATCGACAACGCCAGCCGGGTTCAACCACGATGGTACTGGTCGGCTCGGTGATCAACACAGGTCCATCGCAACAGAAGCCCGGCTGCAAATGTTCACGAACCAGAACGGGAACTCGTTGCCACTGCCCTTTGAGATACATGGATACCGCGTCGCAAGCCGGAGCTTCTGCATTCTCAGAAGCCTGGGCATGAGCCGCTGGTTTAAAACCGGGTTCGATGCGTTCCAGCTGTACGGCGTCCAGCAGAATCTCGCCTTGCTCATGGATAAACCCGAACAGCTGGCGGTGCTGGTCTTCAAATGCCTGAATCATGGTTTCTGCATCCGCGAACGCCACCAGCAACGGGGTATCGGCTCCTTGATAGCGCAGGTATGCACGTGGCACATCGTGGATGATGTCATCCTGATTCATGCCATCCTGTACCCGGCTGCGCTGATGCAGCTCGGCCAACACCAACCGGGCTTGCTGAATCGCTTCCTCACCTTGCTCGTCGGCCAATGATGCCTCAACCGCCGCTTCGCCAACCCAACGTCGATCCGCCAGGCCAATACCGTAGGCCGACAACACCCCGGCCTTGGGATGCAAATACACCTGTTTCATGCCCAGGGATTCAGCCACCAGACAAGCATGTTGTGCCCCGGCGCCACCGAACGCGTTGAGTACGTACTCGCGTACGTCGTAGCCACGCTGAATGGAAATCTGTCGAGCAGCATTGGCCATGTTGTCGACAGCAATGGCCAGGAAACCTTCCGCCAACGCCTCCGGGGAATACTCGGTGCCCGATGCCTTTGACACGTCACTGGCCAGATCATCAAAGCGAACACGAACGCCATCCAGGTCCAGTGGCTGATTCTGATCGGCCCCAAATACAGACGGGAATAATTCCGGCTGGATTTTACCCAACAACAGGTTGCAGTCGGTGACGGTCAATGGCCCACCGTTTCGATACGCAGCCGGGCCGGGAAAAGCACCGGCCGATTCAGGCCCAACCTGCAAACGACCGTCACTGAAATGGACAATGGAACCGCCCCCAGCTGCCACGGTGTGGATATTCATCATGGGAACGCGCAGACGTACACCGGCAATGTCAGTCTCGTTTTCGCGTTCCAGCTCACCGGCATAGTGGCTGACGTCAGTGCTGGTGCCGCCCATGTCAAAGCCAATCAGCTGGCTGAAGCCATCTTGTGCAGCGGTTTCGACCATGCCAACGACACCACCGGCCGGGCCAGACAAGACAGCGTCTTTACCCTGAAACCGCTCCGCCGGTGTCAGGCCGCCGTTGGACTGCATGAACTGCAGCTTTCCTCCCGGTAGTGCATGGTCGACCTGTTCGACATAACGACGCAGAACCGGCGACAAGTAGGCATCCGCTACCGTGGTATCACCCCGCGGCACCAGTTTGATCAGAGGACTGACTTCGTGGCTGAGGGAGATTTGCTCGAAGCCCAGCGATTTGGCCAATTCACCGATTCGAATTTCATGCTCTGGATAACGCCATGCATGCATAAGAACCACAGCGACGGATCGAAGCCCGGACTCAAACGCCTGTTCCAGAATCCAGTGCATTCCTTCCAGATCCAGAGGTTGCTCAATAGTGCCGTCAAAGCGAACTCGCTCGGGCACTTCCTGAACCTGATCGTATAAGGTCGCTGGACGCTGAATCAGCGTGGCAAAGATATCCGGTCTAGCCTGATAACCGATTTCCAGCTGATCACGCAGACCTCGGCTGATCAGCAACAGAGTCGGCTCTCCCTTGCGCTCCAACAGTGCATTGGTCGCGACCGTTGTGCCCATTTTCACATCACTGATGGCAACGTCCTGAAACTCAGGGAAACGGGCCAGAAACCGCTGGATACCTTCCACTGCTGCATCCGGGTAGTGCTCCGGGTTTTCAGACAGCAACTTGTCGCACAACAAACGGCCATCCGGCAGCAAGGCAACGACATCTGTAAATGTGCCACCGCGATCAATCCAGAACTGCCAGGGCGACAGGGATTCAGCAGCTACATTAATAGAAGGCACAGAAGATTGAGTCATGAAGGGAGTTACCTGAGTCAGGGTTCACGTCACCCGAACGGCGACTGAATGCGAATTCTGATTGAGGCGGGATGGTAACAGATTTGAAACATGACGACGGTTTCGCAGCGTCCAAAAACCGTTCTGGCGACCAAAAACAAAAAACGGCGATCTCTGTCGAGATCACCGTTTCGTGAAGAGCGTCGGTGGCGGCTCAGATCACGGCATGTTGGTGATGTAAGTGGCGACGTTCTGGAGATCTGTTTCAGACAGATTCTTGATCACGGCCACCATCGGAGAGTTCTTGCGATCCGGATCGTTGTTCTTGAAGCTCTTTAATGTATTGCTGAGGAACTCAAGCGGCTGGCCAGCAATACGAGGGTACTGATCGTTACCGTGGCCTGATGCACCGTGACACACAAAGCAGGTGGAATCGTAGATACGCTTGCCGTCCGCCGATGCTGCGACCTTGCTCTCGCGCGGAGTCACCTGACGGTTGGCAAAGTACAATGCAATGGCAACGCGCTCTTCGCCAGTCAGCTGCTTGGCCAGCTTGCTCATCACGTAGTCCTTGCGAGTACCGTCGGCAAAGTGCTCGAACTGGGTAAACAGATACTCGGCATTCTGGCTGGCAAGGTTCGGAATGTAGTCCCGCTTGCTGTTACCATCACGACCATGACAGGAGAAACACAAGCGCCCTCGCTCTTCCCCCTGGGCAATAACGGCCTTGAGTTCGACGGGATTGGTCTGGATTCCCTTCATCTTGCGCAGCAAATCATCCACGGATGCATCCGCGCTCGCAGTGGCAGAAAACAGGGATAGAAATACGACTAGCAGAATGTTATGTTTCATAATCATTACAGATCCTTTCAAGTGCTATCACGATACTACACAGTCGCGACCACCGGCTATGACGCCTGATTGTTATTTTGATGGTTTGTCCAACATCCCTGATTTGTATCAAATATCACCAATCCGGCATATTTCTTCACAAGACATCCCGCGCCAAACACTGTACGTCTGTTTGACAAACGACCGTTCTTGAATCCGCACTTTTCTGCACTTAACCCGTTCTGCCTATTACAGCTACTACAGGTCCGCACCAAACTTCCCGTTGCTTCGCTTCTGACGCATCCACCGGGCAACCAGACCGTGGCTTGTGTGTCACCCAACAGGACATTCAGGTACACTCTCACGCCTTACTTTTATCACCAATTGTGTGCCAACCGATTCCGCCATGATGCAAGAAACCTATCAGCCCCGCGAGATTGAGTCCGCTGTTCAACAACAGTGGGAAGACAACCAGGTATTCCGCGCTGTTGCTGACAGCAACCGGGAAAAATTCTACTGCCTGTCCATGTTTCCGTACCCCAGCGGACGCCTTCACATGGGCCACGTGCGTAACTACACCATTGGTGATGTGGTCTCTCGCTATCAGCGCATGCAAGGCAAGAACGTGATGCAGCCCATGGGCTGGGACGCGTTTGGCATGCCAGCTGAAAATGCAGCGATCAAGAACAACACTGCACCGGCCAAGTGGACCAAAGAAAACATCGGTTACATGAAGAACCAGCTCAAATCACTGGGCTTTGGTTACGACTGGGATCGTGAAATCGCCACCTGTGATCCAGAATACTATCGCTGGGAGCAATGGTTCTTCACCAAGCTGATTGACAAGGGCCTGGCCTACAAGAAAACCTCTGCGGTGAACTGGGACCCGGTGGATCAGACCGTGCTGGCGAACGAGCAGGTCATTGATGGCTGTGGCTGGCGCTCCGGTGCTCCGGTTGTGCGCAAGGAAATCCCGCAGTGGTTTATTCGCATCACTGACTACGCCGAAGAATTGCTGAACGATCTCGACCAGCTCGATGGCTGGCCGGATCAGGTTAAAGCCATGCAGCGCAACTGGATTGGCAAATCCCGTGGCGTGCAGATGAAGTTCGGCATTCAGGGCCGTGACGACGAGCTGGAAATCTACACCACGCGTCCCGACACGCTGATGGGTGTGAGCTACGTGGCCGTGGCTGCAGGTCATCCATTGGCTCAGGAAGCTGCGACCAGCAATGCCGAGCTGGCAGCGTTCGTTGAAGAATGCAAACAGTCTGGCACCGCCGAAGCGGATCTGGCGACCAAGGAAAAAGTCGGCATGAAAACCGGCCTGACCGCGATCCATCCGATTTCCGGCAAGGAAGTGGACATCTGGGTGGCCAACTTCGTGTTGATGGAATTCGGCACGGGCGCAGTAATGGCTGTACCGGCACACGACCAGCGTGACTGGGAATTCGCCACCAAATACTGCATCGAGATCAATCAGGTCATCGAACCGCTGGCGACCAGTGAAGACAGCGTTGACCTGAGTGAATCAGCCTACACTGAGAAAGGCACTCTGATTAACTCCGGCGAGTTTGACGGTCTGGCATTTGAACAAGCCTTCGATGCCATTGCGGCCAAGCTGGCAGCTGAAGACAAGGGCGAGATCAAGGTCAACTACCGTCTGCGCGACTGGGGTGTGAGCCGCCAGCGCTACTGGGGCAGCCCGATTCCGGTGATCCGTACCGAAGACGGGGACACGATTCCAACGCCAGAAAGCATGCTGCCAGTCGAACTGCCGACCGACGTAGTCATGGATGGCGTTAACTCGCCGATCAAGAACAACCCGGATTTCGAGAACATCGAACTGAACGGCGCTCCGGCATTCCGCGAAACCGATACCTTCGACACCTTTATGGAGTCGTCCTGGTATTACGCCCGTTACTGCAGCCCGCAGGCAGACACCATGCTTGACCCGACCGAAGCTAATTACTGGCTGCCGGTTGATCAGTATGTCGGCGGTATTGAGCATGCCATTTTGCATTTGTTGTATGCCCGCTTCTTCCACAAACTGCTGCGTGACGCCGGTCTGGTAGAAAGTGACGAACCGTTCAAGAGCTTGTTGTGTCAGGGCATGGTACTGGCTGATGCCTACTATTACCTGAACGACAAGGGTGGCAAGGAATGGGTCAACCCGGCGGAAGTCGACGTCGAGCGTGATGAAAAAGGCCGCATGATAAGCGCCAGGCGTCAGTCTGACGGTCTGGCTCTGGAACACGCCGGCATGAGCAAGATGTCCAAGTCCAAAAATAATGGTGTCGACCCTCAGGAAGCCATTGAACAATACGGTGCGGACACCGTGCGTCTGTACACCATGTTCGCAGCGCCCCCGGAGCAAACTCTGGAGTGGTCAGATTCTGGCGTACAAGGTGCACAGAAATTCCTGCAACGTGTATGGCGCCTGGCCTACGAACTGCTTCAGCACGAGCAAGCAGAAGTCGCTGCCGACCAGCTGCCCAAAGCAGACAAGGACGCTCGCCGCAAATTGCACGAAACCATTGCCAAGGTTTCCGACGACATTGGTCGCCGCTACAACTTCAATACCGGCGTCGCGGCCATCATGGAGCTGATGAAGACTCTGACCAAACTGGATCTGGCAGTAGAAAGCAGCCGCTCCGTCGCTCTGGAAGCCATGAACGCCATGATCCGTATGCTGAGCCCTATGGTGCCCCACATCACCCAGGAACTGTGGGTGGCGTTTGGCAACGAAGGTCTGGTTCTGGATGCCAGCTGGCCTGCCGTGGACGAGTCCGCACTGGTCGCTGACACCATCCAACTGGTGGTTCAGGTGAATGGCAAGGTACGCGCCAAGCTGGATGTTCCGGCTTCCGCTTCCAAAGACGAACTGGAGAGCATGGCCATGGCTGATGAAGCCGTTCAGCGTAATATTGATGGCAAGACCGTCCGCAAGGTGATTGTGGTACCGGGCAAGCTGGTCAATATTGTTGCCAACTAGGTGATCCCTTCTCAGGCTGGCAGTCAATGCCAGCCTTCCCGGAGTTTTCATGATCAAACCGGCACTTTTCTCTTCTCGCACGTTTATAACGATCTTCGCCGTCACTGTCCTGCTGACATTAAAAGGGTGTGGTTGGCAACTGGCGGGAACGGCTCCGTTGCCACCGCAGTTGAAAGTCGTGCATCTGGACGACAACCTCGATCACGACCTGTCCAACGCATTGCGACAGCAGCTAAACACTCGTGGTGTTTTAATCGTCAAGTCGTCCCATAACGCACTGACCCAACTCAAGCAGCTCCAGTTTGATGTAGATCGTCGTACGCTCACGGTCGACCGTGATGGCAAGGTCGCCGAATACGAATTGCAGGGCATCGCACGCTTGTCGGTGATTCGCGCAGGTTATGATGCCCCGATTGAAGTGACCGCCAACACCAGACTGCGATTGGCCAACGACACCGCTCGTGTCCTGGCGACCCAGTCAGACGAAACCAATCAAACACAATTGCTGGTTCAGGAACTGGCCAGAAAGCTCCTGAATCAGGTTGCCATTCTCACTGGCAAATCGGGATGAAGCTCCGCCCCGATCAACTGGCAGCTCACCTCAAAAAGGAACTGTCCAACTGCTATCTGGTATTTGGCGACGAACCGCTGCTGCAGATGGAAGTGTGCGATCAGATTCGCGCAGCAGCTCAGAAAAGCGGACTGGATGACCGTCAGGTATTTCATGCCGAAGCCGGATTCGACTGGCCTGGCCTCTACACAGAAGCCAGTTCGATGTCGCTGTTTGCGACCAGGCGACTGCTGGAAATTCGTCTGCCAACAGGTAAGCCAACTGACAAGGGTGAGACCCTCAAACGTCTCGCCAGTGACGGCAACCCGGACAACCTGTTTCTGATTATCTGCCCCAGACTGGATGCCAAAACCCAGAACACGTCCTGGTTCAAAACACTGGAAAAGCACGGCGTAGTTGTGGCCGTCTGGCCCATTGAGCGCGAGCAATACCCCTCCTGGCTGCGCAATCGACTCCAGCACGCAGGGATTCAAGCGGATCCGGCTGCAGTAGCGATGCTGGCCCAGCACACCGACGGCAACCTGCTGGCTGCCGTTCAGGAAATTGAAAAACTCAAGATGGCAGGCATCTCACATCTGACCGAAGAACAAGCCGACAACATCGCAGCCGATCATGCCCGCTTTGATGCCTTTGGGCTGGCTGACGCGTGTCTGCTCGGTGACACCGCAGACGCCTGCCGGATTCTGGCCCATCTGAAAGCCGAGGGGAATGAACCGCTATCGATTCTCGGTGCGCTAACGCACAAGATCCGACAACTGATGGCATTGCATGGTCATCATGGACAAAGCCTTAGTCAGGCATTCAAAAACGCCCGGGTCTGGCCCCGCCAACAGGGCCCTTACAAAAAAGCGCTGTCGCGATTGTCTCCAGACGACTTGCATAAAGCACTGCAGATTGCAGAATCTGTGGATATTGCATCCAAGGGGGGCGAGGGCGATGCCTGGCTACTATTGAGCCAACTCTCCATTATGCTCTGCGATCCCGCATTCTCACTGGGATGACAAATTCTGTCATTCAGGTTACAAAAGTTGGCCCCACCGTTGCATTAAGTTACTCAAAGGTTACCGTGATCAATCTCACAATTCGGGATGACAAACACAGAGTTAAGTGACAGTATGTCAGCCAATGAAAGTATCAGTAACATTCTGTTCTTCGTTTTTCAGATGGAACGGTGCTGATCAAGAATTGCGCAAATTATCAATTGCGCATCTGGCTTCGGTTGTTAGAATGTGACCCAGTTGACATCGAGCAAGCCATTAAATGATTGATTTTTCTGAAATTGATCGGACTTGCTCGCTAAATGGGACTCAAGTCAAATAACACTGACATTTTTTGTCACCTACAGACAAAGTGTGAATTGTTTCATAAATCCCAAATGCGATTGACCTAGTATAGAGTCATCAGGAACGGGCACAGCCCAAACGAAGTGGTGGTAGCGATGAACACGCTTAAAAAGCAACGTAATGCAGACTTAATCTGGGATCTTGAAAAAATTCACCAGCACAAACGTGCGGTCAATTTCGTCAAGCAATTTGAAAATCGCTTCTGCGTATTTTCTTCTTCCGTTCGCCAGCTGTATACCAACTACAGCGTTTTCTTCCCGGAAGAAGCCAATCGTCAGCTGGTGATCTTGCCAGACCCGTACGCCTTCCACGATACCTTCAATCACTTGAACCCGGATGCCGTTCAGTCCACCGGCTTGCATGTGATTCCAGGTAATCTGATCGGCAAAAGCGGGTTGTACATGATCATCTCGCATCGCAACAAGAATGTGCGTTCAGTACCGATTCCCTTCCAGGAAGGCATCCGTCAGATTCTTCGCCGCTCCAACAGTGAAGATCCATTCCTGCCGGTACTGATGAAAGGTGACCTGCGTGAATTCAACGATCAGCTGCCTTGTTTGCACCTGCACCGTCTGCGTCTGAAGAGTCTGACGGCCTTGTCATCTCTGGATCAGGAAAGCATTCGCACCGTGATCACCGACAAGCTGATGAGCCTGTATCAGGAGTCTTCAGCGATCAGTCTCGACTGATACCTGGCGACAACACACAAGACCCGCTGCTGCCCCACCACTTCAGCAGCAGGTCTTGATGTTCTGTTTATTCTCTCCCATACGTCCCTGTCTTTTATTCCCTTCGGCTTTCAGATTTTCCCAGCGAAACCTGATCAACCTTTTCCACGATAATGATGTGCCAGCACCCGGCTCAACCCCTTGCGCCACGGTTTATGCTGAACGCCAAAGTGATGCAGTATTTTGGTCAGATCCGCACATACAGGCAGTTGCGTCAGCAGAGTATCGGAGTCCCCCTGAATCAGCTTCACATCGGACAAATCCTCGTACTGGCTGGCTTCAGCCACCATTGCTTCGCCGAAGTCATACAAAGTCACTGGCTCGGTACCAGTGAAGTGGTAAGTCCCCCACAGAGAATCTGAACAGTCAGCCTGGCGTATCATCGCCAGAATAACCGCCGCGACGTCATCATCTGGCGTCGGAGCCAACAGAACTTCATCATCCAGCTCGAGTGTTCTCTCGTCTCGCACCGCCTTCAGAAGTTGATGTGAGAAGTCACCGGAATAGAACGAAAATTCAGCCCCGACACGCAGAATAATATGACGAGAACAGGCGTTGCGGAGCTTCTCTTCCGTTTCGGCAATGCGTTCCTCAAGGGGAGAAGCCGAGCTGACTTCATCGTCTTCCCTGAACTCACGCCCCTGCTCCTGGCCGGCGCTGCCAAACACCTGTAAAGAAGAAAGCAACACCACTGTCGCATCGTGCTCCCTGGCAATATCGATCCAGTAATCGGCAGAATCGAGATCACCCGGAACCGCCAATGACGGCAGAATCACGAAAAAAGGATGTCCGGAAGACTGTTCGGACAGACGCTCGTGCCCCTCCAGGGATACGGCTTTGTAATACAGATTTTCCTGAGACAGGGCGCGGGTCAGATACAGTCCGACCGGACGCTCAGCCCCAATCACATAAGTGTGAAACGGCGTAACAGCCACCAGCGAGTACTCCTGAAGGTTATCTAAATAAACGAGGGCACGGTTAACCCGCAACGGCCTGCAATGGCAGACGCGCTATTTCATTATGGTTCCTGAGCGCATCCTGTGCTGACTCGAAGACACGCACATCATTCAAGCCAATCAACAGGGCACGCCCGTCCTTGAGTCCCACATAGCCGGCCTGGTGGCGTTCGATAAACGGCGGGCCGACCAGCAGGAAACCTTCCGGCAGAGAAACCGATTGCAGCAATCCATTCCCGAGAGGATCTTGCACAGCTTCCAGCGAGGTAAATTGAGCGACCGCATCCGATGCAATAACCAGCACAGAATGATTAATCAACATGGCCGCTTCAGCTTCTGCACCTGAGACCAGAGTCACGGGACGGGTTTCACGGATCAGGTTTGAGCTTTGTTCTATCAACACATCGCCACCAATTAATAAAAACTAACAAAACAATATAAACTATCAAATTCTACTATGACCAATATCGATCCATACTGACCTTGTCTTCTGAATATCCCCCAACAGCAATGAGGCAGAATCATGAGCAATAACATCACTACCGCTATGGAAGGTCAACGTATCCCGAGCGTCACCTGGCCAACACGCGAAAACGACAGCTGGGTCAATGTATCCAGTGACGAGCTGTTCTCAGGCAAGACCGTTGTGCTCTTCTCGTTACCCGGCGCCTTTACACCCACCTGCTCCAGCACTCACCTGCCTCGCTACAACGAGCTGGCCAAAGCTTTCCAGGATCAGGGTGTCGATGAAATCGTGTGCATCAGTGTTAACGATACCTTCGTGATGAACGCATGGGCCAAGGATCAGGAATCAGACAACGTCCGCCTGATCGCCGACGGCAACGGTCAGTTCACCGACGGCATGGGTATGTTGGTCGACAAGCAGGATTTGGGATTCGGCAAGCGCAGCTGGCGTTACAGCATGCTGGTGCGAGATGGCGTGGTTGAAAAGATGTTCGTGGAACCTCAAAAGCCGGGCGACCCGTTTGAAGTGTCGGATGCCGACACCATGCTCAACTACATCAATCCAGAAGCAGAGGCGCCGGCCTCGATCAGCGTCTTCACCAAACCCGGCTGTGGCTTCTGCGCCCGAGCCAAACAGGCGCTGACAGACCGTGGAATGCCATTCGAGGAAATCCTGCTTGGTCGTGACGCCAACATGACGTCATTACGTGCTGTCACTGGACGAGAAACCGTGCCGCAAGTATTCATCAATGGCCAGCATGTCGGTGGCTCGGAGGAGCTTGACGCCTGGCTCGAGGACCAGGCCTGATCCCATGCTGTCCGGGAATTACTGATTCCCGGCTGCTTGCTCGGTTTGTTTCCCGACTGCTGGCTCACCGACCTCCTCTGGCGCTTCACGAGTAGCAAAGTGCTGTTTGCACGCCACCGGACGGTTCTTGGCATCCACCAGAATGCCTGCAACGGCCTTGCCATTGGTTGGACGCAGCAGCAGATAACCATCGACGCAGAAGCCTTCCTTTCCCGAAGGCTTCTCCGACACCTTTACGTTGTATTCCGGCGCCAGCGACAACAATGCAAATTCATCAATACGTGCATTGCTGCTATCACTCGGATGCTGAATGTAGCCGTAATACTCCATCGCCAACACTGCGACGATCAAGCCACCAACAAATCCGAACATCAGCCACTTGGAGACATCCACAGGGTTTTCTTCCTGGGCATTGGATGAATTATTTACAGGTTCAGTCACGGCCAGAACTCTCCGAATCATTTTGGGTTTTGGAATCTGTCGGGGTGGCAGTAGATACCGTTGAAGTTTCAGTATCACTACCCCAGCCGGGCATCAATGTTTGCTCGATCCCCAGCTGGTTCAAAATACGCGCCACGACGAAGTCAATCAGGTCGTGAATTCCCTCAGGGCGATGATAGAAGCCGGGGCTGGCGGGCAGAATCACAGCGCCCATTTTGCTTAACGTCAGCATGTTGCTGAGGTGAATATCGGACAAGGGCGTTTCTCGTGGCACCAGAATCAGTTTGCGCCGCTCTTTCAAAGCCACGTCAGCGGCGCGCTCAATCAGGTTGTTGCTGGCACCGGTAGCAATGGCAGACAAAGTCCCCGTACTGCAGGGGCAAATGATCACCGGGCCAGGTTGTCCAGAGCCCGATGCCCAGGGGGCCATCCAGTCCTCACGTCCAAAGACCCGAATGCGATCGTCCCCGACGCCAAAACGCTCGGCCAGAAACTGCGCCTGTGCGCGGGGCTTCGGTGGAATCGTCAAATCGGTTTCCGTCGCAATGACCAACAGCGCGGCTTTCGAGAAAATCATATCAACCGATTCACCGGTCGATAGTAATACTTCGGCCAACCTGAGCGCGTAGGGAGCCCCGGAAGCACCGGTCACAGCGATGCAGACACGGCGACTCATTCGGTCTCTCCCAGCCGCCGGGCAATGCGCTCGGCAAAACGACGAGGTACACCACCAAAACCGCCATTGGACATAAACACCAGCTGATCACCCGGCTGCCAATCATCCGCCAGCGCCTGTAACAACTGTTCATCATGACTGAACCACTCGTTACCGGCCTGCGTTGCCATTGCCTGCAGTGGCCACCCCATGGGCGCGCCTTCAAACCAGTACACCTTGTCAGCCGCTCTGGCTGAATCGATCAGATGATCCTGATGAATGCCCATTTTCATGGTGTTGGAACGCGGTTCGATGACGGCAATCACACGCCGTCCGGTACCGTGTTCACGATTAACCAAACCTGCCAGCGTCATTTCAATGGCCGTCGGATGGTGAGCAAAATCATCGTAAACATGTCCGTCACCGGCAGTTGCCAGCAATTCCATACGTCGTTTCACGGATTGAAACTGCCCCAGAGCCTCTGCGGCAATCGCCGGTTTCACCCCGACGTGCCGAGCTGCCAACATGGCAGCACAGGCATTACGGACATTGTGTTCACCCGTCAGAGACCAATTGATTTCGACATCGGTCCCTTGAAGCGTAAAGACAAAATGAGAGCCATCGTTGGCAAGTACCTGGAAGCCGGCGTCAGAATCTGACGGCGCTTTCCCAAAACGTTGTACCGGTGTCCAGCACCCGCGATCGAGTACTCGCTCCAGTGCTGGCTCATCGTTGGGAAGGATAATCTGTCCAGAGGCCGGAACCGTTCGGACCAAATGATGGAACTGGGTTTCGATCGCATCGAGATTGGCAAATATATCAGCGTGATCAAACTCCAGATTGTTCATAATCAGAGTTCGGGACTGGTAATGCACGAATTTGGAACGCTTGTCGAAAAACGCGGTGTCGTATTCGTCCGCCTCAATCACAAAGAAAGGCGAGCTCCCCAGCCGGGCGGAACAGTCAAAATTCTGCGGCACTCCACCAATCAGATAGCCCGGTTCCATACCGGCGTATTCAAGGATCCACGCCAGCATACTGGCCGTGGATGTTTTGCCATGAGTGCCCGCAGCCGACAGCACCCAACGCCCACGCAAAACGTATTCCGATAACCATTGAGGCCCGGACGTATAGGGAATGCCCCGGTCCAGCACGTACTCAACCGATGGATTGCCTCGCGACATGGCGTTACCGACAATCACCAGATCGACATCGTCAGGAATCCCGGCAGGATCAAATCCTTCGGTCAATTCAATACCAGCAGCAATCAGCTGATCGCTCATGGGTGGATAAACACCGGCATCACTGCCAGAGACACTATCTCCCCGGGCTTTGGCCAATTGGGCCAGGGAACCCATGAAAGTGCCGCAAATTCCCAGAATGTGCAGGCGCATAACTTCACCGCTCAAGAAAAAGCGATAGTGTAACCAATGCCCGCTGTCCAAACGACCTTCCAAAGCAAATCCCTGGTTTGCGGATAAATACCCGAAATCACACCAACAGGAACCTGACAAACCGGTAGCTTTGGAACAAGTGTCCCCTGTCACCCCGCCGTGTCACTGAAATACCTTATCCTTTAGGGTAATATCCTGCCCCGCAGATATGCTCGATCAGACATTCTGACCGACCACCGACCTACCCGACAACCGGGACGAGATGACCAGAGGCAAGCCTATGATGCGACTAAGGACCTTTTTGCAGCAACATTGTGATGACCAGATGCTGGCAGAGCTGATCGAGCAGCTAAGCGTCAGCTGTAAGGACATTGCTTACCGGATTTCACTTGGCGAACTCGCCGGAGTAACCGGTAGTGCTGAACAGGAAAATGTGCAGGGCGAATGCCAGAAAAAACTGGACGTGATTTCCAACGACCTGATCAAGGATTGCCTCGCCGCAATACCTTCCGTTCGCGGCCTGGCCAGCGAAGAAGAGCCGGATGCCGTTCCAGCCAACCCGGAAGGCCGTTTCCTGGTATTGTTTGACCCTCTGGACGGTTCTTCCAACATCGACGTCAACGTCACCGTTGGTACCATTTTCTCCATTCTGGAATGCCCGGCGGACGCCGACCCGGCGGCAGAATCCAGTTATCTGCAATCCGGTAGCAAGCAAGTGGCTGCAGGTTACGTGTTGTACGGCCCTTCCACCATCATGATGCTGTCTACTGGCAATGGTGTATTCTCTCTGACACTCGATACCCGCATCGGTGAGTTCGTTCTGCAACGCGAAAACGTTCAGATTCCGGCCGACACCAAGGAATTCGCCATCAACATGTCTGTACAGCGTTTCTGGCAGGAGCCGGTTCAGGAATACGTTGCTGATTTGCTGAAAGGCGAGGAAGGCCCGCTGGGCAAGCGCTACAACATGCGTTGGGTTGCCTCCATGGTCGCGGAGATTCACCGTATCCTGACTCGCGGTGGCATCTTCATGTACCCGTTCGATAACCGTGACCCATCCAAGCCTGGCAAGCTGCGTTTGATGTATGAAGCCAACCCGATGAGCTTCCTGGTCAATCAGGCAGGCGGTCAGTCCACCACCGGTCGAGAGCCTATTATGGACATCGCACCGGAAGGCATCCATCAGCGCGTGCCTGTCATCATGGGTTCAGCCAACGAAGTGGAAACCGTGATTCAATATCACCAGCGCTAATCTGCGACAGGCCTCAGTATGGTAGTTTGATTGAGGCCTGTGTTTTTCTTCTGCTCATCCCTCGGGTACTCTCAGCCCCGCATATGAAATCACAGTCAGTGGGCGGTTTCAGAAGCGGTGAGCCAGGACTTCAGCTCTGCCTTGAGGGTATCCGGGTCAACGGGTTTCCCAATGAAGCCATTCATTCCCACCGACATACAGCGTTCGTGTACATCAGATGATGCATTCGCGGTGCAGGCGATGATCGGACAGGTTTCACCCAGGGCTCTCAAGCGGGTGGTGGCCTCGAAGCCGTCCATCCCCGGCATCTGACAATCCATCAGAATCACTCCATAGGAAGTACTGGCCACTCGCTCCAGACAGGCCTCCCCCGAAGCAACCGAGTCAACGGTAAAACCAGGGAACAGCTTGTTGATCATTTTTTTCAGAATCATCAGATTCACACGGTTATCTTCGACTATCAGCACCGATGCCTTGGATTCCGCCACTCTCCGGATCGAAGCCACAGGCGATTCCGGAGCCTGAATCGGCAACTCGACCACAACGGACGTACCTCCCTCCAGACCATCCCCCAGAGTGATATGCCCTCCGAGAATAGTAACGATGTGATTCACAAGCGTCAGGCCAAGCCCGACACCGTCATAGCGGCGATTGAAGTCCGTACTGACCTGGGTGAAAGCCTCAAAAATCAGCTTTCTCTTGTCATCCGGTATACCAATACCTGTATCCATGACCGATATCGTCAACAACGCACCCGCACCGCGATTCCGCCCATCGACTTTCAGAACCACATAACCGGATTCGGTAAATTTCATCGCATTGCTGAGCAAGTGCCGTACAACCTGTCGAATCAAGGCCGGATCCACACTGATTTTTCCATCTTTCAGCATGGATCCGTATTCGACGACAAACGACAGACGTTGCTCCAGCGCCTCCTTGCGGTAGTCCTGAATCAACGGTTCCAGCATCTGCGGCAGCCGTTGCTTTTGGACATTGACCGGCAAACGACCTTTTTCAGCATCCACAATCACCAACACGTCTTGCAGGATGACCGTCAGCTGATCAAGGCTGGATTTGGCCAAGGACTTGTAAACCTCAAAGTCGGAGCTGGATTGGTCGGGTTGTAGCAACTCCAGCGCCCCGGAAACGCCATTGAGCGGCGTTCTGAGTTCATGGCTCATCATGGTAAGGAATCGGCTCTTCGCCTGGTTTGCAGCTTCTGCACGCCCCTGTTCCTCACGTAAACGGCGCGTGTATTCCTGGCTGGCCTGTCGGGCATTAGCCAGAGACTCCGCCAGACTGTTGGTATTTCCCTGCAGCTGACCAATTTCAGCACTGTCATCCACCTCAATGCGCTGATCCAGCTTGCCTTCGGCGAGGGCACTGATGAACTCCGACAACTTTTCGAGGGCAGGGATAATGGTGGTTGAGATGGCAATGGCGATAAATACTGTGAGAATCAGCACGCCGATGCCGGCGGATAACGACTGCTGCAAAATGTTTTGCTGCTGAGCGTGGCTAAAGGCATCAGAGACTTCCAGCGCGATGGTTGCCAAATGACGCCGGGACACGCCCCCGGACGAAAATTCCGAAAATTCATCCAGGCTACTGACTTCCTGAATCACATCCTGATACAGGGGGTGCACATCCTGTTTAGCCAAACTGCGGTATCCAGCAATTTGTCTCCGAAGCAGTTCATTGCCCTCGGAATCCAGAATCGCGACGGCCACAATGGAAGGTTGAGCCAATGCCGCTGTGATCATAGGTTCAAGCAGAGCCACATTGCCCGATATCACCGGGTATTCTGCTGAAAGCGCCAGATGACGCAGAATCATGGAGGAAACATTGTCGTTCTGGCGTTTGATGCTCTGCCAGTGCTCTGACATGTGGTAACTGGTCAGAATCAGTACCGCCAACAACACCGGCAAGACACCAACCAATACGATACGGCGTCGTATTGACCAGCGCCGGAGAGCAATCATTTTGCTTCCCGCCGCTTTAACGCCTCCGCCAAATCCTTCGCGTTGGGGAGAACCAGATTGAGTGATCGCGCCACTTGCTCGTTATAGCGAACCTTGAAGTGGGGATTGTAACCGGGCGAAAGCCAGCGCTCATGCCGTAAACCGGCATCCAGAATCTCGGCCAATCGGGTTGCGACATCTTCCAGGTCGCTATAAGTGGTGGCCAGCGCACCAGCACGAATATAAGCACTGGAAGGACCGATCAATGGCCGGTTCTGTCGGTATGCAGTGATCAGGATATTTTTGATATTTTCGGCGCTGTAAAGCTCGGTATCGTACTGACCAACCAGTACCTCGCATTCATCAAGCAGGTCAACCAGCGCCCTGTTAATATCGCTGTAGTCGTCCAGATAATAAGGACGAACACCCAATTCACGCTGGGTATTGCGCCCCATTCCAGATACGGAAAGACTGCTTTTCGACTGGGCCAACATACCAATCGGCACATCGTCACCCACGACTTCCCTGGCCAGAGCCACTTGACGCGTAACCGGCGGCTCCAGATACAAGGCCGAGTGCAGACTTTCCAGAGAATTGGTGACTTGAGAACGGCTGACGAAAATCGCGACAGCCGGAACCTTGCCAGGCGTCCACAGCGCCAGCGCTTGCGGCCCAACCACAACCACCGCTCTGGCGCCGTCAGAGTTGAATCCACTGTCTGAAATGATTTGAACGGCTGTTTGCAGCCCGAGCTTTTGACCAATTTGCCTAGCCAGCTCAGTAACCACTGGCAGAGGTTTATGGCTGAGAAAAACCACGTCAGCTGCCAGCACCGGGCCGGATAAAAATCCAACTCCCAATAGCAGTAGCGTCAGCAGGCGTTTGAGTGTCATAGCTTCCTTGCCATCCCCGGTTAAAAGTTCAGTCCAGCCTGGAGGAAAATAATATCTTCCTCCGAATAGCGCTGATTAATATAGACCAGAGGGCTCGGGTCAACCAGTCGCTGCCAATTGACTCCAAACCAGGGCGAGTAACGACCAAAATCCATATCCGCTCTCAGGTTGACCTCGTATCGACGGTACCGATTCGGGTCATTGGTGAGAGGGTTGTAGGCGTCATACCAGAAGTGAGAGAGCGTTCCACTGAACAGCCCGGCCTTATGGTGCCAACTGACAACCACACTGTCCTGAGCACTCAGTCTCAACTCACTGAGTTTTTTGTCTCTCAGTTGTTGGCTGCTCAACCCGGTCAAATCCCCACCCGGTACGACATCGGCATTCACATAGGCGCTCGTCAGCCAAACCCAGTTGCGCTGACCAACTCGCCAGTTGAGCTGCATTTCTGCACCTTCGACATCCATCTGGGTATCAGAGGCGATATCCAGCGAGTTCAGCGAAATCGGATCTGAAATCAGCTGCGTCATATGTTCATGATAGACCTTAATATCAATTTCGATATCAGGATTACCGAAACGGGCGTAATAACCCAGTTCATGGCTCACAATTTTTTCATGATCCAGTCGACGCGAAGACGGCCACTGGTGCATGAAGTACACACTTTCCTCTACTCCCAAATAGTTCTCCGTCATGGAAGTACCGGTCAGTCGATAGTTCGGGTTTTGCTCCAGCATGTCGGGGGAACGCACGGCTTCGGAACGAACCAGGCGAATACTTTGCTGAGGGCCTAGCAGGAAGTTGATTGCCAGTCGAGGAGAGAACACCTTGTCGTTATCGTCTTCCCACTCCTGGGTAAAGCCAGCGTTGATAATAACCTTGTCGAAAGGACGAAGTTCAGCGTTCAGAAAGACCCGGTAAGTATCGTTATTCTCCTTGCCACCAAAATAGGTTTCTGAATGCACCTGATCGCGACGCATGTTCACACCTGCGACGGTCCGCAAATACTTGTTCCAGCGCTTGGTATCCTGATACTCAAAGTCAAAACGTTCATCACTGATACGTCGATCGGAATTGGCACAAACCTCTTCACTGAGGTTTGAAAAGTCGGTGCCATTGAAAGCACTCTGGAAAATGTCTGAAACGAGGCCCAACTCCTGCTCCGTCACATCGACTTCCACATCCAGTTGCAACAGGGCCGCTTCGAACATTTCCGGCGAAACCACTCCAAGGGCAACTCCCTGAACCAGTTGCTGCACCTCCGGCAACGCAATGACATCTCCCATACCGAGGGCGACTGTGGTAGCCAGATCCGGATTCAGACGATAAAGATCATAGGCCGCAGGATCGAAAGAGCTGGTAGGAACGCACGCATAATTGTCCTGGCGACGACGGTCATACTGCCAGTAGGCCTGGAAGTGGCCAAAGTGGGAGTGGCTGAATTCTTTCTGATACTTTGCCCACATATAGCCCTGATCGGTCTTCTGATCGGGATAAATCTGGTCAGCGAAACCATCCTTGCGAATGTCTGTGTGCCCCTTTTTGATGCCCAACTGCACATTCAGACTGGAAGTACTGTCCAAAGTACGGCCATGAGTCAGGGTCACAAAACCGTGACGACGACTGTCCCGATATTCATCATCGCCATTCTCGGCATTCTTGCCATCAAAACCATCATCCGCCTGCAAACGGGCGCTTAGGCGGTAGCTGGCCTTTTCACTGCCCATCCAGGAATGGCTCAGGAAGGTATCATCAATACCCTGACTGCCATTCCGATAACGGATACGCGTTCCCAGTGTGTCTTTGGGATGTTTGGTGACGATGTTGATCACACCCAGGAATGAATTCGAGCCATAGGTAGCCGAGTTGGGGCCACGCGTGACCTCAATTCGCTGAATGTCTTCCAGTGCCACCGGTATATCATCCCAGATCACGGATGCAATACCGGCCCGGAACACCGATCGTCCATCCACCAGCACCTGCAAGCGACGCATGATATTGGGTGTCGATGCGTGATAGGCAACCGATGCGTTATTTTCATCGTCACCGTGGCCAATAAACATGCCAGGAACGAATCGCATCAACTCCTGCAGGCTGCGCACGCCCCAGGCATCAATCTGCTCGGATTCGATGACAGTAACACTGGCTGGAACTTCTGCACGAGGTTGCTTGAGACGCGCAGCGGTCAACACAATGGGGATGTCTTCGTCGTGTGCAAACGGCGCATCCAGAGAAAATGAAAATGCTTCTTCAATACCCGGTTCCAAAGCATTTTGTCCGATTGCGTAAGGCGACAGTCCGCCGAACACTAAAAAGGCGTATAGATAAGAGAACTTGTTCATAGGTCGTATATCAATTATTCCGTTGAACCGGTATCGAAGGACATGTGGGATTATGGCTGTGCCTTAGCTCTCTGGTTTTATACTAAGTCGGGCCTGACAGGACAAGGCAGCCGTGTCTATAATCCGCAAAAATTACTCACACAACCCTAGGGAAACAGCAATGAGCTTTAACTCCATTTCTGCCGGTAAAGAACTCCCGAATGACATTTATGTCGTCATCGAGATTCCAGCAAATCATGCGCCAATCAAATACGAAATTGACAAGGACATGGATTGCCTGCTGGTTGACCGTTTCATGGCCACGCCAATGTTCTACCCGGCCAACTACGGTTACATCAACAACACTCTGGCGGGCGACGGCGACCCGATGGACGTTCTGGTAATCACTCCATACCCGGTGCAGCCAGGTTCTGTCGTGCGTGCGCGTCCGGTTGCCGTACTGAACATGGAAGACGAAGGCGGTGAAGACGTTAAGCTGCTGGCCGTTCCTCACACCAAGCTGACCAAAATCTACGATGACGTTCAGGACGTAAACGACGTGCCAGAATTGCTGCGTAACCAAATCCAGCACTTCTTCGAGAACTACAAGGATCTGGAAGCTGGCAAATGGGTTAAGGTTCGTGACTGGGGCAATGCAGACGATGCACGCGCTCTGATTGCAGAAGCCGCTGCAAACTACGAAAAAGCCTGATTCATTCGCAATTTGCGATGCAAAAAAGGAGTCCTCGCGACTCCTTTTTTTGTAGATAACGCTTTTCAATCACCACAACGCGAATACTGATTACCAACGTTGCTCATCAACGGCGTCATGTAATGGTTCCATTCGTTAACCCCGGCTTAACTTGCTTCCAGATTAGCAAGTTGCTCCCGCAATCTGAGAATTTCCTGCTCGGCGGCTTCAGCTCGCTGTTCAGCAACCACGGTTTTGGTAACGTCTTTCTGCACACCAATGTAGTAGGTCAGCTGATCCTCATCGTTGACAATGGGGGAAATGCTCAATTCGTTCCAGAACAGGGAGCCATCCTTGCGGTAATTTCTGAGTGTAACCCGAACAGAACGCCGTTCCTTGAGGGCTGCGCGGATCTCTCGTATCGCATCCTGATCATGATCACCGGCCTGAAGGAAACGACAGTCCTGATACAGGATTTCATCAGCCTGATATCCCGTCAGTCGTTCAAACGCCTTATTCACATATATCAGAATATTGTCATCGCCTTCCTGTTCCGCAATCACAATCCCGTCGTTGGATGCATCTACCGCTTTTTTAAGTAAGGCAAGATTGATAGGCCCTTGCTCGTCATCAGTCTCTACCAGCATTCCGGCTCTCCCACTAAATCAATTGCCGATAGTAAATCCCCGCTCTCGCTATTGGTCAAGAAAACCTGAAGTTTGATATTCACCGGGCAAATCGTTGTTTCATTAGCCATGTACATTGGCAATGGCTGCGAATAAACTCTGTACAAGTTTTATCTATTCAATATCGATATTATATGTACATAAATATCGATACACAGGTTTTCAAGAGCACCGCAATGACAGAAACAGGATCCGAAACTCAAGCCGCTTATTACCCCATTCGGGTGGTCGCTGCAGAAACCGGAGTTAACGCGATCACTCTGCGGGCCTGGGAACGGCGCTACGGCCTGATCACTCCGAAGCGAACGGCAAAGGGACACCGGCTATACACAGATCAGGACATCAGGCTGATCAGACAGGTTGTTTCTCTGCTGGATCGCGGAATCCCGATTTCCCAGGCACAAGCCATGTTCGCCAATGGTGACGCCAGTATTGAAGTCATTGAAAGTACCCGAAACGAGGCACCGTCCCAGTGGCAACACTATCGTGACCAGCTGCACGAAGCAGTGAAGGAATTTGACGACGTCAAACTGGGTAAAACCTTCGAGGAGGTGGCTCAGTTTTTCCCGGTCGAAGTGGCGATCCGCTTTCTGTTCATGCCTTTCTATGAACAACTTCAAAGCACATCAACCTTTGCGCTTGGTGCTGCACGACTGAACTTCTACACGGCGTTTTTACAGGCTCGACTGGCATGGCGAATTTCAGACCGGGAAATATCTTCGGATGAGAAACGCATTCTGGTGGTCAACAGCACCATGGATGCCGAAGTTCAACTGCTGCTGGTCGCCATATTGCTGCAACAACTGAATTTGGGCATCACCCGCATCTCAGGTCTGATTGCACCAGCGGATATCACCGAGCTGGTAAGGGAATGCGCCAAATGGCCCGCCATTCTGGTTCAGATCGAGTCCCAGCCATCCGATAACCGCATCAGCCAGCTTCAATCGATTGCTGCGGAAACCGGTTGCCCGGTCTTTGTCACGGGCCAGCAAGGCGCTTTTGACAGTCGACTGCGTCAGGCCGGACTCATTCCGCTTGGACAAGACCCACAAAAAGCCGCTCTCAATATCCGGGACATGCTACAAGGCCTTCAATGAACCCAGCTCCGTACGAACTTTTATGCCGCCATCCCGGCCTGTTTGGCGAATCACCGCTTGTTGTTGGCACCGGCGCAAACATGCCATCCGAATGGATTCAGTTAATGCGCCAGCATGATGGCCGATTATGTACCTGGGACTGGATGACGCATACACAGGCTCAAGCTGCCGGTGTGAACAGCCAATTTGGCATCCCGGGACTGGATGCAACCCAATTCCCCGAGCCGCCAGCGACAGCCATTTTGCTGTGGCCCAAATCGAAAGAACTGGCCCTGTTGATGACTCGCTATCTGTCCTCGCTGGTACAGCGTCTCTGGATCGTTGGTGCCAATGATGCTGGTGGCAAGAGCATCGGCAATGCCTGCAAACGTCTGGATATCCCGACGAGCAAGGTCGATGCCGCACGACATTGTTCCCTGTGGCAAGCAGACCTGCACCCTGATGCCGATCAAGCAGCAGCCACGGACGCCATATGGGACCAGAGCAGCAAGCGTTTCAAAGCCAATGAGCTGGAATTTCTGAGCTATCCGGGTGTGTTCTCACACGGTCAGCTCGATAAAGGTACAGCGCTGTTTCTCGAAGTACTCTCTCGTGAGTTAAAAACCCGCCCGGATCGTATCCTTGATCTCGGCTGTGGAACCGGCGTCATCGGTCTGACTCTGAAACAACGCTTCGAACAGGCCAGTATCACACTGGCCGACACCGACGCCATTGCTCTTCACGCGACACGTCAGAATATCCAGCGTCTGGTCCCGAAAACAGCAGATATTCAGGTCACTGCCAGTGACCGCTTTTCCGGGATTTCCGGACGCTATCAACTGATTGTCACGAATCCGCCGTTTCATACCGGGACGGACACCGACTACCGGTTTGCCCTGAATCTGTTCTCGAAATCCAAACAGCATCTCACCCTTCATGGCCAGCTGTGGATTGTCGCCAACCGCCACCTCCCCTACGAAGAATGGGCAACGGACTATTTTGGTTCGGGTAATGTGACGCTGCATCAGCAGGCAGCCGGATTCAAGGTCTTGCAAATCAACGTTTCACATCAGTAATGAGTCAACTGTGCAGGAGCCACGGTAAAACATGTCTTTCAGAATCAGATGCTTGTTTTCACTTTGGTTTCTGGCACTCAGCAGTCCGGCGATTTCCGTCACCAGCACTCCCCCGTTTGCATCAGACACACTCCACCTGGCTGCCAGCTACCGCTCTTACCAGCCCCTTACCGCCTTCGAACTGATATCCGAGCTGCCGGGAGCCATGTCAACGCCATCGCTGTTAAGCCAGCAAGAGCTGTATGTTCGTGGCTTGCCTCAGAAATACACCCGCATTCTGATCAACGGATTCCCCTTGTCAGGAACCGCCAGCCAGCAATATCAGATATTGCGCCGGGTACCGGCCAGTATGATTCACTCCATCAGTGTGGATCACAGCAATCATGCCGATCAGGAATGGAATGGCGGAGCCGCTGCGACCATCAATCTGATTCTGGAGCAGCCGGGTATCCCGCTTAAATGGCAAACGTCGGCTTCCGGTCCAGACGCTGGTGGCTTCCAATCGATTGCTGCTGGCACGCGACGCTGGTTGGCCGCCGTTGGTGGTGGACGGATGCAGGAAACCGTCAGTGGTCAGCTTTCAGGCCGATACTGGAAGAAACAACAACTATCCCAACCGATATCGGCTCTGCTGGCCTGGCAGGGCGCAGAGAACAGCAACATTCAATGGAACAGCCAATTGCTGTTGGGCAAGACATTCGAACATCAGATCTCTCAGGATGTGCCAGTGGATCGACGACTTGATCTGGAAGAACCGTCCTTGAGCGATGGTCATCAGAGTCGTAATCTTCATCAACTGCGCTTTCAGACCGCTGGGCAGCTGGATGACGTCAATACCCGATTCAAATTTGGTGGCACAACAGAACTGCTATCACAGTCTGACCACTCTCCCAGTGTTCAGGATGACACCATCAATCGACAATTTTCCGGCCACGTCTCAATGGAAGAACTGCTTGATGAGCATCGCTGGAAAGCTGGTCTGCGCTACCAACACCAGTCGCAGCAAGGCAGTGGCCAGGCTCAGGGGATGTCGCGCACACAACAGCTGGCATTCATCGAGTACAAGCTGGCGGCTTTTGTGCAGGATCGCTGGAGCCTGACAGAAGCGACGGAAATGGAAACCGGACTCAGAATGGAGTCCTATGAAATCACCCAGACTCGTACCGCCGATACCCGTCACTCACAGATCGCGACCGGAACGCACTGGATGCCATCGCTTCGCGTGACATCGGTATTAAACCCGCACCACACCATCAGCGTGGGCTTGAGTCAGAGCGTTCGACAACCGGAAACCCATTATCGGCTGCCATTCGAGTTCCAGATTGGCTCTCAACTCTGGAGTGGCAATGCGGAACTGGATGACGAGGTGATTTCGACATCGGAATTGCATTGGCGATATTCCGGGGAAAGAACTCAGCATAGCGGTTCAAGTTGGGACCTGGCGCTATTCCAGCGCTCCATTGTTAACCTGATTCACTATCAGCTGTCTAACTCCGGAGAACCGGGTCATTCACCCAGGCAGCGAATCCAGCCGGTCAACAGCGATGGCATCGCCACATTGAGAGGCCTGGAAGCTGGCGTCCATTTCAATACCCTCGTTCGTGCGCACCCGGTCAATGGCAACGTGCACGCTGGCCTCTATCGATCGGCGTTCGGCAATGAAACCGACACAGCATCTGGTTTTCGACTCAATGAGCAACCCCAATACTGGATCAAGGCCAAGCTCTCCACTCCCCTGAATGAACGCCAGAATCTGGCGCTGGAACTGGCCCGACAAGGGAACCAGCAATTGCAAGCTATCCATGACGACGCCTATGTCAGCGAAGACTATTCTGCCCTCTGGCGCATCGGCCTCCACAACCAACTGCGGGTTACCGAACACGTCTCCCTGTTCAGTCTGGCAGCGCTTCACTCCCCCGAAAGCCTGAACAGTGACTACAAACAGTTTCGATTGGGAACTCATGCCCGCTGGCGATTCAGAGTAACGCTATCAGGTCGCTATTAAGCCGAAGCCAAAATAAAAAGCCCACTGTCCAAACGGTAGTTAGAGACAGCGGGCTTCAATACGAACAGGCCAGTGGCCAAACAATCTTCTGTCAGGGCATATTTCGAGAGTAGAAAATCTCCAGCATTTCCTTGCGGACCTTGGCTTCCACTTCTTCCCGTTGCCTGGCGCTCAGACTTTTCACACCTTCACCAAACAAATAGTCATCCAGTTCAAACTCTTTCAGGATCATCTTGGTGTGGAAGGTGTTTTCCTGATACACGTTCACATCAATCATCTGGTAGGCGTTCTGGGTATCTTCCGTCAGATAGTTCTGAATCGAGTTGATGTCGTGATCAATGTAGTGCTTCACACCGTCGATATCGCGCGTGAAACCACGCACACGGTAATCGACTGTCACGATGTCCGAGTCGAGTGCGTGGATCAGGTAGTTCAAAGCCTTCAGAGGTGAAATCAGGCCGCAAGTTGACACATCAATATCCGCCCGGAAGGTACTGATCCCACCGTGAGGGTGACTTTCCGGGTAGGTATGAACGGTTACGTGACTCTTGTCCAGATGAGCGACAACCGAGTCCCTGAGTGGACCCGGTTTTTCTTCCATAAACTCATCATTGGGAGGAACTTCATGCTCGGCAATCAGTATCGTCACGCTGGCACCCTGTGGCTCATAATCCTGGCGAGCCACATTCAGGATATTTGCACCGATAATATCCACCACATCACCAAGAATCTGAGTCAGCCGGTCGGCGTTATACAACTCGTCAATGTACTCAATATATTCCTGACGTTCTTTTTCTGTCTGGGTATAACACACGTCATAAATATTAAAGCTCAGCGATTTGGTCAGGTTGTTAAACCCGTGAAGGCGTAACTTTTCGTTCAATAGCGGATCCTCTTGATTGGCCCAAGGCCAGGAAAAACCAGAAAGTCAGTTATCTGACTCATTATCTACAATTTCCACGCTGTGGCTGACTTCAACACCGCCCTGCTCCAGCATAATGGACGCGGAACAGTATTTTTCAGCCGACAGCTTAACGGCACGCTCAACCAGCGACGTTTTCAAGCTCGTGCCAGTGACGACAAAATGAACGTGTATTTTGGTAAATACAGCGGGGACAGCATCGGCTCGCTCGGCCTCGATATTGGCAACACAATCCGTAACCGCCTGACGCTGTTTCTGCAGAATGCTCATGACATCAAAGCTGGTGCAGCCGCCAAGGCCCAGCAGCAACATTTCCATCGGGCGAACACCCATGTTGCGGCCACCGTGATCTTCAGGCCCGTCCATCACAACAGCGTGACCGCTACCGGACTCCCCAAGAAACATTGCATTGTCGACCCACTTGACCGTCGCTTTCATAACCAACTCACTCTGTGTTGAAACGGGCGGCGAGATTATCACACCTTGCCTTACCCGTAGAATCCGGGACAGACGCTATTTTTCAGCCAATCATTCATTTTGGCCGATAAACGTCAATGCGGCTCGCCAATGCCGATGAAAATTTGTGCCACTGCGACATATTGTCCTTCCAGTGCACAATTCCTTAAAAAAAATGTCGCTAAGTGACACACCGTTGACTTAGTATTTTACTGTTAGCTCAATTGAGCAATAATCGATGAAGTACAGGACTGGAAGCCCAATATTATGAGCTTGGTTAGACCTCCGCAGAAGGACCCATATCTGGAAGACCTTTTGTCGCATTGCCACCGACGCCGTTATCCTGCGCGCAGCACGCTGATTTACGCCGGTGAAGAAAGTAATACCCTGTATTATCTGATCAAAGGTTCCGTCAGCGTTATCATTGAAGACGATGATGGCCGGGATATGATCATGGCTTACCTGAATCCGGGGGATTTCTTCGGGGAAATGGGCCTGTTTGACGACGAGCACAAGCCTCGTACCGCCTGGGTCAAGTCCAAAACAGAGTGTGAAGTAGCCGAAATCAGCTACACCAAATTCGAGGAACTGGTGCATAAAAACCCGTCCTTGATGTTCCGCCTGTTCCGTCAGATGGCCAACCGCCTGAGCCATACAACCCGCAAAGCCGGTGATCTGGTGTTTATGGACGTGACCGGTCGGGTGGCTCGTACCCTGCTTGAGCTCAGTAAAGAACCTGATGCGATGACGCATCCTGATGGTATGCAAATCAAGATCACGCGTCAGGAAATCGGTCGTATCGTTGGCTGCTCACGAGAAATGGTGGGACGGGTACTGAAAGACCTTGAAGACAGTGGTCTGGTGTCCGTGAAAGGTAAAACCATGGTGGTGTACGGTACCCGCTAGCCTTTGCCCGCTGCTCAATAGCCGCTGTAGACGATCAGCCGTACTGCAGAAAACAAAAAAAGGATGCTTGTTCGGCATCCTTTTTGGTTTCGGTACAAGTGTGACTGAGAGTCAGTAGAACAACTCTTGCAAAGCCTGACCCGGATCTTCTGCACGCATAAAGGCTTCACCAACCAGAAACGCATTCACATTACGCTCACGCATCACGTCAACGTCGTCGCGAGTCAGGATGCCACTCTCAGTAACCAGCAGACGATCATCTGCGATTTTGTCCAGCAAACCGAAGGTGGTATCCAGAGTCACATCAAAGGTGTGCAAATTGCGGTTATTAATGCCCAATAATGGCGTTTTCAATGTCAATGCGGATTCCAGCTCCTCGGCATCATGCACTTCCACCAGCACATCCATACCCAGCTCATGAGCATATCCTTCGAGATCCTGAAGCTGCATGCGTGACAGGGCTGCCACAATCAACAACACACAATCCGCATTGAGCAAACGCGCTTCGGCAATCTGGTATGGATCAACCAGAAAATCCTTGCGAATAACCGGCAGGTCGCAGGCGGCACGCGCAGCAATCAGATAGTCCTCATGGCCCTGAAAGTACTGGGCATCGGTCAGAACAGACAAACAGGCCGCCCCACCTTGCTGGTACGACTCAGCGATCGCTTCAGGCTGGAAGTTTTCTCGCAACACACCTTTGGACGGAGAAGCCTTTTTGATCTCGGCAATGACAGCCGGGTCACCAGCTTCGATACGAGCGCACATGGAACGGTAAAAACCGCGCAATTCGCCAGCGTCACGATCACGTGCCATGGCATTCAGTTCGTTCAAGGCACGAACAGCAGAACGTTGCTGAATCTCTTCTGCCTTGGTCGCAAGAATTTTTTTGAGGACAGTGGGTGTATCAGTCATGGGAATTCCAGAAGGCAGACAGTGCCGAAATGACAGCACGGTCTGCTAGTAAATCAGGTTATTGAGCGGCGGCGTCTTTCAGATAGGTCGAGAAACTGGCCAGTTCGTTCATTTTTTCAAGCGCCAGACCCGAGTAAATAGCATCCTGCGCCATGCTAACACCATCGCGCATGTTCAGCGCCAAACCAGCAACATAGATCGCAGCACCGGCGTTCAACGCCAGCATATCCGCCGCTTTCTGGCCCGCATCGGTTTTGCGTTTGCCCAGCGCATCCTGAATCAATGCAAGGCTTTCTTCAGCGCTGTTCACCGACAGGCCTTCCAGAGACGTGGTTTCAATGCCCACATCTTCCGGCTTGATCACGATATCGCGAACTTCGCCCATGTAGAGTTCACAGGCCGTCGTTGGCGCCGCAATACTGATCTCATCCAGCCCGTCATCCGAATGCACAACCAGAACGTGGCCGGCATTCAAACGCTGCAGCACTTCAGCAATCGGACGAACCAGATCAGCCGAGTACACACCGATCAACTGGTTGGGCACACCGGCTGGATTGGTCAAAGGACCCAGCACATTAAACACGGTGCGCAATCCCAGCGACTTGCGAGCACCGATCGCGTGTTTCATGGCGCTGTGATGCTGAGGGGCGAACATAAAGCCCACACCCAGCTCTTCAATGCAACGGGCGACCTGATCGGAGTTCAGCATCAGGTTAACGCCAGCCGCCTCCAGTAAATCGGCACTGCCAGAACTGCTGGAAACTCCACGATTTCCGTGTTTGGCCACTTTTCCACCTGCGGCAGCGACAATGAAGGAAGATGCCGTCGAAACGTTAAACAGATTGGCGCCGTCCCCGCCCGTGCCTACGATATCGACAGCGTGATGGGGATGCACTGCAACACCACTGACCAGCTCTCTCATCACCTTTACCGCACCAACGATCTCGTCGATGGTCTCGCCTTTCATTCTCAACGCAACCAGAAATGCACCAATCTGGGCATCGTCACACTGCCCGGTCATGATGTCTCGCATTACGGCGGTCATCTGATCTGTGCTCAGATTGTGCCCTTCAACAACGCTGGCAAGCGCAGTACGAATATCCATAAGATCTCCAGATCAGTTCAAACCGGTTTCCAGGAAGTTTTTCAGCAATTGATGGCCATGTTCAGTCAAGATAGATTCCGGGTGAAACTGAACCCCCTCAACAGCCAGCTCTTTGTGGCGAATGCCCATGATTTCTTCCATGGAACCATCCGGGTTTTCAGTCCAGGCGGTGATTTCAAAGCAGTCTGGCAGGCTTTCTTTTTCCACCACCAGTGAGTGATAGCGGGTTGCCTTGTACGGATTGCTCAATCCTGTGAAGACGCCCTGACTGGTATGGTGAATATCGGACAACTTGCCGTGCATCACCTGTCCAGCTCTTACAATACGACCGCCGAATACCTGTCCAATGGACTGGTGTCCCAGACAAATACCCAGAATCGGTACCTTTCCGGCAAAGTGTCTGATTGCAGCAGTCGAAATACCGGCTTCGTCAGGGCTGCAAGGCCCCGGTGAAATCACCAACCGTTCGGGTGCCAGCTGTTCTATCTGCTCCAGTGTGATTTCGTCATTCCGATAGACCCGAACATCCGCACCCAACTCGGCAAAGTACTGCACGACGTTGTAGGTGAACGAGTCGTAGTTATCAATCATCAAAAGCATGTAGCCTGTCCGCCTGAATTACGAGTGGCAGCCGCCCACACCGGCTGCTCAGATAATGTGATGGTGGATTATTGTTATTGGGACGTCTACCACCGATGTCGACCAGCTTTCTGTTTGGGCTGTGCTACTGGTCTAACCCGGCTTCTGCCATGGCAACGGCGCGGAACATGGCGCGGCCCTTGTTCAGGGTTTCCTGCCATTCCATTTCGGGATCAGAATCGGCCACAATGCCAGCACCGGCCTGAATATTCAGGATGCCATCCTTGATCACAGCAGTACGAATAGCGATGGCCGTATCCATGTTGCCGTTCCAGCTCAGATACCCCACCGCACCGCCATAGACACCGCGCTTGGTGCTTTCCAGCTGATCGATGATTTCCATCGCGCGGATTTTGGGAGCACCACTCAGGGTGCCAGCAGGATGAGCGGCGCGCATTACATCCATGGCCGTAATGCCGTCTTTCACTTCGCCATTGACGTTGGAGACGATGTGCATCACATGGCTGTAGCGTTCAACGACCATTTGCTCCGTCAATTCAACCTTGCCGGTCCTGGCCACACGACCGACGTCGTTACGGCCCAGATCGATCAGCATCAGGTGTTCGGCGATTTCCTTCGGATCTTCCAGTAACTCTTTTTCCAACGCCTGATCATCGGCTTCGGTCAGGCCACGCTTGCGCGTTCCGGCAATCGGCCGCACGGTGACAACGCCATCTTCGAGACGGGCCAAAATCTCCGGCGAAGAACCCACCACATGAAAATCCCCCAGATTCAGGCAATACATGTACGGAGAGGGGTTCAAGGTACGCAGAGCACGATAGATATTGACCGGATTACCACTGAACGGCACCTGCATGCGCTGCGACAGTACGCACTGCATGATGTCACCGGCCAGCACGTATTCCTTGATTTGACTGACCGCATCACGGAATTCGTCAGCACCAAACAACGACTGGAAATCGTCTTCCTGTACTTCACGAGGGTTATCAATCGACTGGTTAACGTCACCCTGATAGGTCTGACGCAACTGCTCACGCAGCCCCTGCAAACGCGCGTTTGCCACGTCCAGTGCATTGTCCTGCGTGGTATCAGCCAGAACGATCAGATGCAGCTTGCCGCTGAGGTTATCGAATACAACGACCTCTTCCGACACCATCAACAGAATATCGGGTGTATCCAATTCATCCTTGGGGCAGGTCTCGGCCAGACGAGGTTCAATATAGCGAACGGTGTCGTAACCGAAGTAGCCCACCAGGCCGCCCTGAAAACGCGGCAACCCGTCAACATCAGCAACCTTGTAGGATTGCTGGATCTCGGTGACGTAATTCAGCGGATCAGCGACCTCAACTTCGGAAACCACCTCGCCGGACTCTTCCGTCACAACGCGATGGCCAAAGACCTTGATCACACGAGAGGCAGGCAAACCAATGATGGAATAACGGCCCCACTTTTCACCGCCCTGAACCGATTCGAACAAGTAGGTGTAGGGCTGGGCAGCCAGCTTCAGAAAAGTACTGAGGGGAGTATCGATGTCTGCCAGAACCTGGCGAGCAACCGGAATGCGGTTGTAACCCTGTTCAATCAGGGCAGAAAATTCTTGTGGCGTCATAGTATGAATCCTGTCGATGAAAACGCTTCGTTGAAATTGGGCAACAAACGCTTCAGCACCATCGACGAACCAGCAATTGCCCTCGCTGGCCTGGGCGGTCTAACAGGAAATACACCACAAGCTCCAGTTTTATTGGAAAAACAGGCCGGACTATACCAGAGCACAGAGAAGGGAAAAACCGGCGTTATTCACCATCGTTGTCGGCAAGACGCCAGTCAAGAATTGGCCAGTCACGTTCAACGGCAGTCTCACGCAGAAAATCGTTCGGATTAAGCACTACTGGTTGGCGAACCTTCTCCAGCAAGGGCAAATCGGCGTGACTGTCCGTGTAGAAAGCCGTGTCATCAAACGTCAGACCACGCTGGTTCAGGAACTCTTCGGCCAGGCCCACTTTGCCGGGGCCGTAACAGAGCGGATGTTCCAGTCCGACAATACGATCGGCAACCACGCGCAGGCGATTACTGATCACATGTTCGATCCCAAACGCTTCCGCATAAACCCTGGCAACGCACTCGTCGGCTCCGGTGATCATCACACGTTCGACATCTCGGGTCTGATAGGCATAAAGCAGGGAGTGCGCTTGAGGATACATGTGAAGATGGCCGCGTTCCTTGAAAAAACGCTGCACCATGTGATCGTACTCTTTCAGGTTCATTCCACGGGTACGGGTGCGGTAATACTGGGACAAACGCCAGTGAGTGACCTTGCCACGCTTGTAGGCATGATACAGGGACGCCAACGCCTGGGTCGCTTCCACCAGCGCCCAGTGTTCATGACGAAATCGCCATTTGATCCACAAACTGTTGGCGTCTTTGTTGATGAGTGAATCATCCAGATCAAAGAACACCAGTTTGACGTCGTATACCTGCATGTAATTCGGTTACCTGATCCTTTCCGGCCTTATGATTTGCCCACTTTGTCCGGGATACCCATTCATCCATCCGCCCTGAAGGCTCATGGGTTACCGCCCGATGACATCCTGACCTCTAACGAGTGATTCACTATCCAACGCCAACGGCTTACACCCGTTGGTAACAGCAAGTCCAGACTAACACACACCAAACCTGTTCGGGGTCAAGGAGTGTGTCATTGCCTGTGCCACACCTCTAAAAATCACATCAATGTTACAGATCCATGTTTGACGTTGTGACAGCTTCATGTAATCTGAAGTTACCAGCTGTGCTGAACAACTGGTCTGGCAAGCGTCGCCGGTTAACCGATCACTGTGAATAGTGGCTCTTTTCCGCGCGTTTGGCAGCGTGGCCTAATGCACATTGATTAAGGAGCGTTTATGAAAGGTCTGGCAATCAGCTTTCGTGATATCGAGCATTCCGATGCAGTAGAACAACAAATCCGCGAAAAAGCCGACAAGCTTACCTCCGTGTTTGACGACATCACCGGTATTCGTGCCGTTGTCGCCATGCCGCACAATCACAGTTACAAGGGCCGACTGGCTCACGTATCTCTGGAAGTCGGGCTACCCGGTGAGACCGTTGCTATTACCCACGACAATCACGACAACTCCGATCATGAAAATATGTACGTTGCTGTCCGTGATGCATTTGACAAGGCACATCGCAAAATTCGAAAAATTCATGAAAAGCGTGTCGACAAAAATCGTCGCGCCACCAGTGTTCCGGAAACCCTCTGATCACTGAGCCGTTCGCCAGATTACCACACCAGTAATCTGGCAAAAAAAAGAGCCGCATATTGCGGCTCTTTTTTTGTACCGAAAGCAGGCCTGTCAGAGAACAGCCAACTGCTCTTCGGTAATGTCCATCACAGAACCCGGACCAGCCAACATGGCCGCAGCGTGCGACTGGGTACGCGGCAAAATACGATTGAAGTAGAAGTTCGCCGTGGCAATCTTGGCCTTGTAGAAATCTTCCTCGGTCGTACCGGCAGCCAACTGCTCGTGAGCAACCTTGGCCATCTCAGCCCAGAAGTAACCCATTACGATATAACCGGAGTACATCAGGTAATCCACCGAAGCCGCACCAACCGCGTCGCGATTCTTCATCGCCGACATGCCGATCTTCATGGTCACGTCGCCCCATTCCTTGTTGATCTTGTTCAGCGGCTTGATCAGACCAGCAATGGCCTTGTTACCGGATTCGGCCTTACAGAACTTGTGGACGATCTTGGTGAAAGTACGCAGGCTGGCTCCCTGGGTCATCAGTACCTTACGGCCGAGCAGGTCAAGCGCCTGGATGCCAGTGGTGCCTTCGTATATCGTCGCGATACGTGTATCACGTACCAGCTGCTCCATGCCCCATTCCGCAATGAAACCATGACCACCGTACACCTGCATACCCAGGTTGGTGGCTTCACAGCCGGCTTCGGTCAGGAACGCCTTGGCAATTGGAGTCAGGAAGCTCAGCAACTCATCGGCTTGCTTACGCTCTTCTTCCGACTCTGCCACTTTAACAATGTCGTTCTGCTGCGCTGCAAAGTACACCAGCGCACGACCGGCTTCGTTCAGTGCTTTCTGAGTCAGCAGCATACGACGAACATCCGGATGAACGATGATTGGGTCGGCGGCTTTCTCAGGTGCTTTCGGTCCTGTCAGGGAGCGCATGGCCAAACGCTCTTTCGCGTACGCCAATGCACCCTGGTAGGAAGCTTCCATGGCCGACGTACCCTGCAGGGCAGTACCGATGCGAGCCGTGTTCATAAAGGTGAACATGCAATTCAGGCCCTTGTTCTCCGGGCCAATCAACCAGCCTTTGGCACCATCGAAGTTCATCACACAGGTCGCGTTGCCATGGATGCCCATCTTGTGTTCCAGAGAACCGCAGCTCACGGCGTTGCGTTCACCGGCTGTACCGTCTTCGTTCGGCAGGTGCTTTGGTACGATGAACAACGAGATGCCCTTGGTACCTTCCGGTGCACCTGGCAGACGAGCCAATACGATGTGGACGATGTTCTCGGCCATATCGTGTTCACCCGCAGAGATAAAGATCTTGGTGCCGGTCACGCTGTAAGAGCCGTCGGCATTTGGCTCGGCCTTGCTCTTCAGGATACCCAGGTCAGAACCACAATGCGGTTCAGTCAGACACATGGTGCCAGTCCATTCGCCGCTCACCAGCTTGGTCAGGAAGGTTTCTTTCTGTTCCTGCGTGCCGTGCAGATCAATGGTGTTCATGGCACCGTGAGACAGACCCGGATACATGCCCCATGACCAGTTCGCACTGCCGACCATTTCAGACATGATGATGCCCAGAGACTCTGGCAAGCCCTGACCACCGTGTTCCGGGTCATGCGCCAGCGAAGGCCAGCCGCCCTCCACAAATTTGGAGTACGCTTCTTTAAAACCGGTTGGCGTTTTTACCGAGCCGTCTTCTTCGTTACGAACACAGCCTTCCATATCACCCGTGCGGTTCAGCGGGGCCAGTTCCTGCTCACAAAAGCGGGCGCCTTCCGCCACGATGGCATCAACCATATCCGGCGTGGCCACGTCAGCATAAGCAGGCAGACTGGCGTAGTGAGACGGCCAATCCAGCAGTTCATTGGTGATGAATTTAATTTCGCGCAGGGGAGCTTTGTAATCTGGCATGGTGAATACCTCTTGGCTTTAACAGCCATCATTTTTTATTTGGATCGATGTACCGGTGCACGAGTGATGTCTGTGCGTCAGGCAAAGTATTTCAAACACCTGTTTTAAACATACGTTCGCACTTTTACAAAGTCAAGCAAGATTCAGTGACATTTTTACAACTTGCGGCAGGTTCTCATTGGCTCTTTCCGCCATGGACAAAAGCCTCTTTCCGGTGACAGGATGTTGCCGTTCTGGAAAAGGAATCCAGCGAATGCGCTCTGCTACTCTAACGTCGAAAACCTGGCGTCACCTTAAGAAACAACTGACCGCCGATTGCCGCTGTGAACTGTGTATGGGATCACTGGATGAACAGCACCGCGTGTTCTTGTGCTCGTCCTGCCATCGGGAACTGCCGAACCCGCCTCCGTCGTGTTCCCAATGCAGTGAACCGCTGCTTTTCATTGAGCAGTATGGTCGCAACCAACGCTGCAAAAAGTGCCAGCTTCAGCCGCCGGATTACGATTACAGCCACTATCGCTTCCTGTTTCAGCCCCCCATCGACCTGTGGATTCGAGCAGCAAAGGACAAGCATCAGGAACACTGGCTCACCCGCTTGAGCATGCTGATGCTGGAATCCCCTCCGCCGGCGTTGTCCTCCGTTGATGGCCTGGTCTATGTCCCCAGTCACTGGTGGACACGCCTGAAACGCGGTTATAACCCGGCAGCGGTGCTGGCACGGCGAATCAGCCAACAGACTCAGACCCCGATCTATCATCAGGCACTGACCAAATCCTGGTCGCGGGATCAGCGTCACCTCGGGGTCAGGGAACGTCGACAAAACCTGTCCCAGACACTTCGCGCCGGGAAGGCGCAATTCCATGGTGAACACCTGCTGATAATTGACGACGTCATGACCACAGGTTCTACCGCTGCAGCCGCCGCTCGCATCCTGAAACAGCGTGGTGCTGGTATTGTTGGAGTCTGGGCACTCGCACGCACACCACCACGAGGTTTCCTGAGGCATAATGCGCGTTAACTTCAGGATCGTGGACATACCAATGACCCACTCAGAACACCCCTATACCCAGCTCACCCCGGAAACGGTCATGGACGCCATCGAATCACTGGGTTACCTGTGTGACGCACGCAATATCGCGTTAAACAGCTATGAAAATCGGGTCTATCAAATTGGCATCGAAGAAGATGTCCCGATCATTGCCAAGTTTTATCGCCCGGATCGCTGGTCTGCAGCGGCCATTCGTGAGGAACATGCCTTCTGCCTGCAACTGCAAGAAGAAGAGATTCCTGTCGTCGCGCCACTCGTGATCCATGGCCAAAGCCTGCACCATTGGCAGGGGTTCTATTTTGCGGTCTATCCTCGCCGTGGTGGACACGCTCCGGAACTGACTCGTTTGGATGATCTGGAGCTGATTGGCCGCTGGGTCGCCCGCCTCCATCAGGTCGGCAGCTGGGAATCGTTTCAACATCGGCCAGCCCAAAGTACTGCCGATCATCTTGATGGCTGGGCTGAGCAGGTGTTGAAAAGCGGCCTGATGCCTCCTGATTACAACGATGTGTATCGAAGTCTGATCCGGGATCTGGCGACCACCATGAAGGCGCAGTTTCCCCCCGATCAGCACCGCCATATCCGACTGCACGGTGACATGCACAATGGCAACCTGTTGCTGCGTGATGACCAGCTGTATCTGGTCGACTTTGATGACTGCTATCAGGGACTGCCAATGCAAGACATCTGGATGTTGCTGAGCGGCAGTCAGGATGAGCAACGAAGCCAGCTGGATGCGATTCGCAAAGGCTACGAGGTCTTCCGTCCCTTCCCCTACGATGAACTTCGCCACATCGAGGCGCTGCGTACACTCAGAATCATCAAATACGCGGCCTGGTTATGTCAGCGCTGGGAAGACCCGGCATTCCCCATGGCCTTCCCGTGGCTGGACGGGCACCGCTTCTGGTCTGAGCATGTGCTGACCCTGCGCGAACAGCTGGCGGCTCTTTACAACGAGCCACTGACGCTGTTTGCCAACTGAAAACCGATGGCCTTCACGCCCTATTCCGGTTTTCCGAGGCTGCGCACATAGTAGTCGACCATCAAGGGCACAAACGGCTTGCCAGATACCGAAGCCCAGGTAGATGAACGACTGTTCAAATCCGCCAGGGCTTTTCGGATGAACTGCCAACGAGCCTGATCCTTGTTACTCAAGGTTTCGGAACCCATGTATTCATCAATGATGGGAACCAGCACGATTTCATCCTGACCGATGTAACGATCCTTGTGTTCACGGGGTAATTCATAGGTTCCGATGTAGCTCTTGCTCAGGTACTGTACCGTCAAGAATTCCAACGCCACCAGCTCCATGCCTTCCTCATCTCCAGACAGATCGGATTCGGTTTCCAGCAAAAACGCACTTAACGATTGGCTGAGCCACTGCGGATAGCGCCACGGCAGGCTTTCTTCCCCGGGACCCGCTTCAATACCCTGGTTCAATACATCACGCAGGGCGTCAAAGCTCTGGCGAATTTCCGGTTTATCCAGCTTGCCCGCTTGCTGAAGCTGGCTGCTGGCATTCACCAGATCCTGGTTCATGCGTTCAATATGCTGTTGCTGGTGCCCTTCCCCACGCACCAGCAACAAGCTGGAAACAGCACGACAGGCCCATACCTGGGCTTCTCGCAACGCATCTGCCGACCAGACCAGTCGAGGATACAGCAGGGAAAATATAATCAGGAAAAACAGGTTTGTTCTTATTATCAGTTTCATAGCTGCTCCAAACACAACAGTCACTGAATTGCATCAGCGTCATTGCGTGATGAATGGCAAGCATCCTGAGGGGAGAATAATTGAATCCTTTCGGATGGTGATCAAAAGCCAGGACTGCCTTTGATCACCGGGGCGTCGGTCAGGAAAAACCTAGCGACGACCAGAGCGGCGCAACGCCGATGGGGTGTAATCACGAGCTGAACGCTTGGCGCCAAATACAAAAGTACCGGGTTCTTCGTTGTCCAAACCCAATGCCAGATAGCGGCCAGAGGTCAGATCGTGCAGAACTTCAACGGCATACCAGGGCACTTTCTGGTCGTAGTAAACAACCTGGTGCGCTTCAGCAACACGCCACAATGAACCGCGACCGTCATAGTGATCGATCACAGACGCCTGCCAGGTATCCTCATCAATGTAGAAGACACGCTTGGCATAGATATGACGTTTGCCAGTTTTCAGTGTGGCTTCGACTTTCCAGACACGGTGTAACTCGTAGCGAGCATGTTCAGGGTTCAGGTGACCAGGTTTGACCAGATCATCGTACGCCAGCTCACCGCTGTTCATCTGGTAGGCGTTGTAGGGAATGTACAGCTCCTGTTTACCCACCAGCTTCCAGTCGTAGCGGTCTGGAGCGCCATTGAACATATCGAAGTTATCGGAAGTACGCAGCCCATCGGACGCAGTACCCGGGCCATCATAAGCAACCTGTGGAGCACGACGTACACGACGCTGACCAGCGTTGTAAATCCAGGCTTTACGAGGTTCTTTTACCTGGTTGATGGTTTCATGCACCAGCAACACGTTACCTGCCAGGCGCGCAGGTGAGACCACATCCTGCTTGAAGTAGAACAGGACGTTGTCGTCCTTGCCCGGCTTGTAGTCTGTCAGCTTGTCGCGGAAGGTGAACTCTTCCTTGAACTCTACTGGTGTGTAATCGCCGTTTGCCTGTGGCGTCACCTGATTCACCACACGCTGCACACTGCCGCCACGGTAGCGAACAATGTGGTTCCATATCACTTCCAGACCAGAACCAGGAATCGGGAATGGCGTACCTTCGACATAATTTTCAAGGCCATTGCCATTCTCGATCAGTCGGGTTTCGACTGCGTTTTTGGCCGTTGCTTCATTAATGAAGTCCGGATAAATCGCTGAACGACGAGTCGGATAAACCGGCATTTTGAAGCTGTTCGGATATTTCTCGAACAGGGCAATCTGACCGGCGGATAACTTGTCGCTGTACTGCTGGTAGTTGCTGCCATCAATCACAAACAGCGGCTTGTCAGCCGCGTAAGGATTTACCAGCTTCTCACCTTCCTGATAACCGGCGGGCAGCTGGGAAATGCCGCCCGTCCAGGCCGGAATCGCACCGCTGGCAGAGGCGTCTGCACCGCTTGGGGTCAGCTCTTTACCCAGCTTTGCCGCTTCAGCTTCGGAGACAGCCGCATGCGACGGCGCGATACATGCCAGCGACATCAGGATCGCCGCACTCAATGATTTCATATTCTGTTTCAACATAATCGGTATGTCCTTCTGGTTTCCGGTGACACGACTCATCAGAACGAGTACTTGGCAGACAAGGCAATATTGTCGCGGTCCTTGACCGTGTTGTAATCGCCACCTGAATAATTGGTGTAGGAAATATCAACCGAGGTCTGGTTCATGTACACAAAGGTCACACCCAGGCCCGTCGTCAGACGATTGTCGATGAACTGGGCACCCGGTTCAGGGCCATTGCCCTTGTCATAAGCGACCGCCAGCCTCGGCGATATGTTCATCCCCGCCATGGCATTGTTGTAGTTCAGCGTTGCACGCAGGCGGACACCACCAGACCACTGGGTCACATAGCCGTCATCGGTACAGTTATCGGTATTGGCGTTCTGACCGGTGTTGGCTTCAGTGGAGCCTGGAATGGTGGCAGCCTCACACCAGTCGGTTGCGGAGGTCACGGCATTGGCGTTGTAGACGCCATCATTGTTACCAATACCAAAAGCACCAGAGCGACCGTAACGGGCCTCATCCACATCCGGCAATCCGTCGATGTAGCTCACACCCACTTCACCCACCAGCGCCAAACGGTCGGCTCCCATCACACGATCGTAGAAATCGATGTAGGTAGCCTGTGCCTGCCACATATCGAACTCGTCGTAACCAATTGCCAGGTTGCCCTGCAATGCCACCGGATCACCGCCATTTTCACGCAAGCGCTGTTGATACAGGCGGCTGTACGGAGCCGCGTTACCCGCCAGCAGCAGCTCAAATGCGTTCCATTGCAGCGGCATATCCGGGCGATAGCTCACCTCACCAGAGATGGATGCGCCACCTTCGGTTGCGGTCGCGAAGCTGATCCCAGAGATCTGGATGTCTTCAGGGTAGGCAATCTGGTAGTACGGATAGTAGTTTTCGTAGAGACCATTGGCGTTGTAATTTGCCGAACCTGGACGGTTAATCACCACACCGTTAATAAACGGCAAGCGGCTGTGGATATTCATGTGATAGAAACCGAATTCCGTATCACCCAACTCTTCCGAGTACCAGCGTACCGCCAAACCGTACTGACCGCTGTCTTCCGGTGTCTCATCTGCCAGGCGTTCAGCGATCGGAGCAGAGCGCTGGGATGCATCCACGCCAGTTTCAATTTCGTACTCACGAAACGCCAGAATATCGCGTTCATCTGCGATACCAGCCAGAACAACCGGGCCACAACCATCGGCAACAAAGTCTACGGTCGAGAAGAAGGTACCGCATGGATCTGTTCGGGTTTTTTCCCACTCCAGCTGCACGAAGGCTTCAACACTCACGGTGTCAGTCAGACCCGCCGACGCGTAAATCATATTGACGGGCAGCAGGCCTTCTTTCAGTTCGGCACCGGGTTTACGGAACGCCGCAGCATCCACCGGATTAATGCTATTCACGCCGCCCTGGATAAAGGTACTTTCACCCCAGCTGACCACCTGACGACCAGCACGCAAGGAGACCGGCGTATTGCCCAGGTAGTCATCCCACCATACGTAGGCATCCAGCAGCTCGGCGCCCTTACCAGCAGCGTCTTTGCCTTCGTCATTGATCGGTTTGAAGTCGGTTTCTTCATCCATTAAGGCCGCATCATAGTAAGCACGCGCCCGGAAAAAGCCGCCGAAGTTTTCGTAAACCAGCTCCAGATCACCCGTCCATTTGACAACGTTGGTGTAAATATCGCCTTTCTTGTAGTTCAGGGTACCGTCATCGTAATTGTACGATGACCCCTTGGCATCATTGCCTGTGGCAGCGCCGTTGGCAGGCATGATCTGGTTAGCATCCGGATCTTCCAGACGCCAGCCCACACCGTAGCTGATGGTGTTATCGAGCCGCACATCCACATCACCAAGCGTGAACTCGGTCGCGTGGGTGCTGAGCGTCAAACTGGCCAGAGTAACAGCCACCGCCAGTGGGGCCTTGGCCATTCGCTTGCTACTGAGGGCACTCAATGTTGCTTTGCTTTTCATGTTTTTATTCTCCGCAAGGCTCAGTTTGAAGTCTCAAGAATGTCTGTATTTTCTACCAGGAAGCCTTTCTGATCGCCTGGCAGTCCCATCAATTGGGTTACGCCATAGGGATCGAAGAAAGAGATAATCTGCTGATAGGTTTCGACAAACACATCTTGCGGACTGGCCGACGAAAATGTTCCGTGGTTGCCTTTCGCCAGTCGAATATTTGCGCGTACCGGCGTATCGTTTAGCACATTAGGATAAAAACGCATCACCGGGTCTGTATTGATCACATCACTATCCGAAGCTGACGAAGCCGTCACCTTGGCCGTAATGCCCAGCTCAGTTACCAGAGGGTCGGTTCCCGCCAGGTTGGACACCGCCGAAGCTGGGGTAGCGTCATAGGCATTATTTGGTACCACCTGATCAGAGGGTTCAGAGCTGTCACCGGCAACACCCACATCCTCGTACACCAGCATTGGCAGCTCACTCAGCTGACCGGCGTAGTTGATCGGATCAGCCGAATCAACCGCCGCCTGGAACGTCGCGAAATAGCTTTCTATGGAGCTTGACCCCTGCTCAATACCTGCTGCAGACAAACCAGCCAGAATACGCGTTCCTATGGTGGGGGAGTTTTCCAGCAACTTCACAACGCCACCGCCCGGATTACCCAGTGCAGCTGCCTTCACTTCAGGAAGGTTGCCATTGTGAATTTGTACAGATTCGTTGTTATTAACCGACAGGAAGGTGGTTCCAATGATGCCGCCCAGTGAGTGACCAATAAAGTACACATTGTCCGTATCGAGTTCGTCCGCCGTACCATCTCCATTGATATCCATATCGTCCAGACTGGCATTCAGGTTCAACAAATCCAGCACCGTCTGACGCATACCATCGCGGGTTCGTAAGAAGTCTTGCAAGTTGATGTACAGATCACCGGATGCACCAACGGAATCTGCAGTCACCGGGTTACCCGTGGAATCCAAAGCCCCCTGATAGACCATTTCAACGTTCGGCCCCCCAGCGACTTGCTTGCCAACGTTGTTGTGACGTTCTGCCAGATCGGCCAGCGGACTGTCTGGCATCACCTGAAGGTAGGCCGCTCTTGCGGCTGCAAACGGGCTGGTCAGTTCAGGAGAAACCGCAGATACCTGTTCAACGTTAAACAATCTCAGGGTATTTGCTTCGCCACCCGCCAGTGGCGCGACACCGTGCATAGCATGGTCAATGGCAACCATCGCAATACATTGACCCGCCAGAGCATTCCCGACCAGAAGTCCTGCTGTGCGGTCTACCGTGATGCCGTGCTGATAGATAACAACCGGCCAACCATCCGCAGGCATTCCTGCTGCAGGGCCTGCACCGTCTGGATCACAGTCGGCTTTTGGCAGCGTAGCCATCACAGGAATCGTGACATCCCCCAGCTTCTCGGCAAACGGGAAACGATACGTCACGTTCAGGGCACCATCGTCATCCTGTGGAGCACCATCCAGCCCGACAGCCAATGCTGCATTGTTACTGGCAGTCCAATAACCCAGACTGGCATCTGCAACACCCGCTTCTGCCTGCGGCAGGAAGTTCGGCAGCGTCAAACCACCTTGATATATCGCACCACCTGAGCTCAGTTCACCCACCGTAGCGGCCAGCTGGGTTGGCAAATTTGCGCTGATCGCGGTGTCGATAGCGGCTTGAATCACAGCCTCATCAGCACCATCCAGAGCAGGATTCGCTCGAACCGTTGCTTCGATAGCGTCACGCACATCCCCCTCCAGAGCTGCCGCCAGGAACGTGTCGTACGGCAAGGCTGCGGCACCAGCCAGTCCTGGAATTGGTGAATACGTGCGTGAAGACGGCATGTCGACGATGGCGTCCAAACCAGCACCACTGCCATCTGCTATCACACTGATCAGAGCAATCAGATAGACCTCTGACAAATCACTGTTGCCTTTCAACACAGCACGAGTGGTATCGTCAACAGGGACTATTGTGGTTCCCGCTTCCGAGTTCACAAGACCAGCAGTCACTGCAGCAATATCATCCAGAGCCCCCTCTGCAATTGCAGCGGCCGTTGCTGCGTCGGCGCCACCGGCTTCGGCTTTCGCAGCGACACTGGCAGAAATCGCTGTTTCGGCTGCGGCAACTGACGTGAACTGAGTTGCCAGAAAGGTACCGGGAGCGGCCATGGCATGCAGTACATCAGTCGTGCCCGTTGTGGTGAAGGCATAACTGATAATCACATTATCCTGATTCAACTGCCCTGAACTGGCTGCACTCAGGAAACCGCCTGCAATGGATTCCCAGGCCTGAACGGCGCTGCGGGCTGGTACCAATGACGACGACGGCAATTCCAGTTCACTGCTGACCAGTTCATACTCAGCGGAGGTGGCAGACAAAGTACCATCGGCGCCACGGATACCGTCGGTCATGGCAACGATGTATTTGGTCTTTGGCTCCAGGGGAGTTTTGGGAAGAATCTGAATCGCTGGTGTTGCACCGTCATCCAGAGTCACAAAGCGAGCTTCGTAATCCGTTCCAGCTACCGGCTGATCAGAAGCAACGGGGGATGTGCCGCCGTTCGCAACGATTGATGCGATGTCCAGAGTGTCAATGGCCGCATTATCGGTGCCGTTTTTCAGCTTGATCAAGAAGACCGTTTGGCCAGCGACAACCGTGTCCGGATCAAGATCTGCGTTGAACTTCAGGTACATATTCGCAGACGTTGAAAAACCATCCAGACGTCGCAAAGCAGTTGTGACCGGTGGTGTGGTGTCATCCAGCTTGGCGGTACCGTCGGTTGTACCAGAGTAAATAAAGTCGTTGTTCAGGGGTAAATCGGACTTGGCAAGAGAAAAAATCGGAGCAACGCGTTCGGGAGAAGAATCAGTTGCACCAGAGTCTATTGGTCGCTGATCCACCTTGTCATTTCCATCAACACTGCTGATGTCGCAACCGACCAGTCCAGCGGTCGCTGCCGCAATGGCCAGACTGAGAAACGTCTTGTTCACCATATTGCTACCTGTTCATTGTTTTTATGATTTTTAAGACACGATGCCAGAGTGTGCCCCTGAGTCTCGTGATTGACCTGACTATAATCTGCCACCCTTGCTACCCTCATCACTCAAAAGGATGATTAAAATATACTGAACAGCCACCTTTGTAATCTTTTGTAACAAAACAAAAAACAAGGCAAAGGTTTGCAGGAAATCGCCGAATTGTCGGACAACAGCGAGGGTTAAAGAAAATAATAGTGCATAAATAATCACATGGCCGCAGGAAACAGCGTGTTTTTAGCCAGGGCCAGAGAGGCTGACGTGATTCAACAAATAACGGGCGTTTCATGGAAAAATGTGCAAGCATGGCAGCAAACCGAGCCCACACAGTCAGAGGAAAGGGTCATACAAATAATTAGAAGACGATGGTTTTATTGCCGTGCAACAGTACCCGGTCTTCCAGGTGAGCACGCACACCGCGTGACAGCACCATTTTTTCTACGTCCTTACCCAGTCGCACCATATCTTCTACCGTGTCGTTGTGGCTGATGCGAATCACGTCCTGATCAATAATCGGACCGGCATCCAGTTCCTGAGTCACGTAGTGACAAGTCGCTCCAATGAGTTTTACACCACGTTCCGCAGCCTGATGATAGGGTTTGGCACCCACAAATGACGGCAAGAAGCTGTGGTGAATATTGATGATCTGGCCCAGGTATTTGGCACACAGAGCTTCTGGCAGTATTTGCATGTAGCGCGCCAGAACAACGGTATCCGCCTGATGCTCTTCAACGATGGCATTCACACGGCGGAAATGTTCTTCCTTGTTGTCCTTGTCCACAGGGACATGAAAAAACGGAATACCGTGCCACTCGACCAGGGAGCGCAGCTTGTCGTGGTTTGAGATCACACACGGTATATCGCAAACCAGTTCTCCGCTGTGCCAGCGGTGAAGCAAATCGACCAGACAATGGCTTTCCTTGCTGGCCATCAGGATGACTTTACGCGGTACACTGGAATCGTAGATTTCCCAATCCATGCCGAATTCTTCGGCGATCGGTGCAAACCTTTGTTTCAGCTCTTCCAGACCGAACGGCAATGAACTGGCACGAATGCAGTGACGCATAAAGAAGCAATCACTGACGGGGTCAGAATAGTGGTTTGCTTCAACGATCCAGCCGCCGTTACTGGAGAAAAACTCACCGACGCGAGCAACGATACCTACCCGATCCGGGCAGGAAATGGTCAAACGGTATACAGATTCCATCATTTCAACTCTGTCAGCTGCAGCGACAAACCACAGCGATGTTTCTTAAAGTGGGTATTCAAAGAAGCCAGTGTACCGGTGAATCTTGACAACCTGTAGAAACATCCCGCCGGTTTTAACTGAACTGTTTTGTCTAACAGCAGCTTCAATGCCTTGTATTTGGGCTATGATCCAAGGAAACAAGCGGTAGAAAAGACGATTCGCCATGAAACAAGGCTACGAGCTGGTTCATCCCAAAACCCACATGCGTGTACTGTCCCGGTACGAAATCCAGCAACTCAAGCAAGTCAGCGCCACCACCCACGATCTCGTTCGACGATGTTGCTATGCCATCCTGAGCGCTGGCAATATGAACGACAATTACGTTGAGATTGAGGGAGAATATCAGCACTTTGATGTCGAGTTTCAGCAGGAAGATCGAGGTCTTGTCTTACGACTGTTCAATCCACCTGCGACGGCCTTCGTCGACAACCGCATGATTCGCGGTGTACGGGAACAATTGTTCTCGGTACTGCGCGACGTTCTGTATTCCCAGGGGTCCATCCTTCAGCCACAGCAGTTCGATTTGAACAATGGCGAAGACGTCACCAATGCCATCTTTCACTTGCTCCGCAATGCCAGCGTCCTGAATTCCGACCACTCGCCACAGCTGGTTGTATGCTGGGGCGGCCACTCCATTCCGCGCAGCGAATACGAGTATTGCAAGGAAGTGGGCTATCACCTCGGGCTTAGAGGCCTTGATATCGGCACCGGTTGTGGCCCTGGCGCGATGAAAGGCCCAATGAAAGGCGCAGCCATTGGTCACGCCAAGCAACACATTCGTACCGGGCGCTATATCGGTATTACAGAGCCGGGCATTATTGCAACGGAATCCCCCAACCCCATCGTCAATGAGCTGGTGATACTGCCAGACATTGAGAAGCGCCTCGAAGCCTTTGTACGCATGGCCCATGGCATTGTGATTTTCCCAGGCGGTCCTGGCACCGCAGAGGAGCTCCTCTATTTGCTGGGCATCCTGATGCATCCGCGAAATCAGCGCTTGCCTTTCCCTGTCGTCATCTCAGGCCCCAGAGAAACAGAACCGTATCTGCAAGCCATCGACCGGTTTATCTCCACAACACTGGGGGATATCGCACGTCGCCGTTATCAGATTGTGATTCAGGATCCAGAAACCGTCGGCCAGACCATGGCGATGGGGATCGACAACGTTGCCCAGTATCGCAGCGTTCACAATGATGCCTACTTCTTCAACTGGCAGCTTCACATCGAACCCGAGTTTCAGCAGCCCTTTGAGCCAACCCATAAAAATATGGCTGCATTGAATCTGACGTTCGACCAGCCTCCACATGAGTTGGCGGCCAATCTCAGGCGCGCGTTCTCAGGCATTGTAGCCGGTAATGTGAAAGCGGATGGGGTAAAGCGAGTGGCAGCCCACGGTCCATATCAGCTGAAAGGAGATGCGCACATCATGAAAGGAATGGATGAATTACTGAGCAGTATGATTCAACATGGCAGGATGAAACTTAGCGGACAATATGTGCCTTGTTATGAATTAGCAAAAGAAGATTCATGAGCAAACGGCACACATATGCGGTTCCAAACGTTGTTGATAACTACTTTCACAGTCACATCTTTGACATAACCAAGTCATAAATTTCATGGGAATACACCTGGACAAGGTCGACACCATGAATTCGAAGCTTTCAATTGTAACTCTCGCCGCAGTCGTACTGGTACCTGTTGGACTTTACTCTTGTTTTTCAGGAGAAAGTTCCAACAAAACGACTAACCCTGAGGAAATCGGCAATACAAATTCCAGCTCCCCGGAACCGAGTGATAATTCTTTATCAAAGATGTATGTGCTACCAGAGGTAAGCGCAAACGAGCGTATGGGAGGGTGTTCAAAGTTCTGTGTCAGCTTAATTTCACAGATCCAGATACCCATCAATCCGGCCTTCAAAATGGATACTCAGCTGCGATAG
>PBNY01000050.1 GCA_002723385.1 Oceanospirillaceae bacterium | reverse complement strand
GTTTTGGCGAATGCAAATTTAACCGGTTTTACTGCCGTTCTCATTTTCCACGCTTAAATGCGATGAACCATAAAAAAGCCCGGCCAGTGATGGTCGGGCTTTTTGCGTTTTAGCGCGCCGCCAGTTTGGCCTTTACGCGCCCAGCTGCCGCACGCACCTGATTCGGTGCAGTACCGCCAATATGATCGCGGGCAGCGACCGAGCCTTCCAGTGTCAGTACATCGAACACATCGTCGGTGATCTGATCGGAGAACTGCTGCAGTTCTTCCAGTGTCATTTCACTCAGGTCCTTGCGGGTTTCAATGCCGTAGGCCACGGCCTTGCCAACGATCTCGTGAGCATCACGGAACGGAATGCCCTTGCGCACCACGTAGTCGGCCAGATCGGTCGCGGTAGAGAAACCGCGCTTGGCCGCTTCGTACATGGATGCCTTGTTGGCTTCCAGATGCGGCACCATGTCGGCGAACGCACGCAGGCTGTCGCGCAGGGTGTCGACGGTATCGAACAGCGGTTCCTTGTCTTCCTGGTTGTCCTTGTTGTACGCCAGTGGCTGGGACTTCATCAGCGTCAGCAGGGAAATCATATGGCCATAGACTCGACCGGTTTTACCGCGCACCAGCTCCGGTACGTCCGGGTTTTTCTTCTGCGGCATGATGGACGAGCCGGTACAGAAGCGGTCTGGCAGGTCAACAAACTGGAACTGCGCCGATGCCCACAGCACCAGCTCTTCAGAGAAGCGCGACATGTGCATCATGATCAGCGACGCGGCACTGGTGAATTCAATCGCGAAGTCACGATCAGACACGGAATCGAGGCTGTTTTCGGTTGGCGCTTCAAAGCCCAGCAGTTCAGCCGTGTAAACACGATCAATCGGGTATGTGGTACCGGCCAGTGCGGCAGCACCCAGAGGCAGCTGATTGATGCGCTTGCGGCAGTCTTGCAGACGCTGGTAGTCGCGCTCCAGCATTTCGTTCCACGCCAGCAGGTGGTGACCGAAGGTCACAGGCTGTGCGGTTTGCAGGTGCGTGAAGCCCGGCATGATGGTGTCGGCTTCCTGCTCGGCCAGCGTAGCCAGACCGTCTTGCAGACGAGTCAGCTCGGCGCTGATGGTGTCGATTTCGTCACGCAGGTAAAGACGGATATCCGTGGCCACCTGATCGTTACGGGAACGACCGGTGTGCAGCTTTTTGCCGGTCATGCCGATCTTCTGGGTCAATGCGGCTTCGATGTTCATGTGAACGTCTTCCAGCTCTACCGACCAGTTAAAGGTGCCGCGCTCAATCTCGATGCGTACTTCTTCCAGACCACGCAGGATGTCGTCGCGCTCTGCGTCGGTCAGAACTCCGACTTTGGCCAGCATCTTGGCGTGGGCAATCGAGCCCTGAATGTCCTGACGGTACATGCGCTGGTCAAACGTCACGGACGCGGTGTAGCGAGCAACGAAGGCGTCGGTCGCTTCAGAGAAGCGGCCACCCCAGGACGCGTTGGTGGTTTCCGGTGTTTGATCAGACATGATATCCCCCTGACATTAAGACGTATAAGGGCGGCGATTATACCCGCCTGTCCTCGTTATGGTCACATTCGTCTCACCAATGGCGGCGAACTTGAACCACTGATCTAGACTGCGTCACCATCTGGCCCGTTTTTCGCGCTAAGATCCTGTAATTACGACGTTATTGTGTGATTTATCATGCCGCCCAATCCTATCCGCCCTCCTTCGGGACAGACCAGTCAGCTGGAAGCGTTTTTCCTGCCTGACCTGTGTAATGCCCGCGCCATCGTCTATCTGTTGATGGTGACGGAAGGCGTGGTGATTGCCCTGAACCTGATGGAATCCGGCCTGGCCGATTTTTCCTGGCAGCGTTTTGGCATGGTGTCACTGTTTATCCAGTGGGTCGCTCTGGTATCGGTGGCGTTGCTGTGTCAGTCACGGCATCGGCTGGCCCATCTGGCGGTCTGGCAGGCAACGGCTTTTGCGATGTTGCTGGTGCAGCTGGTGACCCTGATGGTCAGTCTGGCGGCGGAGGCGCTGCTGCCACATCCGTATCCTGGCGTTGACTGGTTATGGGTGGCCCGCAATCTGGTGGTGTCGGCGCTGGTGTCGGCGCTGGCATTGCGCTACTTCTACGTTCAGAGCCAATGGCGATTGCAGGCGCAGGCGGAGCTGCGCGCCCGCCTCTCGGCACTGCAGGCCAATATTCGTCCGCATTTTTTCTTTAATACCCTGAATACAGTCGCTTCCCTGATTGTGGTCGATCCGGACAAGGCCGAAACCATGCTGGTCGATCTGGCGCAGTTGTTCCGGGCGGTGTTAAAAGCCGATGACCAGCCCTCCAGTCTTCAGAAAGAGCTGGCGCTGGGCCGTCGCTATCTCGATATCGAAACCATCCGGCTCGGTGATCGCTTGCAAATCGACTGGCAGATTCCTGCGGATTTGCCCAATGTGCAGATACCGGCGCTGTTGTTACAACCATTGTTGGAGAATGCGGTCTACCACGGCATTCAACCACAGCCCAAGGGCGGCGATATCCATATTCAGGTCGCGGTCGATGACGCCATTGCGATTGAAATCAGCAACAGCAAAATGGCTGAATCCGGGTCAACTTCCGGCGGAAATGGCATCGCACTGAACAATATCCGCGCCCGGCTGCAGACTCGCTTTGGTGATCAGGCCAAACTCATTACTACGGATCAGGGAACACGCTACTGCGCTGTACTGACGCTACCCTTGCTTGATCCACCTTCGGAAAACAGGAGCCTCACATGACGTACCGGCTAATCATTGTTGATGATGAACCTCTGGCCCGCACCCGCTTGCAGCGTTTGCTGGAAGACCAGTCCGGGTTCGAGGTGGTGGCTGAACTGGAAAGTGGCCAGGCCTGTCTCGACTGGCTGGAATCACAGTCTGCCGACGCGGTGTTGCTCGATATCCAGATGCCGGGCCTGACCGGGCTGGAAACCGCTGCCCGCATCCAGTTACTGGAAAAGCCTCCGGTGGTGATTTTCTGCACCGCTTACGACGAGCACGCGCTCGATGCCTTCGGCGTCAAGGCCATTGATTATCTGCTCAAGCCAGTGCGCCGCGAAGATCTGCAGCGCTCTCTGTCGCGCGCCTCGGAATGGCTGCAACACAACGGCAACGACGCAACATCCGAAGACGCCGCTCGCTCCCATCTGACGGCACGCACTCACATGGGGCTGCAGTTGATCCCGATTGACGACGTGTTCTATTTCACCGCCGACCAGAAGTACGTCAATGTTGTTCACACCGAGGGCGAAACCCTGATCGATGACTCGCTGCGACAGCTGGAAGACGAATTTGGCGAGCGCTTCGTACGTGTGCATCGCAGTGCTCTGGTGGCGCGTAACCGGATTGAGCGCCTCGGCAGTGTCGAAGGCAGTGGCCATCAGGTCTATTTACGCGGTCTGAGAGACGGCGTCAGCGTTAGCCGACGTCATCTGGCGGATGTCAGACGGGTGATGAAGTCCATGTAAGCGTTCGATATTCCGTCCTTGAAAACGCCGTTCTGGACGGAATGTCACCCACTTTATCCACCAGGCGACCCAAAGCCTGACCTTGATCTTTGGGAACACTGGCTGCTCTTTGATATGCTGGCGACCAATTTACCGGTGCCACACCGGATTTCCACGCAAATCGAGATCCCTTATGCCCGCCGTACAAACTCTTCGTATTGCCACCCGTAAAAGCCCGCTCGCCATGTGGCAGGCTGAACACATCCAGGCTCGTCTTGAGCAACTTCATCCCGGACTGACCGTTGAGCTGGTGACCTTTACCACTAAAGGCGACAAGATTCTTGATACGCCTTTGGCCAAAATTGGTGGCAAGGGGTTGTTCGTCAAAGAACTGGAAGTGGCCATGCTCAACGGCGATGCCGACATTGCCGTGCATTCGATGAAAGACGTACCGATGGAATTCCCGGAAGGGCTAGAGCTGGGCGTGATTTGCGAGCGAGAGAACCCGCTGGATGCCTTTGTTTCCAACCGCTACAAGAACGTTGACGAACTCCCTGAGGGAGCCGTGGTCGGAACGTCCAGCTTGCGACGTCAGTGCCAACTGCAGCAGCAGCGCCCGGATCTGGTGATCAAGAGTCTGCGCGGAAACGTTCAGACCCGACTGGGCAAACTGGATAACAACGAATTCGACGCCATCATTCTGGCAGCTGCCGGATTGCTGCGGATGGAAATGAACGACCGTATTGCCAGCTTTATTCCCGCCGAAAGCAGCTTGCCGGCCGGTGGACAAGGTGCGTTGGGCATCGAATGGCGCGGTGGTGACAACGACATTCATGAATTGCTGAAACCGCTGCACCATGAAGAAACAGCGGCCTGCGTATTGGCAGAACGTGCCATGAACCGTCGCCTGCAAGGTGGCTGTCAGGTTCCTATTGCGGCCTACGCGGTTCAGCAGGACAATCAGCTGAATTTGCGCGGCCTGGTTGGCAGCGTGGACGGTAAGCAAATGCTGACCACCACTCAACAGGGTGAAACCGACGATGCCGAAAACATCGGTATTGCCGCCGCTGAGGCCTTGCTGGAACAAGGTGCTGGCGCCATTCTGGAGGCAGTGTACGGGCACGAGGTCAAATAATTGGCTCGTTTGATTGTCACTCGCCCCAAAGGGCAGGAACAGACGCTGATGAATGCGTTGATCAGCCAGGGCGGCCACGAGGTTCAGCATCTGCCGCTGATGGCGATCGAACCGGAGCCACTGGGCAAACCGGATCTGCGCCAGTGCTTGCTGGATCTGGATTGCTTTCACAAGGTGATCAGCATCAGTGCCAATGCAACCCGATATGGCCTGGATGCCGTTGATGAATTCTGGCCCCAGGCACCGATTGGAATCGAATGGTTTGCGGTTGGGCCAACCAGTGCCGAAGCGCTGGATCAATTCGGTTTGTCGGCAATCATTCCTTCCGAGCGCTATGATTCCGAGGGACTGCTGGCACTGCCGGAGCTGCAGCAGGTCGATAACGAAAAAATTCTGATCTGGCGTGGTGTTGGTGGGCGTGAAACCCTCGCCGCCACACTCAGGGAACGCGGGGCACAAGTCAGCTACGCCGAGCTTTATCAGCGCGTTGAGCAGACCTACCCCGCATCGACCTGGGATCAGGCGATCCACTCCAACACCTGGTTGTTGCTCAGCAGTGGTCAGGCGCTCGACATCATCGAGCAACAGGTACCGGATCTGGCAAGCCGTGTTGCCGGACTGGTATTACCGAGTGAGCGGGTAGCGACCGCCGCCCGAGAGCGAAATTTCCAACGCGTGCTGGTACCCGCCAGCGCCCGTGATGAGGACGTGGTGGCCTGCCTTGCGGCCACTTCGCTTGACTAACAACGCCGCCGGAAAGCGGCTTATCAATTCTGAACAGAACAGGAACCTGGACGTGAGCGAAAAAGAATCCGACGCCCAAAAGCCAAAAGGGCCTGAGACCTCTCACCCTGACACTACTCAAGCCGACGAGGCGTCCAAGCCAGAAAGCAAGGACAGCACATCGGAAGCCCCTGCCGCAGAAACCCCTGCCGCCGAGACCAAACCTGATGATTCAGGATTGGCTCTGGAGCCGATGGAAACGGGTTCTGCCAACAAGGCTGATGACGCTGACAAGACACCGGAGGCGACTGTCGAGACCCCAGAGCCTACCGCCGCTGCTCCGGCACCTGCTGCATCCGGCGACGATGCTGAAGAAGAGCCTGAAAAGAAATCCCGCACGCCAATCTGGCTGATCCTGCTGGTACTGATCAATCTGGTGCTGATCATTGCCCTGGCCACCGGTTACTGGATGGATCGCCGCGATCAGCAGGCGAACATTCAAACCGCCCAGTCTGGCCTCGCCGTACTGGACGACCGCATTGGCCGCGCTGAAGGCGCTATCACCCAGAACAGTGACAAGTCTCGCCGCACTGCCAGCGAAACGGCCCAGTTCAACAAGCAGGTCTCACGTCTGAAGACCCAGATCAATCACAACACTGACCTGCTGGCGAAACTGCCGGGTGCAGAGCGTCAGGACTGGTTGCTGGCTGAAGCGGAATACCTGATGCGTCTGGCCAACCAGCGTCTGACGCTGGAAAAGGACTGGCAAGGTGCGGTAGCCATGTTGCTGGCCGCCGACAAGGTGATTCTGGAAACCAACAACCCTCGTTACGACGACGTTCGTGCCCAGCTGGCGAAGGAAATTCTGGCTCTGCGTCAGGTTCCTGCGGTCGACACAGTAGGCGCAGTGAACCGTCTGCAAGCGCTGCAAGATGCTCTGGAACAGCTCGACTGGCGCCCACAGCGCAGCATGCCTGAGCTGGCCGAAGCAGTGACTGATGCTGATGAAGCAGCACGCTGGTTCGAGAACCTGTGGGAAGGCGTGGTGGAACAAATTCAGCGCATGATCGTGATCCGTTTCGACCAGAAAGTAGACATTCCGGTTGGCCCGGATCAGCAGTACCAGTTGCAATACGGTATGCACCTGATGCTGGAGCAAGCCCAGATCGCCGTACTGCGTCGCCAGCAAGCCCTGTACGACCGCAGCCTGGAGCGTGTTTCCGGCTGGCTGGACAACAACCTGATTAACGATTCCGCCAGCGCTCGCGCCGTGCGTGAAACCCTGGCTGAGCTGAAAGGCTGGAACATTGATCCGCAAATGCCAGACGTGAAGAACTCGCTGTTCTTGCTGCGCGAGATTCTGGAAAAGCAACGTCGCGGTGTGTTCGATACACCGGGAGCCAAAGCTGCAGCCCAAAAATCCCAGTCAAAGCCAGCAGCCAAGCCAGCGGCCCCAAAGGCCCCTGCCAAAGCCGCTGCACAGCCAGCGGAGGGCGCTAAATGAAACGCTGGTTACTTCTGACAATCGTCATTCTGCTGGCCGGCCTGGGCATCGGGTCGCTGGCAGGAAAGGATCCAGGCTATGTTCTGGTGAACTGGACTACCATCAGCATCGAAACCACCGTCTGGTTCTTCCTGGCATTTGTGGTGGTTCTGGTAGTGGGCTTTTATATGGCTACTCGTGCCTTGCTGGCCCTTCTGGGTTCCTGGTCCTGGTACGTCGGATGGCGTGATGAGCGCAGCAGCGGCACAGCGCGCAAACAGACCACTCGTGGTCTGCTGGCGCTGGCACAAGGCCAATGGCCACGTGCGGAACGACTGCTGACCAAAAGTGCCAAGTCGGCTGACACACCACTGATCAACTACCTGGCTGCTGCTCGCGCCACTTATGAGCAAGGCAAAACGCTGGAAACCGATGAGTTGCTGAACAAAGCCAATCAGAGCACGCCTGGTGCCGAGCTGGCGGTTGGTATCACTCAAGCCCAGCTGCTGATTTCTCGCGGTCAGAACGAACAGGCACTGGCGGTGCTGTTGAAGCTGCGAGAATCTCATCCAAAACATGCCTATGTACTCAAGCTGCTGGTCAAGCTCTACCAGGAACTCGAAGACTGGGTAGCCCTGCACGGCTTGCTGCCAGCATTCGGGAAAACCGGCAAGATCTCTGAAGAGAAACTGCACCAGCTGGAAAACAAGGTATACGTTCAACTGCTGGAGCGCGCAGCCGCCTCACCAGCCAAGGAATCGGCAACCGAGATTTTGAAGGACGAATATCAGAAAGTGCCTCGCACTTGTCGCTACCGTCAGCAAATTCTGCTGAGCTTCGCGCAACTGCTGCATGCACGTGATGCGGATGATGCCGCTGAAGCGGCATTGCGTCAGGGCATGAAGCACACCTGGCATGACGATCTGATTTCCCTGTACGGCAACCTGAATGTCGAACCCGAGAAGCTGTTCGTATTTGCCAGCAAGCAACTGCAGGAGCGCCCGAGTGATCCGGTTCTGTTACTGACACTGGCTCGTATCAGCCTCCGTCAGGAGCAACCAGAGAAAGCGAAGGAGTATCTGGAAACAGCTCTGGCACAGGCTAATATGCCAGAGCTTCATGCGGAAATGGGTCGTGTACTGGCTGCAACAGGCGACTCAGAAAAAGCGTGTGAACACTTCGAAGCCGCCCTCAAGGCCCAGTCAGCTCACTGAAGCTGACCTGGCTTTCCTGCCGCGGTGCGAACCTTGACCCATTCTTCATAGGTTCGTGCCGCTTCTGATCCCGGAATGCTATCGATAATCTCGAAGTAATCCGACTTCAGCTTGTCTTTCATCACATCTTCACGTGCACGGCCCTTCAACAAGTAAACAGTCTGAACGTTCTGGTGATCAAACGCTCGCCAGGTCTGCTCGTCTTTCAAACCGACGTAGCTGTGGTTCTCCAGCGCCTTGATTAACTTGTTGGTTCTCAGGCTCTTGGCGCGCTCCGCAGCAGCACTGAACTGGTAAACAATGCTGTACGCACTGGCAGCAGAGCTGGAAGGGTATTCGCCGTATCGCTCCAGATAGGATTCAACAAAACGGATACCGTCCGCATAGTCGTACTGGTAAGGCAGGCTCCAGATCCAGGGCACGGTGCTGATCACACCTTCCAGAGTTCCGGCACCCGTTGATCTGGCCATACCCAACGTCACCGTTGGAGCGATGATTTCCATCTTGTCTTTGAGACCGCGCTTGTGAGCCAGCTGCAGGGCTGTGGCCAGATCACGACCAAACTGAATCACAACCAGCACTTCCGCACCGGACTCTTCGGCCTGTTTCAATGCCTTTTCCAGATCCGACTGGCGAGGTTTTGGAAACTTCACAATCGCGTGTGGGTGAGAATTCACATCCATGGTGTCGGTCAGCTGACGCAGAGACGACTCGGTGGAAGAACCCCAGCTGTAGTCGGCAGTGATGTAAAACACCTTCTTGCCAGCCATGTGCTGATTCATGTACTTGGACAGCATCTTGCACGCCATCCAGGTGCTGTAGTACTCACGGAACATGTGCTTGTGACCTTCAACACCCGTGGTTTCGTTGGCGGCGGTCAGGGTGCCAAAGTAGATCAATCCTTGTTTGGCCGCTTCCTTGCCACCCGCAATCGCCACTGCACTGGACGAGCCGCCAAAGAGCATCGCCGCTCCCTGTGATGCCAGGTTGCGTACGTTCTTAACCGCCTTGTCTGGCTTGGAAGCGGAGTTGGCGTAAAGCAGCTCCAGCTGGCGTCCCAGCACACCACCGCGCTCATTGATTTCGTCTACAGCCAACAGCGCACCATTGGCCTGGGCAATTCCCTGTTCCTTGTAACGGCCAGTCGACGGGTAATTCAGGCCCAGCTTGATGCTCTCAGCAACAGCAGAACCTGCGGATATCATCAGGGTAGCGGCAGCCAGATAGTGGCGCCACCGACAGGAAGCTTGTGTTTTCATGGGAATTATTATCACTCCTGATAGAACGAAATCGTTGGAGTTCGATAATAATCAAAAGGCGGGGTAGATATAACCGCAGAAGAGCGGGGTTATATCAATGGATAAGACGAACAGGTGGCCGATGTGGCACACCTGTCCAGAAAGGCAGTCTGAATCCTATTGCAGCTTGGTAGGCTTGCCAGCACGTTCGCGTACAGCCACCCATTGCTCATAGGTTCGTGCAGCGGTGTTTCCAGGAATGCTCAGCACCACTTCAAAGTAGTCTTCATTGAACTTGTCAGCCAGCACTTCGGCACGTTTCTTACCCTTCACCACGTACACGGATTGCACACTCTGGTGATCGAACTTACGCCAGGTTTGAGGATCTTTCACGCTGGTGTAGGTGTGACCTTCCAGAGCTGTAATCAGCCTGGATGTCTTCAGGCTCCCTGCACGTTCAACCGCTTCCTTGAACTGGTACACAATGGTATAGGCCGTTGCGGCGGAGGTAGACGGGTACATCTGGAAGCGGTCAGAGAAGTCTTCAACAAACTTCTTGCCTTTCTCGAATCCGTACATGGAAGGCACACGCCAGCACCATGGAACCGTACTGACGATGCCTTCCAGCAAACCGGCACCGGCAGACTTGGCCATGCCCAGCGTCAGGTTGGGCACCACGATTTGCATCTTGTCGCGCAGACCCATCTTGTAAGCGATTTCCAGTGCAGTCGCCATGTCGTCGCCAAACTGGATCAGCATCAGCACATCGGCTTCGGCATCACGCGCCTTGATCAGAGCCGCTTCCAGATCGGCCTGACGTGGACGAGGGAATTTCACCACCGCATTCGGATGCATGACCTCATCCTGGGTATTGGTGAAGTTACGCAATGAGGCTTCGGTGGAGTGTCCCCAGCTGTAGTCAGCGGTGATGTAAAAGATTTTTTTGCCCTGCAAATCCTGGTTCAGATAGAACGCCAGCGCTTTGGCAGTCATCCAGGCATTGTAGGTTTCACGGAACATGTGGGTGTGACCTTCCTTGCCAGTCGTGGCGTTGGCGTAGGTCAAGGTTCCGAAGTACAGCAGGTCGTGCTTTTTGGCTTCTTTACCCGCTGCAATCGCAACGGCACTGGAGGAACCACCGAACAGCATGGAAACGCCCTGGCCAGCCAGTTTCTTGACGTTTTCAACCGCTTTGTCCGGCTTGGAAGCAGTGTTGGCTGTCAGCAATTCCAGCTTTTTGCCGTTAATACCGCCAGCGGCGTTAATCTGTTCTACCGCCATCAGGGCACCACGAGCCTGGGCAATGCCCTGCTCCTTGTAGCGGCCAGTCGAGGGGTAATTCAATCCAAGTTTGATGGTGTCAGCAGCAAGAACCTGCAGGGGCAGGCACACGAGCAGAAAGGCAAACCAGTTTTTCAGCATGTTTACGACCCATTGTTATTATTTTGTCGTCGACGGTGAAATCACCGCTCTGTGACATCCACTTTCCGCCATATGTCTTATCGAGTCAAGCAGGGTGTGGAGCACCGTCGCCAGTTTCAAAAGTAGGTAAATACCCTAATACCATAACCTGTGGTATGAACAGAGTCACGGCTTCTTTTATACGCCAATCTACTCCTCTTGCGACTGAAACGGGGGCTATCCATTGGTCTACAGAAGACTGGAGCTGATCTTGCTCAGGTCTCAGGTATAAGAGCAGGCAGGAAAAAAGCGGCCGGGCGCGGGAAAGATAACGAGCAGCCCGGAACAGAGTGTCCGGGTGCGGCAAGAAGAACTGGCTAGATTCAGTCTTTGGCGGGGCGCGGGGCGTAGGCAAAAACGTCGGAACGCATATTGGATTCGCTCAGGCCGATCGGCTCAAGCTGGTCCAGAGTGCCGTACACCATGTTAGGCGAACCACAGGCGTACACCAGGCAATGGCTCAGATCGTTGAAATCATGACCAATCACCTGATAGATCCACCCGGCTCGGCCATTCCAGCCTTCGCTGTGCTGTTCCACAATCGGGTGATAGTGCAAATGCTCGTGGTCATGCGCCCACTGGAACGGCAGGTCACCCAGATAGAAACCATCGGCTTCGCGATTCGACCAATAGATGTGCAATTCCTGATCGGGATTAATCGCCAGAATGCCTTCAGCCAGACTCTTGATCTGCGCGAACCCGGTTCCCGCTGCAATCAGCACAATAGCCTCAGGCGTATCGCTTTTGAGCTGTTGTTGTGACACAAAACAATCGCCCATTGGCAATGTGGCTGTCACGACAGGTTCTGAACGCAGTAGCTCGACCACACGGTGCGCCATGTCACTGGCGTCGGCAATATGCAGCTCCAGCTCGCGTCCGTCCTGACCCGTCCAGCTGCCAGGTGCCGACGCAATCGAGTACGGCAACTTGATCTCTTCGCCATTGTCCCCCTGCACGTGCAACATCAGATACTGTCCGGGCAGAAATTCCAGTGTTTTGCCCGCTGGCGCCTTCAGCACAACCCGATACACATCACCACTTTGGGCTTCAACCGAATGTATCTGGAAGGCCAGGGTCTGCGGAGGAATCTGATCCGGGGCTGTCACACTGCTCATAACAATCTCTATATCTGATAGGGGTTTGGCATGGCAGCATAGTACCTGATTCTCCTTCTCAAGTACTGCCTGACCACGGTCTGACTCAAAATCCAGCTGGCCTGACACCCACTCAGCCTTACAGATATCACAAATCCCATTGCGACAGGCTGAGCGAACCGACAGGCCCTGCTCTCGGGCGGCGTCCAGAATGGTCTGCTGCGACGAGCAGCGTATGTCGACATTGGCGGGCAGAAACCGCACTCGCCAGCCTTGATCACTCATCGAGATCCAATCCCAGTTCGGACCACATATCATCCACGCGCTTGACCACGTCCGGGTCACGAGTAATGGGCACGCCCCATTCACGGTCGGTTTCACCCGGCATCTTGTTGGTTGCGTCCATACCCATTTTCGATCCCAGCCCCGACACTGGCGAGGCAAAGTCGAGGTAATCAATCGGTGTATTTTCTACCAATGTCGTATCCCGCGCCGGGTCCATTCGCGTGGTGATGGCCCAGATCACATCGTCCCAGCTACGCGTATTCACATCATCGTCCACCACAATCACAAACTTGGTGTACATAAACTGACGCAGGAACGACCACACGCCCATCATCACGCGCTTGGCATGACCTGGATATTGCTTCTTCATACTCACTACCGCCATGCGGTAGGAACAGCCTTCCGGTGGCAGATAGAAATCCACAATCTCCGGGAATTGCTTCTGCAGAATCGGCACAAACACTTCGTTTAATGCCACGCCCAGAATCGCCGGTTCATCCGGTGGCCGTCCGGTGTAGGTGCTGTGATAGATCGGATTCTTGCGATGCGTGATGCGCTCGACGGTAAAGACCGGGAAGTCATCCACCTCGTTGTAGTAGCCGGTGTGGTCGCCATACGGCCCTTCCGGAGCCATTTCGCCGGGATGAATCACCCCTTCCAGCACAATTTCGGCACTGGCAGGTACCAGCAAATCGTTCCCGATGCTTTTAACCAGCTCGGTTTTGCTGTCACGCAGCAGGCCAGCGAAAGCGTATTCGCTCAGGGTGTCCGGTACTGGCGTCACTGCACCCAAAATGGTAGCCGGATCAGCGCCCAGGGCGACGGTCACCGGGAACGGCTGGTCTGGATGCGTCTGCTGCCATTCGCGGAAATCCAGCGCCCCGCCACGATGACTGAGCCAACGCATGATCAGCTTGTTCTTGCCGATCACCTGCTGGCGATAGATACCCAGGTTATGACGTTCCTTGTGCGGACCCTTGGTAATCACCAGCGGCCAGGTCACCAGTGGCGCCGCGTCACCGGGCCAGCAATGCTGTACCGGAATCTTCGACAGATCGACGTCATCCCCTTCCAGCACCACCTGCTGACAGGCCGCCTTGCGGACTTCTTTTGGTCCCATCGACATCACTTTCTTGAAGATTGGCAGCTTGTCCCAGGCGTCTTTCATGCCCTTCGGCGGCTCAGGCTCTTTCAGAAAGGCCAGCAGCTTGCCAATTTCACGCAGCGCCTCGACCGATTCTTCACCCATGCCCAGCGCCACCCGTTTCGGAGTTCCGAACAGATTTGCCAACACCGGCATGTCGTAACCGGTTGGATTCTCAAACAACAACGCCGGACCACCCGCACGCAGCACACGATCCGCGATTTCGGTCATTTCCAGATGCGGATCAACCGGGTGCTTGATGCGTTTGAGTTCACCGCGCTGCTCCAGACCATCCAGAAAGTCGCGCAAATCGTTGTATTTCAAGGTTACCTCCAGAAGGCTCAGAGCGGCATACCGACTCGGCCAAATCACCAATGCGGCAGGATTGTACCAATCTTGTACAGAACTCTGCACGTACACAGCGTTGCAGCACAGAGGCCATGACGAAGACCACGCTCTTTCCTATAATGCGCAGCTTTTATCAAACAGCCCATTGTATGGCTGTTGCCACAACTTGCCCGCAGCGGCTTGTCCCGATCCAACGGAGTCAGAATGAATAGCCAGACCACCCTGATGAGTGCCTGCATTGCCGGGTTTCTCGGCGTTGCGCTGGGCGCCTTCGGAGCCCACGGTCTCAAGGGAGTGATTGATCCGGCTCTGATGGCCGCCTATCAGACCGGGGTTCAGTACCATCTGGTACATGCCGTGGCCTTGCTTGCTGTTGGCGTCTGGCAGCTGCAGCAGAACAATCGCTGGATCAACCGTGCTGCCATCTTTCTGCTGGCTGGCATATTGTTGTTCAGCGGCAGTTTATACCTGATGGCCATCAGCGGGATTCGTCCACTCGGCATTATTACGCCGTTCGGCGGCACCAGCTGGCTGATTGGCTGGGCCATGCTGGCCTGGGCAACCCGCACTCGCGCCTGATATCACCAAGACCTACACGAGCAATTCAGTGACAAACGAAACCGAACACACATCCGTTACATCGGACGACCAACTCGCCGCCCATGAAACAGCCTCTGCCGACGACAAACCTGTTTATCGTCGTGGTATCAAAAGCTTTGTGATCCGTGCCGGACGCCTGACCAAGGGCCAGGAACTGGCGCTGGAGCGTAAATGGTCGGAATGGGGAGTCGAGCTCAGCGATGGTGAGATCAATCCGGCCAAACTGTTCGGTCGAGACGCGCACACCGTACTGGAAATCGGCTTCGGCATGGGCCAGTCACTGGTGGAAATGGCCCAAAACGCTCCGGAGAAAAACTACTTCGGTGTCGAAGTCCACCTGCCGGGCGTCGGCTCTGTGCTGAATCTGGCTGAGGAAGCGGGCATCGACAACCTGCGTGTTTCCAAGGATGACGCCATTGAAGTGCTGAAACTCATTCCAGACAACAGCATCGACACCGTACAGCTGTTCTTTCCAGACCCCTGGCACAAGAAGAAGCACCACAAGCGTCGCATCGTGCAGTCGGAATTCGCCCAGACCTTGCGCCGAATTATCAAGCCCGGTGGCATCTTCCATCTGGCCACTGACTGGGAGCCTTACATGGAACACATGCTCGAAATCATGGATGTTGAAGAAGGCTTCGAGAACATCGCGGGTAGCGGAAACTGCATTGATCGCCCGGATGATCGCCCACTGACCAAGTTCGAGAAACGGGGTCAGGGCAAAGGCCATGGCGTCTGGGATATGAAGTACCGCACGCTTGGCTGAGGGGCATCCACTGAGGAATTTACTTATGCCTCATTGTTCTTATCAAGTACTGGGTTATAGCCAGAGTTATCTGCTATAACCCACAGCATTGACGAATCACCGGAATAGCGGAGACCCCATGCAAAAGAAAGACAAAGAAAAAGTATTCGGTGGCGAATGGAGCCAGGAACAACTGCGTGAATTCCTGACTGTTGAACACACCGACGGCAGCGAACCAGACTACGCCGCGGCGATTCGTGCATACCGCCACATGGTACCCGCCACGTTTGGTCAGTATCTGGAGCTGTTCAAGTCAGAAGGCCACAACCTGAACGCCAAAAGCGTCAGCGGTGAAACCATTCTGGCAACCATCAGCCAGCACACCAAGGGTGAGGAATACGCTGAACTGCTGAAAGCAGCCGGCGCTGAGTAAGACCGCCCAATCAAAACAGCCCGATAACCGAATGTCTGGTGTCGGGCTTGCCTCCCAGACGTTTGCGCAAGGTCAAAACACAAAAGTACAGGTAGACTATCGCCACGCCCCTGTCTCTGACTTTCAAGCAAAATAACGACCATGTCTGAACGCCGATGCCCCCATTGCCATTCACCACTGGATTTCCAGACCCTGGTGTTTTCGCTCAACCCCATCATCATCCGCTGTAAAACCTGCTCCGAGAGCATTTTGGTCAGCCCCTATATTGCGGCCATATTGGTGGCCCTGATGATCGGTGTCGGTTACGCCACCTGGTTGTGGCTGGCTGAACTGGGTTTTGCCCCGAACCAGAGCCTGCCAGGTGTTCTGCTGACCTCCCTGGGGTTGGTGTACGCTTACTACGAAGGACTGCGCAGCGGTATTATTCCCAGCAGTCTGGTTGAAACCGACGGCACACTGCCCAAACAGGTGTCCACTGCGCGCCCGATCAGTCAGCAAGATCCCAATGAAGCCATTGGCCGAGTGATTCCTCGCATCAAAACCCGGAGTTATCTCGATGCCGTCCGCGCCAGCATCGACAACACTTCCGAGAACCCGACACAAGACTTGCCCTTCACCCAGCCACTGTTCGGTGATCTGGTGTTGGCGTATGCCATCGACACGGATGAGGGCCACATCGCACTCAGTCCGAACACCGCCGAACACTTCAGCCTTCCGTCTGAGGCACCAGGCACGGAACTCAAAGCCGCTGCCGAGAAAAACGCCCTGCCCTCACTCTCGACCATCCGTCAGGCACAGCAGGGAGCCATCAAACAGCTGAGTTGCGACAACCACATGATGGCGTGTGGCGTGCTGTTTCCAGCACTGTGGGATCAGATTGAAGCCAATGAGGAGACTGAAGTCGTCATTGCCGTACTGCATCGGGACCATATCTGGTACGTGCCGTCCAACAATCCTGCAGCCATTGAGGAACTGAAAGCGGCGGTTGAACAGTTCGATATGGACGATAACCACTCACTGTCTCGCACCTTGTACGTGCGCGAAGAAGACGAATGGGTAGAGTTTGATGAGTAGATTTCAGACGTTTTCATTCATCTGATCGCCTGAGCGCACAGCATCTTTTTTCTGAAAATGAGTACTCCGTAGACTTATTATCAGGGACAAACACGCCACCGCCCCCTTTTTGTGACAAACATCTCAATAAAATTATTGTCCTGACTTTCTTCGCGGGTAACTCAAAATTTCAGAAAACCTCTCCTATACTGATTTGAGTCAACGTTTTATCGACTTTCTGAGGGCAATCCCGGTGAACGCTACAATCAGCTCAATTGGCCTGAACTCATACGAGGAGGGACTCATTCAAGGCCATTTGAAAATTCTCAATACCAAAACGCGTGATTTCTGGAGCTACGTTGGTGCAGGAGATGATGCCGATCTCGTCATCACCAGAAAGCCTGTATCAACCAGTGGAGAGGCGAAGGTTGCCATACTCGCTGAAGATGGATTCAGAAAAGCCAAAAACAATCTCTACTATCTGGGTGAATCCCTGAGGATTTTCAGCCTGCTGGAACTGCTGCTGGATATCGAACACGACACATCGGAAGATCCGTTGTTCTCTTCTTCCAGTATCACCACTTGCGCGGCCAGTTCCATCCACGATTTTTGCGCGGCGCTGCCAACATCGGAAAGGTTTGAGATTCTGGTCAACAACCAGCCCTGTTGTCAGGTGTTGTTTGATCAGGGCGAGTGGAAGGCTGCATCACATCAGACAAAAACCGATGTGATCTCCCAACTCAGCAATGGTCATATTCGTTTCAACGAACAGCCGTCAGATATCGGTCTTGCAGCCACTCTGACCGTGAAAGAGCTGCTTTGGGAACTCGGCGCCAAACATTCGACAAACCGATTGTCCCAGACCCATCAGTATCGGATTTCCAGCTGGCCCCTGTTTGGAACCTGGTATAGCGCCCCCTACATGGCAAGGCTGTCAGCCTTGTACAGCAAGCGCTTCGCTTCGATAGACGATGGCGTCCGCTTCAGCGGTGCTTCTCCCGCTCAGGTGCAAGCTTTTCTGAGCGCCTGTCACCTGTGTGACCTTGGACTACAAAAGCGCCCTGTACTGGAGCCTTCAGACAAAGATCAACTGGCCAGACCAGAACCCCAAACGCTGACCAAAGGGCTGCTACACGGACTGCGAAAAAAACTTGGAATGGCATTCAGTCATGATTAACGGCACAAAAATCCTGTTTATCGGCCCGATGGGGGCCGGTAAAACCACCGCAATTACATGCATCAGTGACGATCCCCCGATCAAAACCGAGGCGTCCAATTCCGCCAGACACATATCCGACAAGCAAACCACAACGGTTGCAATGGATTTTGGCCGAATTTATATGGATCAGTTTAACGCTATCGATTTGTATGGCATCCCCGGCCAGGAGCATTTCGACTTCTTATGGCCAATACTTGAGAAAGGCGCTCTGGGAGCCATATTCTTATTGAATTGCGATACAACCGATCAGATTATCCAAAACAGTCTTGAAAAGTTCTGTAACGACTTTTCACGCCTGCGGGATAATAGTGCCATTGTCATCGCCCTGAACCGGGCAAACGAAAACGCAGTTTCCCTCTGCCATAACTGGCTCAGGGAAAACAATATAGTACTTCCGGTATTAATGGCAGACCCCAGAAACCGGGACGATATTATTATGACGCTTGAATTACTGATTGCGACTGCCGAAGTTGATTTATTACCTGAAGGAGAAATCCACGATGCTGGGTGAGAATTTGGCGTTTCCGCCGACTCTGAAAATGAAATGTGACTCGGTATTAAATGACTTTGCATCCAGCGAAAATCATTTGTCGTTTCTTTCTCTTTCAACAGCAGACGGCTATTCGCTTTCACATAGTGATCCGGCTCATGTTGAGCTGAACTTCCGTAGAATTTCGGCCATGGCATCATCCTTTGCTGGTATCAGCAAGGAATTGGCCAGGGAAACGCACCACCCTGCTATGGAAGGCAGCATTATAGAGTGCCAGACAGGTTTTCTGGTCTGTCGACTGCTTAAAACCGAGCATCTGGATGCCGTGCTGCTCGGCGTATTTAACAACGAATCAAACCACGGTATCGCACTGTGGACTCTAAATAACATTGCGAAGTCGATTACCGACATGCTCAATGTTTATAAATAATTAAAGCAAGAGGTTTATATGGCAACTATCGATGAGAGCCTGAATTCATTAATGACCGTTAACGGTGCAATGGCAGCAGCTCTGGTAGATTACAATAGCGGAATGCTATTGGGTTCTGTCGGTTCCGGCCTGGATCTGGAAATTGCGGCAGCCGGCAATACCGAAGTGGTACGGGCAAAAATGAAGACGATCAAAATGCTCAAACTGAATCAGGATATTGAAGATATGCTGATTACACTTTCAACCCAATTGCACCTGATCCGCCCACTGAATACAGACCGTGATCTGTTCATTTATTACGTTATCGACGCCAGCTCCGGCAACCTGGCACTGGCTCGCCGAGCCTTAAAACAAATCGAATCCAGCATCATCGTCTGATGCCCCTGGGCTGACCAATGGTCAGCCCTACCAAACCAGCAAGGTCAGCCGTGCAATATTGGATGCCGCATATTGCCCGGTAAAATCATCAATCAGCATGGTCGCCGCCCCCGCACTTAATCCATACGCCAGCGCATCGTTGGTGGAATCCTGCTTCAACGCCGCCAGACCACCAATCAACACTGGCAATGCGTATTTGGTCAGAACCATACGCCGATTCAGGCGCTGAACATCAGTCAGTTGTAATTCGGTTCGGTTGAGATCAGCATTCTGTTGCTCCAGTAACTCCAGCAGCTCGGAATTTTTGGCCGAATAGCTCTCCAAGGCACGCTGGGTTTCTGCAATAACCCGATTCTTTTCATCGCTGGCGGCCTTGAGCGTCACCATCTGCCCGACCAGTTTCTGTTCCCGCTCACGGGCCGAGCACAGCTTTTCCAGCGCGTTGCGAATGGCTGGAATCAGCGTCTCAACCCGCTGCGCCGGGCCGTCAGTCTGAAGACTGTCCAGATACCCCTGCAGACTGCTGCATGCCACAGCCTTCGACGTACTCAGCCACAGCATGACGACAGATAAGAGTGCGCATTTGCACAAACTTGTTATTGAGATCCAGCAGGTCTCGCGAGATATCACGGAATTCATCTTCGTTTCTCCCTACGTGATCATTCAGCAATGTCGCCAGCGTATCGATGGCTTCCTGATGACGCTGATCGGCTTCATCATACTGACGTGCCAGATCTTCCCGCTCAGATTCCAGCGCCTCGGCTTCGATCTTCAATTGCTCGATCTTTTCCTCATAGGCTTTGGCCATTTCTGCCTGACAGTCATCACTGCCATAGAAGGGATAGACACACGACGGCGCTTTCTGGAGATACAACCAGACGCCAATCAGACTGGTGGCCACAAACAGGCCCAGAGCAAACGTTTTCACAGGCGACTCCCGGAATCGGGCCATGGAAAAACGACTGTAGCACCTGCTCTAAGGTGAATATATGGCACATTCAGACAATATTGACCGGGTTGTCAGAAACAACAGTTTGCCCCTGCTAAATCATCCCCAAACTGCTCAGCGTCGGTGCCAGCCGCGCTGCGCGATTCTCCCCCACTTGCTGTATCAGTGTATCCAGCGCCGGTTGTTCACTGTTGTGAATCCGTTCAATCAAGGGGGCCAGTTCAACTCCGTCGATATGCCAGACCCCCAGCGGTTGATCAGGCGTTGTCACCACCCAGGCGGCCATAATCTGCTGGTTGTGGATAACAGGTCGTCGTTCAATTTTCGCCTGGTCTGGCGTGACCGGTGGATGAAGCGGGTCGGAATCTGGCCAGTTACAGCGCGTCGACCAGAATGGGCTGTCTGGCCATTGCTGTTCCTGACGGCAGAAGTCTCGCCCGGTGCGGGCAAAGCGGTAGAACAGTCCTTCGACGCGTTGATGGTAAAAATCTTTGGCCAGCTCGGCGCGTTCAGGCGTCTGAATCAGGGTGTTGATCACCGCCGGGCTTTGCAGCGCCGATGACATCGATTGAAAGATGCCATTGCCCGACAGCGTGTCAACCGCCATCGCCGCATCCCCGACCCGAATCCAGTTATCCCCAATCAGCTCCCGCGACAGTATCTGGGTGCTGGCACGAGCGTGAATATGCTCCGGTTGGGCGTTGTGGATAAAGGGTTGGGCCTGTTCCAGTTGCTGAAACTGCCGCTGGCACCAGTCAGACAGTTGGGACTTGGGTGGCAGCTTGGCGCTGGCAACGTCCAGGCTCAGTTGAAGGTAACGCTCGCCGTTGGGCATACTGGCCATCCAGGCCCAGCCCTGCTCGAAACTTTCAACCGCAGAGCGGGCCGTCAGAGATGATTCTGGTGTCACCGCTCGCCAGCGCTGCAACAGCGATACCGTCTCGGCGCTGCGCAGTCGCTCGATACCCGACGCCGGAGCCGCCCGGCCTCTGGCTTCGACCAGAAACTGGCCGGTCAGCTCGCGCATTCCCGCATCGGTTTCGACATGAATCTTATGATCTGAGTGGGCTTGTTGGCCCAACTGACAGCGTCGAACTCGACCGAACAGAACCTCAACGCCCACGGCTCGCAGGTCATCCAGCATCGCCGCATCAAATGCCTGACGATGAATCAGGCGTTCGGTATTGGCGGCGCTGGTGACGCCATTCCAGGTTACCCAGCGAGGCGACGGCGGTTCGATATGTGCCAGAGCACGCTGAAAGCCGATGCTGCGCAAGCTGTCGACCACACGTTCCGACACTCCTTCAATCGCCGCAAAAGGTCGGCCTTCCGTCACCAGCGTCACCGCATAGCCCAGCCGCTTCAGCCCCATAGCCACGGCACAACCCGCCGGGCCACCACCCAGAATCAGAATTTTATCCATGTGTCTTGTACTCCCGGCCCTGCCATCGGGCGGTTGCAGCCAGCACTTCTGGCACGGATGAAGGATCCGTCCAGCAACCTTGTTGTTTCAGCCGCGCCAGATGCCCACTGACGTGCGCACAGCCCATACTGGCCCCGGACAAACCGCGCTGATTCGACATTGGCAACACACATCCAGCCACGTCGGCCTGAGCTGTTTCCAGCCAAACCAGATCCTCATGACCACAGCGGGCGTCACCGGTCGCGCGAATCACCCCCGGAATCGCGGCTGGGAAAACCGCTTCCCCCTGCGCCGGTGACGACGCGCAGAGCACAATCCCCTGCTCTAACGCCCGTTTGCAGGCCTCTCGCAGTACCGGACGATCCGCTCTTAACCCAAGGCTGAGATTAATCAGATCCACCCGCTGCTCCGCCAGCCAGTCAATTGCAGCAGCGACCTGCAAAGCAGTTGTGCGGCCTTCGGCGCTAAACACTCTGGCACTGTGGATCAGTGCCGTCGGAGCCAGCTGATGAATCACGTCAATCACCCGGCTGCCATGACCGAGCGAATCGTGAACCTGATCCGACTGCCACAGCTGATCCTGTTCGATCACAAACGCACTGCCGGATTGAATAGGTATTGAGGCTTCAGGAGAAAAGCCGCTATCCACAACGCCGACTTTCACTGGCTGACCCGAAACCACTTGCAGCGAGTCAGACACGCGCCACCTCCCCGGCTTGCCTGAGCTGTCCTTGCTCCAGTACCCAGTGCTGATCGCAGCCGTGCAACGTCGACGGACGATGACTGATGAGAATCCGCGTGGTGTTGGGGAATAGCTGGTCGATGGCAGTAATCACCTGCTGCTCGGTAGCTTCATCCACCGCTGAAGTGGCTTCATCCAGCACCAGTACCGCCGGTTGTTGCAACAAGGCGCGCGCAATGGCGATGCGCTGCTTCTGGCCACCAGACAGCCGCTGGCCGCGTTCACCAATCACCGAATCGAGACCATCCGGCATCTGTTCAATCAAAGAGATCAGCCGTGCATCTGAGACAGCACGCTCCAGTGCTGCTGCCGATGTATTCGGCGCGGCGTAGGTCAGATTATCCCGCAGGCTACCCCGGAACAGCACAATGTCCTGCGACACCACAGCGATGTGCTGGCGCAGCTCTGACAGCGCCAGATCACAGATATCCACGCCATCGAGCGTGACCGTGCCCTGCTGTGGGTCGTGAAAACGCATCAGCAAATCAATCAGGGTCGACTTGCCCACCCCCGACGCCCCGGACAAGGCAATTTTCTGACCCGCCGGAAACACAACGCTGGTGTTATTCAGCACCGGCTCGCGCTCAGCGTACTGAAAAGTCACGGCCTGCAGCGCCACACGGCCTTTGACCGGAGTCTCCAGGGTTCGGGGCGCTTGCGGTGGTTTGACCTCCGGCTCGGCCTGCCGCAGCTCGGCGACCCGCATCAGGCTGACGCTCATTCGCTGGATCGCCACGTACAGTCCCAGCAGGCTGTTGACCGGCCCTGTGGCCATGCCGAGGTAGGTCGAAAATGCGATCAGGGAACCCAGCTGCCATTGCCCCTGAATCACCCACCAACCACCGATCAGGAATGCTGCCGCACGAGTCACCGAGGTCAAGGTCGACGGCACCGCCTGAGTGACAAATTCGGTGACTTGCAACGACAGCAGCTGATTCAGATAACGGTCGCTGAACTGGCCCAGGCGCTGTTGCTCGTGCTGCTCGCGCCCGGTGGATTGAATGAATTTGGTCGCTGGTAAAGTCTCGACCAGAAAGCTCGACAAGTCCGTCACCCGCTCACGGGTCAGCCGGGTTTGCTGTTCGACCTTGCGCCGCATCCAGCGCAGCCAGAAAAACTCCAGCGGAATCAGGATCAGCACCAGCAACGACAACTGCCACGACAGCGTAATCATCAGCGCCAGTGCACCAATCAGACCTATCACTGCGCTGACAGCAGCAAACAGGCTGTCGACCGCAAAGCGCTGGATCTCGGCAATGTCACCATCCATCCGCGCCAGCAGATCGCCGGTACGGCGTTCGGCAAAAAAGTTGGGGGACAGGGTTTGCAGGTGGCGATACACGTCCGCACGCAGCTCAAACAGAATGGTGCCGGAGAGTTTGGTGTGCAGATAACGATTCACACCCGACAACAGGGTGCCGCCAATGCCGACGCCAATCATCACCAGCGCGATGGTCAGCAGCGTCGAATAATCCTGCGCCAGCAGACCGTCATCAATCAACAGCTTGGTCAGCCAGGGCTGCAACAACACAATCCCGGTACCGAGCAACGACAGCCCCAGCAGACCGGCAATCCGCAGTTTGTGAGGACGCACAAAGCTGTAAAGCCAGTGAAAACCGCGCTCCAGCGCCTGTCGATCCGGGCCATGAATGGCCGCTACCAGCCAGTTCAACATAAGACAGCTCTGCGATCAGTCATGGCGCACGTCCTTGAGCTTGCGATACAGCGTCGCCCGACTGATGCCCAGCGCCGACGCCGCCGCCGAGACATTGCCATCGTGCTTGTCGAGGGCCTGACGAATCAGGCTGGCTTCGTTCTCGTGCAACATGCCGTTTTTCTTTGGCGGCTCACTCAGCTGACTGAGAAAATCCGGCGTCAGATGATCTTCGGTCAGCCGCATCTCATGCGGCTCCATAAAGGCCAGCGCCACCTGCAGCACCATTTGCAGCTGACGAATATTGCCCGGCCACGGGTAATGCTTGAGGCGCGCCATCAGAGTGGGTTCAACCGTCACATCGCTGCGTCCCTGCAACTGCATCAGGTGTTCAACCAGGCGACAGAAGTCCGAACGTTCGCGCAACGCGGGAAGAGTAATAGTGACGCCATTCAGGCGATAATAGAGGTCTTCGCGGAAGCGACCTTCGGCCACCATCTGGGACAGCTGGCGGTGGGTCGCGCCGACCAGCTGCACATCCAGCGGCTGTTCTTCACCGCCACCGAGTGGCTGCACCTTGCGCTCCTGCAGCACACGTAACAGCCGCGCCTGTAATTCCAGCGGCATATCACCGATTTCATCCAGAAACAACGTACCGCCTTCCGCTAACTCAAAACGGCCTTTACGCGCGCTGATTGCG
>PBNY01000049.1 GCA_002723385.1 Oceanospirillaceae bacterium | reverse complement strand
GTCTTAATCCCCTTATAAACGGGGCAGGTTTGGAACTCTTAGCCAAAAATTTTCCTTTAAAAATCAAGCACTTGAAAAACGAAAAAATTGACTGTTTTTTGTACAGTGATTTGTTCAATTTTTGTACTGAATTTTTAAGGAGCATCCGGCTCTTCCAAAGCCCCGCCATACTATAAAAGTAAGCGGGTACTATCAAGCTATATCCTGTAAAAACTGACTTTTTTTTACAGTTTGGATTGTAGCATGGGAGTGCTGCATCAGCGGGTTTTTCTGTTGACTGTTTTTTGTACAGCAAAATTTACGTATGGGCTAAGGTCAGTTGACCTCAGAGCGGCGTTGTTCGTCGTGTGTTTGGCTCGCTAAATCATACTCTGCATGCCTTGTTCTGGCACCAGCTGGCCATCAGCGGGGTTGATGTATGGATTGAGAACACTGTCTGAAAATCGTGTCAGTGCTGCCGAACCTTGGAGCACGCTTTGGTTTCTCTTTATGTTGCATGATTCAGCTATCGGATCTCATGTGTCATGCCGCAACGAGGAGCCTCCCATGCTACCAATCACTCCCATTGTTTTGTCTCAACCTCTGCAAACAACGCTGGCAGCGGCGGGGCCGTCGTTGTTGTCGGTCTTCACCGATATTCTCCAGTATCGCCAGGCTGCCCAACAACTGGCACTGGAAGAAAAAAGGCTGGACGCCGAGTTCAAGCTGCGCAGTCAGCAGCTTACGGCAGATCACCAACAAAAGCTGGCGCAATTGCAGTTGTTACGGGAGCGCTGTGAGCGTCATTACCGGTTGCTGGCTCAGGAAAGTGCCCAGCAACATCAGGTGGGAATGGAAATACTCAGGCAGCGCGGTGAGCTCATCCAGGTGTTGGTGAGTCCGGGGTTCAGCACAGAAGACCGCGCCCAGATCCTGTGTGTGATTCAAGACATGAACGAACAGCTCAGGGGGTTGAATGAAGCCTCAGTGGAGCGTTTGGCGTTGACGCCTCAGGTCACGTTGGGTTGAGCGGAAAGACGTTCATCGGGCAAGTGCATCAGAATGGGGGAAAGAAGTAATGTGGCAAGTATTGTCAGTTGCAGCGGCTGGAGCCTTGTTGTTGGCCTGCTCCGAGCGGGAAAGTGCACGCAGTGAGGTTGTGCGCCGACAGCGACGGGTGCAAGAGAAAACGGATGATTATCAGCGCCGATTGAAGCGCCAGGCTGAAAAGGAAAGGGCGCATTTGCAGTTCGTAGAAATGACCAGTCTGCACCATCAGTCGCACCTGCATGGTCTTCAGATGCGCCAGGAAATTCAGCAGATCAAAGAGACTTTAAAGGAAGAAAAACAGGCTCGCCATGAATTGAAGCATTGTATCGACCAGGCCTTCCAGCAGAAAAGAGCCAGTGGCAGCCGAACTGAAAAACGGGGTTTGCAGGGCGAGATAGAGCAACTGCTGACAATCAAACGACAGGTTCAGGTTCGTATTGACGAAAACTATGAAATATTGAAAACGTTCCAACAACAAATCCGGCAACACGATCAGCAGACCCGAGCACTGAGGATGCAAATTCGTGACCAGTGTGGCGCTCGTGGAGAACAGTGGTATGCCAAGCGCACACATAAACCGGCTGCTAAAAATGATCAACATCTGCTGGCGTTTATGTCGTTGCTGTTGGAATGAAATTCGATGAGATGTCGTATTCAGGCGTGATCTGACAGATCCAGGCGATGTCTCCCGTGCCCCTAAGGTCATTCTGATAACAATAATTTTGTGCCCAAATCTGTGCCATGGGCAAGTTTTAATCGATCTTGATTTACCTAATCTGATTTTTGTTGATGGTTCGAAAGTGCTTCTAAATTGGTAATTTACGGCAATATTTATAATTTAAGATCAATTTAAATGATCTCTTGTCTTCATTCTCATAACCGTCGTCGGTTCAAATCCGGCCCCCGCAACCATTTCGATTTACAGTCTATGCTCAGGCTGTCGAAAGCGGGAAATGAAACGTCAGAGATTACGATGTCGCGGGGTGGAGCAGCCTGGTAGCTCGTCGGGCTCATAACCCGAAGGTCGTCGGTTCAAATCCGGCCCCCGCAACCATTTGTAAGAACATCGTAGCGTAGTGATAAAAGAAACCAGCCATCGAGCTGGTTTTTTTGTGCCTGAAATCTGCACAAACACGCGATTTCTGTATTTTTACCCTTCCTGCCTTCTTTTGGTAAGCGTAGTACGCGAGCAGTTTCCACGATTTTCTGTGGAAACGTTCAAATCACCTGGCCACTCGTTTAAGCCATCCCAAAGCACGTCTGGCCTGTTGCCCGGATATTGCCTAGCATGCCTGATTCACAGATTTTTCGGAGTTAGGTATGGCTGAAGAAGATAAGCAAGCGGGTCTGAAGGTTCGTCGTGAGGTGATGGGCGATGAATTTGTTGATCGCGCCCTGTCCAATACCACGTCATTGAATGCGCCTTTGCAGGACTGGATCAACGAGAATGCCTGGGGGTCGACCTGGCAGCGTGAGGCCTTGCCCCGTAATGTGCGTTCTCTGGTGACCATTGCCATGTTGGCGGCTTTGAAATCTCCGACTGAGCTTAAAGGTCATATTCGCGGTGCCTTGAACAATGGTTGTACGCCGGAAGAAATCCGTGAAGTCTTGCTGCACAGTATTGTGTATTGCGGCGCACCAGCAGCTCAGGAAGCCTTTAGGGCCGCGGCTGAGGTGCTGGATGTCGACGGTTTTGATTCCGAGTAGCGAGGCGGTCATGAAAACGATATTGATCACGGGGGCAGGCCGTCGTCTTGGTAAAGACCTTGCCGAGTATTGGCTGGCTCAGGGCTGGCGGGTTCTGGCGCATTACAACACGGCGAATGAGCTTGCGTCTCACGAGCGATTGATGTCGTTTCAGGCGGATTTATCGAGTGCTGATTCCGTACTCGGTTTGTGTGAGCAGCTGAACGACTGGCTTCGGGCCAATGTTACACAGCTTGATGGATTGGTACACAACGCTTCCTGTTTTGTGCCGGATGCTGTCGTAGGGGATCGCCTGCGAGACCATGCTGAGCATGTTCAGAAGCACCTGCATGTTCATGTTGGAGCGCCGTATTTGTTGATGGAGGCTTTGAAGGAGTATTGGGCCAATCAGGCGGCGGTGGTCGCGATTTCGGATATTTATTCTGATATTCCGAATCAGCGCTTTGCCGCTTACTGTGCCAGCAAGGCCGGGTTGCAAAACCTGGCCTTGAGTCAGGCCCAGCGTCTGGCTGGAAAGGTGCGGGTCAACGTGATTCAGCCGGGGCCGGTGAAGTTCTTGCCGGAGCATTCAGAAGCGTATCGCCAGCAGGTGCTTTCACAATCCCTGATTCGCGAAGAGTTGGGTTATGAAGCCATCATTGATGCCTGCGTCTATCTGATGAATGCACGCGCTTTGACTGGCACAGTGATGCGGGTTGATGGCGGGCGCTTTGTGACCAATCGGTATGACCAGACCTTCGTCAATCAGACTTCATGAATGTATCAGGCTGGAGTGTGATTGGCTTCAGCCTGAGGTCAGGGAGCTGGATGCGGCAGGGTTTGAGAGCTGCCACTGCTCCCGTGCCGACAGATAATAGCTTTCATCCAGCGGAAACTGGATACAGTCTTCCCGTGACTGGGCCTCACCCAAAATGTCGATGTCGATGGTTCTGTCCTTGAATTTGCGTGCTTCGCATTTCGGTTCTCTACCGAGCTTCTCTTCAATGTCCAGCAGTTGCTGTTTGAGTTCCGTTGATTCCAGCGGACTGCAGACCAGCATCAGCTGATTCTGAAATGGGTAATTGAATGAATCACCAACGGCAGGGGTATCCACCACCGGCGAAATGGTAATGACGTCGGTGATACCGGCCAGAGCGGCCCTGGCTCTGGGCAGATTTTCTTCAGGGTTGATGTTGCTCCCCAATCCCAATAGGTAGTGATTCATATGGATTCCCTGTCTGAAAGTTGTACAAAAATTATGCATCGAGTCTGAAAAGTCAAGCGCTGCTGGAGAGTTTTAGCTGATCCGCGCTTGTTAGCTGGGTTCAGAATCGGGTCTGAGGGCTGAGTGTCTATTGCTGAGGAGGCCTGTTTCCCGGCCTCGACTGGTACTTTTTTCTGATTTTACGTCTCTGGTCTTTGGCTCGTGCTTCCCATATGGCAGGTTTTTACTCTTCCCTCACTTCAGGAGTCTGCCCATGGACTGGATTCAGATACTGCTCATTTGTTTCATTCTGGTATTGCCATTGTCTGGAATGGCAAGGCAGGCATCGCCTCTGATGCTGGCTCAGGTGTATCAGGGCTACGAGAATGTGTCCGCCTATCTGGTGAGTGAAAAGCTGGATGGCATTCGTGTGTACTGGAATGGTGAACAGCTCAGAACCCGCTCTGGCTACCCCATTGATGCCCCCGATTGGTTTACAAAACATTTGCCCGATACGCCTCTGGATGGTGAGTTGTGGGCGGGGCGGGGACAGTTTTCCACCGTCAACAGCATCGTTCAGTCGTATCAGGCAACGGATGAACAATGGCGGTCCTTGTCTTTGATGCTGTTCGATATGCCGGACGAAACCGGGACGTTTGAGCATCGCAGCGAGCAATTGAAGAAGCTGGTTGATGGACTCGATGTGAGCTGGATTCAGGCTCTGGAGCAGACCTTCGTTGATTCCGAACTCGCGTTGCAAGCCATGCTATCGGATGTCCTGGCCAAGGGTGGCGAAGGCTTGATGTTGCATCGTCGTACCAGTCACTACCAGACTGGTCGCAGTCCGCACCTGCTCAAGGTCAAGCAGCATCAGGATGCGGAAGCCACGGTGGTGGGGTTTGTTCCCGGCAAGGGGAAGTACCAGGGCATGACGGGTTCGCTGAAGGTTCGTATGGACGACGGCCGGGAGTTTCGGCTGGGCTCCGGTTTGAGCGACGCGCTGCGCGTGAATCCTCCACCTTTGGGCAGTCGTGTGACGTTTCTCTACAATGGCCTGACGACGTCGGGGCTGCCGCGTTTTGCACGCTTTATCAGAGTCCGAGATGCCGCGCTCTGATGCGGACTTCATGAGGTACACTGACGGCCTGTTTTTACGAAGGTTTTCTCATGGTTCGCGTTGTCCAACGTCCATTGCCGGAATCCTGGCAACTGGATTGTCTCCACCCTGCGCTTCAGCGTGTGTATGCCGCACGCGGTGTACTCTCTGAGGATCGGCTGGCGCTGAATCTGGCGCACCTGCTGCCATACCATTCACTGAAGGGAATTGATCAGGCTGTTCAGTTGCTGGTTGATGCGATGACGCATAATCAGCAAATTCTGGTGGTCGGTGATTTCGATGTGGACGGGGCCACCAGTACGGCTCTGGTGATTCGCGCACTGCGAATGATGGGATTCACCCAGGTGGATTTTCTGGTACCGAACCGGTTCGATTTTGGCTATGGATTGACGCCAGAGCTGGTGGGCGTTGCGTGTCAGTTGACCAACAAACCGGCGCTGATCGTGACGGTTGATAATGGTATTGCATCGGTGGATGGCGTTGCTGCGGCACAGGCAGCGGGTATCAAGGTGCTGGTGACAGATCACCACCTGCCGGGGGATGAATTACCCGATGCTGAGGCGATTGTTAATCCCAATCAGCCGGGTTGCCGCTTTCCGAGCAAGAATGCTTGTGGCTGCACCGTCGCGTTTTATTTGATGCTGGCGTTGCGCGCGCGATTGAATGAAATCGGCTATTTCACCGCCAAAGCCCCGAATCTGGCGGATCTTCTGGATCTGGTGGCGCTGGCCACGGTTGCTGATGTCGTCGCTCTGGATTACAACAATCGCATTCTGGTCGAGCAGGGGTTACGTCGCATTCGTGCAGGTCAAACGGCTGTGGGCATTACGGCGTTGATGCAGGTGGCCGGGCGCAACCCACAACGGGCTGTATCCAGTGACTTCGGTTTTATCATCGGTCCCAGGCTCAATGCCGCTGGTCGTCTGGATGACATGAGCATTGGCATTGACTGTTTGCTGACGGATGATCCGAATCTGGCGCTGGATATGGCTCAGCAACTGGATGAGTTGAATCGGGATCGCAAACACATCGAAGCGGCGATGACCGCCGATGCCCAGCGCTTTATCGATGAATTCGATGCTGGCGATGCACTTCCCTTTGGGTTGGCACTTCATCATACAGACTGGCATCAGGGCGTGATCGGCATTCTCGCTTCCCGAATCAAGGACAAGGTTCATCGTCCCGTGATTGCCTTTGCCGACGGTGATGACGGATTGATCAAGGGCTCAGCTCGTTCAATTGCCGGGTTTCATCTGCGCGATGCACTGGATCTGGTCGACAAGCGTGCCCCCGGTATGCTGGTGAAATTTGGCGGTCATGCGATGGCCGCCGGGATGACCGTGCGGAAAGATCGGCTGGATGAGTTTCGTCAGGCGTTTGATCAGGTCTGTCGCGAACAGCTGTCGGAAGCCCAGTTGACACAGACTCTGGAAGTGGACGGACAGCTGGACCACACCGAATTTGTACTCGAATTTGCCGAGCAACTTCGACACGCAGGCCCATGGGGACAAGGGTTTCCTGAACCGCTGTTTGAGGGCGTATTTCAGCTGGCTCAGCAGCGGATTGTCGGAGGGCGTCATCTGAAGCTGGTTCTGGCTCCTGATCAACACGCCAGCAGTGGTCTCATGCTGGATGCTATCTGGTTTAATATCGACCCGGCTCAATGGCCGAATGCCAGCTGTCACCGTGCCCGTATCGTTTTTCAGCTGGATATCAACGAGTATCGTGGTCGTCGGTCCATTCAATTGCTGGTTCGTCATCTGACGAGCCAATAATCTATTCTCTGTCACAAGGAAGCTGTCATGCGAGTGTTGAACGGAATTGGCCTGTTAGCGATTGGCCTGTTGATAAGCGGTTTGACCCAGGCCGAGGTTTATCAATGGCGCGACGAAAATGGCAATTTGCATTTTTCAGACGAACCACCGGAAAACCAGAAATCAGAACAGGTAGAACTGAAACCGGCATCCGGTTATAGCCCGCCGTCATTGCATCGCGAAGCTGGACGCGATGTGGTGCGTGACAGCAAACGCAGTTACCGTTCCTCCTCCAGTAGCAGCCCGTCGCGAGCGCTCAAGGCATCGCGTACCCGAGATGAAGCCCGGCAGAAGGAAAGCCGCAAGAATTCATGCCGAAGTGCTCGTGATCGCTACCGGAATATCAGCGTGCGCAACGGATGGGCGTATCGGGAGAAAAAAGATCGCTTGCGTAAGAAAATCAAGGAATATTGCCACTGAAAGGTAGTCATAAGCCTGCTAGATTTACCCCATACCGGGCCGGATATCGGCCGCACTTCCACCTTAGCCTGTATTAGCCAAAGGAAAATCTCATGCTGAGTTTGCTGGCCAATTTACTCAAGGCGCTGAATTCTGAATCAGCGCCGGGGCAAATATCGTTGGCGATTGCCTTTTCTGCCATCGTCGCCTTTACGCCATTTCTGAGTCTCCACAACATTCTGATTCTGCTGATCGTTCTGGTTGTACGAACCAACCTGAGCGGTTTTCTGGTGGGATACGTCTTGTTCTCGATGCTGGCGTTCTTTATCGATCCGCTGTCCATTCGTCTGGGCGAAAGCCTGCTGGCCAATCCTGGCCTGATGGACACCTGGGTAGCGCTTTACCAGAGTGAATGGTGGCGCATGACGGCGTTTAACCACACGCTGACACTGGGGGGCTTCGTGATCGGAGTGGCCGCTTTTGCGCCGGTCTATCTGCTGAGCAATGTGCTGATTCGCCAGTATCGTCAGCGGTTTATGGAATGGTTCATGAAGCTCAAGGTGGTTCAGGCGCTGCAGGCCACCAAATTCTACGTTATCTACCAGTCGTTATAGGAGAGCACCATGTTTAAATGGATTCGTTGGTGGGGACTGGGTGCTTTCGTCGTGGTAATCGGCGGGATTGCCGCCTTTTTCATGCTGGCTGCCTCGCCTTTGATCAAATCAGCGATTGAATCGTTTGGTAGTGATGCCGCAGGTGCCAAGGTGGAGGTGAAGAGTGTCTCGCTGTCGCTGGCGCCTTTGGGCATTGAAGTGCGGGGCATGACCGTCGCCAATGCTGAAAAGCCGATGGAAAATCTGGTCGAATTTGAGCGTGCAGTGGCAGATCTGGAATTCGGCCCACTGTTTTTGAGCAAGAGCATCATCAGTGATCTCAGCATCGACAAGCTTCAGTTCAACACGCCAAGAACCACATCCGGTGCTCTGGAAAAGCCTGTCTCCAACAGCGAGGGCGGATCTTCCGGGAAAAAGGAAGAAGAGACTCCCGTTCTGGAGCAATTGCCATCGGCAGAAGAACTGTTGGCCAGGGAACAGCTGAAAACCGAGGCCGCAGGCAAGGCATTTCAGGAAACCTATAAAACCCGCAAGGTTGAACTGGATGAAGCGCTTGAGAAGGTCCCATCCGAAGCGGATCTCAAACAATACGAAGCGGATGTCAAAGCCATCGTTAGCGGTGACCTGAAGTCGCTGGAGGATTTCCAGCAACGCAAGGCCAAGCTGGAGGAGCTGCGCAAGCGCTTCCGTGAAGATCGCAAGGCAGTAACCGAAGCTCGTGACGTGATTGGTGAAACCCGCACCGAAGTGGGTGAGCGTCTGCGAGACCTGCGCGATGCACCAGGTCAGGATCTGGCCATGCTGAAAGACAAGTACCAGCTGAATGCCAGGGGAGCGGCTAATCTGAGCCAGCTGCTGTTTGGCCCTGAAGTGGGTGAATGGGCGCATGAAGCCCTGTACTGGTACGAGAAGATCAAGCCGTATCTGGCCTCTGATGGCGAAGAAAAAGCCGCAGAAGAAGAGGAGCCAGAACGCCTGAACGGTCGCTATGTGCACTTCCCGACCAGTGATCCATGGCCTGAATTTCTGATCAGGAAAACCGGTATCAGTGCCATCACACCCGAAGGTAACCTGGCCATTGCGGGCCGTGACCTGACGCATCAACAAGCTGTGCTCGGACGTCCAGCCCAGATTGATATCGACGGCCAGGAGTTGAATCAGGTCAAGGCTCTGAATGCGAATCTGATTCTGGATCACCGCCAGTCTCCGGGGCGTGATACCGCCACTCTGGATGTTCAGGACTGGCAAGTGAACAGCGCCGATCTTGGGGTTGGCGGCACCCAGCTGGATTCCGCCATGGCCCAGCTTCAGGGTATGGCCCAGGTCAGCGGCGATCAGTTGCTGTCGAAGCTGGATGCCCAGTTTGGGCAGGCGGCCTTTACCGGCGATGGACAAACCCTGTTTGCCAAGGAACTGTTGAGTGCTCTGCATTCGATTGATCAATTCACGGTGGATGCCAGGGCCACGGGTGATCTTGCCGACCCGGAAGTGCAGCTGGGCTCGGATCTGGATGCGCGATTGAATGCCGCATTTTCTCGCCGCCTGCGCCAGCAGCAAGACAAGCTGGAGGCCAATTTGCAAAGCAAGCTGAACGCTCGTATTGATGAATTTGCCGGGCCTTACGCCAGCGAGCTGAAAGCGCTGAATGACATGGATGCGAGTCTGACCGAACGGTTTGCCAAACTGGAAGATCTGGCCAGTGCCAAGCTGGAAGATTACGCCGCTCAGCAAAAACGCAAGGCTGAAGAAAAGGCCAGGGCCAAGGCTGAGAAAGAAAAGCAGAAACTCAAAAACAAGGCCGAAGACGAGTTGAAGAACTCACTGAAGAAGCTGTTCTGACTCTCTGTCCCTTCTGACTTCCCCGTGCTGTGGCACGGGGAAGTCGATTCTCTGTTCCACAATCTAATTGCCTTCCTTATTTCCGCCAATCTTGCGTTGCCGGGTGGTTCCTGTGTTGTCAGCTGCTATGCTCAGTTGAGTCAAATACAGCCGGAGGCCGCCATGACAACCCGAGTAGAACGCGACAGCATGGGTGAGGTTGAAGTATCCGAAGAGGTGCTGTGGGGCGCGCAAACCCAGCGTGCAGTGGATAACTTTGCCATCAGCGGTTCTCCCATGCCCAGGCGGTTTGTGGTCGCGTTGCTTCTGACCAAGGCCTGTGCCGCTCAGGCTAACCGGGCACTCGGAAGGCTGCCGGAAAATGTCGCCAATGCGATCATGATATCGGCAGAGCAATTGCTCGAAGATCCTGCCGTGATGCGTCATTTTCCGGTGGATGTGTTCCAGACCGGTTCCGGTACCAGTACCAACATGAATGCCAACGAGGTGTTGGCGTATCTGGCCAGCCAGAAACTCGGCAAACGGGTGTCCGCCAATGATCAGGTGAACATGGGCCAGAGCAGCAATGATGTGATTCCCAGCTGTATTCACATCAGTGCCGCCATGGCGCTGGCAGATGACCTGATTCCAGCGCTGGAGCATCTGTCAGAACAAATCGGATTGCGCTCCAAGGAGTGTGCCACTGTGGTGAAAACCGGGCGGACGCACCTGATGGATGCCGTTCCGGTAACGCTCGGTCAAAGTCTTGGCGCCTGGGCAACGCAAATCGATCAGGTCATCCGTAATCTGAATACCTGTCGGCCGATGCTTCAGTCTCTGGCCCAGGGGGGAACTGCCGTGGGCACCGGGCTGAATTCCCACCCGGAATTTTCCGTCACCTTCTGCGACAAGCTCAGCGACCGCACCGGATTGACGTTTACGCCCGCTGAAAACTTTATGGCCCATATTGCCACCCAGGATGTGGTGGTCTCTCTTTCCGGTCAGCTCAAGACTCTCGCCGTTGCCTTGATTAAAATCTCCAACGACTTGCGCTGGATGAACGCGGGACCCATGACTGGCTTTGGCGAGATCGAACTGGCACCGCTGCAGCCTGGATCGTCTATCATGCCGGGCAAGGTCAATCCGGTGATTCCGGAAGCGGTATTGCAGGCAGCTACCCAGGTGATTGGTAACGATGCGGCGATTACCGCCGCAGCGGCATCGGGGAATTTCGAGCTGAACGTGATGTTGCCGCTGATTGCCCGCAACCTGCTGGAGAACATCAAGCTGCTGTCGAATTCCAGTCGCGCTCTGGCTGACAAGGCCATCGCCACGTTCCGGGTCAACCACGACCGAATCAATGACACGCTGAGCCGGAATCCGATTCTGGCCACGGCGCTTAATCCGGTGATTGGCTATATGGAAGCATCAGAAATTGCCCGCATCGCCTATGTTCAAAAGCGTTCGATCATCGACGTGGCAGAGGAAAACACCAGCTTGAGCCGAGAAGAGCTGGAAATATTGCTGGACCCGACAAGGTTGACTCGCGCGCACCGGGACTAGAGGGCGTTCTCAATTAGTAAATCGATCCTGCTGAGAGCCAGTTGGATTCAGAACAAGGCATGAGAAGCGCGGTTTAGTGAGCTAAACAAGTGACGAATAACGCTGTTCTGGGGGCAACTGGCCTCAGCCCGAAGGGTTATGACTAAAAATCCACCAGGCTGTGTTGTTGGAACTTGGAAAGGGCGCACCATTCCCTGCGTTCAACGCCTGGCCTGATGACTTTTTCATCCATAACAGGACGCGTTAACTAATTGAGAACGCCCTCTCGGTCTGTCAGGGAGAGGGATAGCGACCTCTCAGTCGCGAATGTCGAAAAAGCTGGCGCGGGTGACCCTGGCCAAATCTGAAGGTGCCAGCGCCACTTCAAGGCCCCGGCGGCCAGCGCTGACGTGCATCTTGTCCAGCGCTTCAGCACTGGCATCGATCACGGTAGGCAGGGCTTTTTTCTGGCCAATCGGGCTGATTCCTCCCACGATGTAGCCAGTGGTTTTTTCCGCTACCGCCGCATCGGCCATAGCAGCCTTTTTGGCGCCCAGAGCGCGCGCAATGGACTTGAGGTTCAGCTGGTTGGTCACGGGTACGACCGCGACCGCCAGTTGGCTTTTGTGTCCGCTCAGGGAAACCAGCAGGGTCTTGAACACCTGTGAAGGATCAAGCCCCAATGCATCAGCTGCTTCTTCGCCATAGGACGGCGCATTGGGATCGTGTTGATATTCAAGTACGTCAAACGTCAGCTTTTGTCGCTTCAGTGCGGTGATTGCCGGGGTCACGCGTCGGTCTCGCTGATAGGCTGGGTATCACTTTGAACCGTCGCTTGTTCCGGTATGGGAGAGACCAGATGGGAGGGGCCGGAGCAGGGGCCAACATAGTCGAAGCGTGGCACGGGTTCGCCATCCACTTCAATCTGTTCAACAAACATTCGGTATGGTCGCACCCAGTGGCTGTGATCGCCATACAGGGTGCGATAGTGAACCAGCCACTCCTCGGTTTCGCTATGACGTACCAGACCAAACACTTCGTAATCCCGCCCCTTGTAATGTCGGTATACACCGGGGCGTAGAGTGTGGCTGATGACGGTATCTGGTTGGGTGTGGCTGTTTTCGTTCATAGGTCTACTTCAATCGGAATCTGACTTCAACGCGGGAGCTGATCGTCTGCTCCTGCACCAGCATCGGGGCTGCCTTCGCTCTCGGGGCATCCGCCATTACCATGGCTTCCCGGTACATTGGGGCTGGCATATGACTGTTACCTTCAGTCATCACCAGTACCTCACCCAGCTGCATGTCCATGGTGTCGGCCATCAGTGTGGCCTTTTGTTTGGCTGCCAGCAAGGCTTGTTTCAGGGCCTGATGTTCCAGTCTGGTGCGATTGCTGAAGCGGAATTCGGTGTTATTTACCTGAATCCGGTTGTCTTTCATCAGCTTGTGCACCAGCTCGCCGTACTGCTCCATGTTGTGCAGAGTGATGTGCATATCGCGGGTGACCTGTTCACCCTGATAGCTGCGGGTGCCGTCGTTCCAGCGATATTGCGGATAATTGTGAATGCGAGCGGCATCGATATCTTTCTCAGGAATCCCGAGTGAATCGGCCACCTTCATGGCGTGCTGAAAGCCACGGTCGACTTCAGCCTTGGCTTTGGCCAGGGTACGTTCGGTGGCCTGAATGGCGATATTCAGCACCATATGATCGGGTTTAGCCTTTACTTCTCCGCTGGCGGCGACCTGCACGTAAGAGGGCGTGGCAAGCGCGGCGGTGTCAGCCGCTGACAAGGGGCTGAGCATTAGCATCAGGCTGGTGGCAGGAACGGCAATCAGGGCCTTGAGAAAACGCATGGATACTCTCCTTGAGATAAAAATCGGGGTCGAATTCAAACTGGATGGCTGAAGCCTAGCAGAGCGATTTGGTTCAGGAGCGGCCAAAACCTTAAAACTGATAACCCGATCAGAAATGCTGGAAGCCGGTTTGAATGAGACTCAGAGGCCGGTCTTCGAGCAGGAGTTCCACTGTGTTTTGCGGCGGAGATTGAGTATTTTCAGGGTTCTGATCTGCCACGGCCAGACATACGCCGATACAGCTTGACGTCAGGGAAAGACGTCGAGCCAGAGCTTCAATGTCGGAGTGACGACTGGCTGGCGCTGTGAACAGCAATTCATAGTCATCACCGCCGGTGAGGCAGGTTGGCCATTCCGGGTGACCCAGGCCAACGGCTGTGGGGATTGCTTCCCCCCGGAGCTGAATACTGACCTGACTGGCTCGGGCGATGTGTCCGGCATCCTGAATCAGCCCGTCCGAAATATCCATGGCGGCAGTCGCGATTCCGCGCAAGGCTTGTCCCAGCTGCAGTCGTGGTTCCGGAAAGTAGTATTGCTGCGCAAACCCCTGCGAATACGCCGGATTCTTCAGTACCAGAGGCAATGCCAGGGCACCACGTCCGATTGGCCCGGATACCCACACCTCGTCACCCGGTTGCGCACCGGAGCGCAGCAAGGCGGATTCGTTTCCAGGTACCCAGCCCTGAACCATGCAGCTGATCACCAGTTGTTGACCGCTGGTGGTATCACCGCCCAGCAAGGCGATACCGGACTGATGAGCAGCATCCCGCAAACCACTGGCAAACGCGTCGAGCCAGTTGATGCGGGTGATGCCTGAGATGGTCTCTCCCTTTGGCAGGGTCAGGCCGAGAAAAAATCCCTGAGCCGTAGCCCCCATGGCAGCGAGATCGCTGACGGCGCAGCGTAACGCTCGTTGTGCGATGAGGTCGGCAGGAGCCTGAGCGGGAAAATGGACGTCAGCCACCTGGGTATCCAGACTCTGCACCAGGGTGTGATCGACCGCGGGCCGAACCACTGACGCGTCATCGCCAATGCCGGTAAGAGTATCGTGGGAGATGGGAAAACCGCTGCGGAAGCAGCGGTTAATCAGATCAAATTCCCCCAGAGAGGGGCGTGTCAACGCTCAGAGGCTCGTTTGGGAGCTGCTGGCTGACTGGATTCACGTGGGCCGCGAATCTCGACCGTACGCTCACGTTGAGCCAGCTTGTCCAGTACACCGTTGATGTACTTGTGGCCATCGGTGGCGCCGAAGGTTTTGGCCAGCTCAACCGCTTCATTGATCACGACCTTGTATGGCACGTCGATACGGTGGCACATCTCATAGCTGGACAGACGCAGAACGGCCAGTTCAACCGGTGTCATCTCGTCGAGGCGACGATCCAGTAGCGGCGTTACTTTCTTGTCGAGTGTTTCAACGTTGCGTGGCACGCCATGCAAGATGTCGTGGAAGTACTCCAGATCGACCTTGCTCATATCGTTGTCGGTACGGAACTCCGATTCGATCTGGGCCAGGTCAGCACCTGCCATGTGCCATTGGTACAGAGCCTGAACAGCAAAACGGCGAGCCTTGCGACGCGCAGCCGGGCTGGGTTTGTGGTTGCCGGAAGCACGAGACATGAGGATCAGGCCTCCAGAGCGTTCAGCAGCGCAACCATTTCGAAAGCAGACATGGCTGCTTCTTCACCCTTGTTACCCGCCTTGGTGCCAGAGCGCTCAATGGCTTGTTCGATACTGTCGACAGTCAGTACGCCGAAAGAAACCGGAATACCGTATTCCATCGAAACGCTGGCCAGCCCCTTGGTGCATTCACCGGCGACGTATTCAAAGTGCGGTGTGCCACCACGAATGACCGCACCCAGAGCGATCACAGCGTCGTACTTGTCAGTTGCAGCCACTTTCTGAACGACCAGTGGAATCTCAAAGGCACCCGGAGCACGGATGATGGTGATGTTTTCTTCCTCAACACCGTGACGCAGCAGGCTGTCGACCGCACCTTCCAGCAGGCTTTCAACAACGAATGCGTTCCAGCGGCCAACCACAATAGCGTAGCGACCGTCGTTTGGGGTCAGGTTTCCTTCGATGGTTTGAATGTGTTTCATCTCAATATATCTCGTTTCAATGGCAGACCTGTCTGTACAGGCTAGCCGTGTTTACAGGAATTCGGTTGCGGAAATCTTCAGTCGTTTACTGCTTGAACGGCAGGTATTCGACAATTTCCAGATCAACCCCGGACAAGCCGGTGTAACGCATTTCCGAGCTGAGCAGGCGCATTTTCTGAACGCCAAGCTCGCGCAAAATCTGGGAGCCAGTACCAACCGTCAGGAAGGCGCCGGAGCTGTCCTTGTTGGGGCTGCGTACCGGGCGGGCACGTCCAAACAGATCGTTCAGGCTGTCCTGAATGTCTTCTTCCTGACCGGCTGACAGCATAACCAGTGCGCCGGTTCCGGCTTCTGCGATGGCGCTCAGAGCGGCTTCGGATGTCCAGCTACAGGCGCTGTCTTTTTGCAGTCCCAGTACGTCACGCAACAGGTTGTTGGTTTGTACACGCACCAGGCAAGGCTCGTCCGCCTGAATCTCACCCATGGTCAGCGCCACGTGCATTTCGTTCTGAATGGTGTCGCGGAAAGTGCGCAGGGTGAAGGTACCGTGCTTGTTGCTGACGGTTTCGCTGTCCAGCAGCTCGATGGTTTTCTCATTAGCCATGCGGTAGTGGATCAGGTCGGCGATGGTGCCAATCTTGATGCCGTGCTTTTTCGCGAACACTTCCAGATCGGGGCGACGTGCCATGGTGCCGTCGGCGTTCATGACTTCAACGATGGCAGAAGACGGGATCAGCCCGGCCAGACGCGCCAGGTCGCAACCGGCTTCGGTATGGCCTGCACGGCTCAGCACGCCACCTGGACGTGCGCGCAACGGGAAAATATGACCTGGCTGGACGATGTCTTCCGGCTTACCCATTGGATTGACGGCAGCCTGAATGGTGGCGGCACGGTCGGCAGCCGAAATACCGGTGGTCACGCCTTCGGCGGCTTCAATTGATACGGTAAACGGTGTTGAGAACTTGGCGCCGTTACCGGCAACCATAGCCGGAAGACCGAGGTAATCACAGCGTTCGCCGGTCAGGGTCAGACAGATCAGACCACGGGCTTCGGTGGCCATGAAGTTGATGATGTCTGGTGTAACTTTTTCGGCGGCTACGATGATGTCGCCTTCGTTCTCGCGGTCTTCGTCATCCATCAGGATGACCATTTTCCCGGCGCGAATATCAGCGATGATTTCTTCAATACTGTTCAGTGACATGAGGACTCACTTATTTCCAGAAACCGTGTTCGGCAAGGAATGCCGGGGTCAGTTTGTTGGTGTCAGAAGGTGTGTTGTGGTTCAGCAGCTGCTCCAGATAGCGCGCTATCATATCAACTTCCAGATGAAGCTGCCGACCAGGCTGGGCATTCGCCAGCGTGGTTTCGCCCGCCGTATGGGGCACGATGTTGAGCAGGAAACCTTGCTCGGTCAGGGCATTCACGGTCAGGCTGATGCCATCGACGGTAATCGAACCCTTGGCGGCAATGTAGCGGCCGAGGTCCACCGGAGCCTTGACGGTCAGACGAATCGAACGGGCGTCAGCGGAGCGGGCAACCAGAGTGCCGACGCCATCAACATGGCCGCTGACCATATGGCCGCCGAGGCGTGTGGTGGGCAGCAGGGCTTTTTCCAGATTCACGCGTGTGCCGCCGCGCCATTCGCCAATGTTCGTATGCGCCAGGGACTCACGCGATACATCGGCCACAAAACCATCGCCGGGCAGTTCGACCACGGTCAGACATACGCCGTTGGTGGCGATGCTGTCGCCCAGTTTGACGTCTCCGAGGTCCAATCCACCGGTTTGAATGCGAAGGCGCAAGTCGCCACCGGATTCCGTGACTTGTTGAACCGTACCAACGGCTTCGATAATGCCGGTAAACATCAGCGTGTTCCTGTTTCAGTCGAGAGGGGAGCGGGGGTCAGGGTCAGGCGAAGATCATCACCCATAGGAGTGACGTCCTGCCATTGCCAGCGCACCTGCTCTTTCATTTGGGTCAACGGCAAGGTCATCAGGGGCCGCGCATTGCTGCCCAGCAAGGTCGGCGCGCAGTAGAGCACCAGCTCATCGACCAGACCCTGTTCAACAAAGGCACCGGCCAATTGGGCCCCGGATTCAATCAGCACCTCGTTACAACCGCGTTGACCCAGTTCATCCAGCAAGGCAGGCAGGTTGACCTTCTCCTGGCCGTCGCTGTGCCAGTAATCCAGTGCGCCGAGTTCCTCGGCACGTTGAATCGCATTATTGCCTGACGGTTTGGCACCGCTGGTGGCAATCAGGATGTCGCCAGCCTGGGCAAAGAGTTTGGCTTCGGAGCTAACGCGTTGCCTGCCATCTATAAGCACTCGCAGTGGCTGTCGCCACAGGCGGGCTTCCTGCTCGATCCCGGATTCTGCCGGGCGCACGGTCATCGAAGGATTGTCGATCAGCACCGAATCAGCACCGGTAATCACGGCGCAGCTGCGAGCGCGCAGTTTCTGCACGTCCTGCCGGGCCTGGGTGCCCGTGATCCATTGGCTTTCGCCACTGGCCATGGCGGTGCGGCCATCCAGACTCTGGGCCAGTTTGATACGCACATAAGGACGCCCCGTTCGCATGCGCTTCATAAAGCCGATGTTCAGGGTTTCGGCCTCGTCAGCCAGGCAGGTTTCAGTGACCTCGATACCGGCATCACGAATGCGTTGATAGCCTCGCCCTGCAACTGACGGGTTAGGGTCGGAGCAAGCACCCACAACACGGGCAACACCGGCTTTGATCAGAGCGTCGGCACAGGGCGGTGTGCGGCCATAGTGGCTGCAAGGTTCCAGCGTGACATACGCCGTTGCGCCCTCGGAAGAGGGGCCGGCCATGCGGAGGGCGTTGATTTCAGCGTGAGGTTGACCGGCTTTCTGGTGCCAGCCTTCGCCAACGATCTGGCCATCCTTGACGATGACGCAGCCGACTCGGGGATTCGGGCTGGTGGAATAGAGACCAAGGTGCGCCAGTTGCAGTGCACGGCGCATGTATTCGGTATCGGATGTGCTCACAGATTTGCTCAGTGGTGATGCCAGATTGCATATGACGAAAAACAGCGGCCCTGAAAATCAGCGGGCAACACCGGTCATGACGGCAGGGGCCGTTCGGGCAGGCCTGCGAGCAAAAAGAGCGGGTGAGGCCCGGAGAATCCGGCCATCAAAATATGGCGCAGAGTGTACTCCGGCACGTCGGGAGCAGCAAATGCGATTAGCGGTTAAAAGTGATTTACAGTGTTCTGGCAGTGTGAACGGCACCAGCGAGAGACTGCCCCTGGCAATCGCATTCCGGAATCACGCCCCAGCGTTCGAAGCGACAGACTGAAAAGCCACGGGTGTGGTCGTTGTAATAGATGCACAGGCGGCTGGCGACACCCAATACCCAGAATCCGCAGCCCTCGTCGGCCCAGGGGTGTTGCTCCCACAATTCCGGCTCTGGCAAGCGCATCAATGCCCAGAAATCAGCCAGCTCTGTTGGCAGGTTTTTTTCCTGCTCCGTCAGGGTTTCGGCCAGCTCGGTCATGGAAAGGGGTTTCCAGTTCCTGAGTGTCGAACGAGGGACGGACTGTTCAAAAAGCGAGTTTGGGGGGCAGCTGATGGTCGACATGGCAAACACTCACTGAGGTTAATCGCTGCTGGCATTGTAAGCAGATTGCAACATTCGGCAACCGTCAAATGTGGCCATCTGAAGCAACCTTGATGCTGTCCCGTATTGATCAAATTGAGCCGTTTGGGAGCCGATATTTTGTACGATTCTGGTGTGGAAATTGCCGAATCAAATGCCTGAAAAAGGCCAGGAGCAGCGAGTCTGCGTTACAAATGACAGGCAGAAATTGGAGAGCAGGAGACATTAATGAGAGGAAGAAGTGGGACGTTGCTGTCTGGCCAGCGTGAGGCTTGGCCAGACAGAACCGGTTCGGTTTAGCGGTAAACCGGGAACTGGTCACACAGAGCGATCACTTTCTCTTTCACGCCAGCTTCTGCCGCAGTGGAATCGCCAGATTCCAGACCATCCAGAACATCACAGATCCAGTTAGCCAGCTGAACACATTCGGCTTCACCAAAACCACGAGAAGTGATGGCTGGAGAACCGATGCGCAGACCGGAGGTGACAAACGGAGAACGCGGGTCGTTTGGCACCGAGTTCTTGTTCACCGTGATGTTGGCGCGACCCAGAGCCGCGTCAGCATCTTTACCTGTGTATTCCTTGCCGATCAGATCAACCAGGAACAGGTGATCGTCAGTGCCACCGGAAACGATGTTGATACCACGTTCGATGAAGGTGTTGGCCATTGCCTGAGCGTTCTTGACTACCTGAGCCTGGTAGTTCCTGTAGTCGTCGGACATCGCTTCCTTGAAGCACACCGCCTTACCGGCGATCACGTGCATCAATGGGCCACCCTGGGATTCCGGGAATACCGCGAAGTTGAGCTTCTTGTTCAGCTCTTCGTCTTCGTTGGCCAGAATCAGGCCGCCACGAGGGCCACGCAGGGTTTTGTGGGTGGTGGTGGTAACCACGTCAGCGATACCAACCGGAGACGGGTAGACGCCTGCCGCAACCAGACCGGCGATGTGAGCCATGTCAACGAACAGGTAAGCACCGACTTCGTCCGCGATGTCGCGGAAACGCTGCCAGTCAACCACTCGGGAGTAAGCAGAGAAACCGGCGATGATCATCTTCGGCTTGTGCTCACGCGCCAGACGCTCAACATCGGCGTAATCGATTTCGCCAGTTTCCGGGTTCAGACCGTACTGAACCGCGTTGTAGATACGACCGGAGAACGACACCGCAGCGCCGTGAGTCAGGTGGCCACCGTGTGCCAGGCTCATGCCCAGAATGGTTTCGCCTGGTTTAACCAGAGCCATGAACACCGCAGCGTTTGCCTGGGAGCCGGAATGTGGCTGAACGTTGGCGTAGCCAGCACCGAACAGCTCTTTGGCGCGATCGATGGCCAGTTGCTCGATCACGTCCACGTGTTCACAACCACCGTAGTAACGCTTGCCCGGATAGCCTTCGGCGTATTTGTTGGTCAGCTGGGAGCCTTGCGCTTCCATTACACGTGGGCTGGTGTAGTTTTCAGAAGCGATCAGCTCAATGTGATGCTCCTGACGCTGGTCCTCAGCCTGCATGGCTGACCAGAGTTCTGGATCAAAGTCGGCAATATTCATGTCGCGGCTAAACATCCGGGCGTCCTCGGTATGGTTCAGTGTTGCCAGCCCGGACAGAGTGCCGGACTGTTGAAAAAAGGGCGGCAATTCTACACTAAATTACGATTATCTTACACGTGAGACTTGCTCATGATGGCCGTGAAGTTTCGTCACGGCCTGATGGCGGGCATGCTTCGTGGCAACTGGCGCAGCAGAGCTGGAGTTTTTCGTGCTGGCTAACGATCTGCTCGTGGCTCATTGGCCGTGCCATCAGAAATCCCTGCACGCTTTCGCAGCCACTCTCGACCAGAAAACTCATCTGGTCGCAGGTTTCGACCCCTTCCGCCACCACGCCGAGACTCATGTTCTGGGCCATGGTGATGATGGTGTTCACCAGCTGAACGCTTTCAGCCTTGTAAGGCAGCTTGCGGACAAAGTCCTGATCGATCTTGAGCTTGTCCACCGGGAAGCGATTGAGGTACTTCAATGAGGAGTAACCGGTACCGAAGTCATCAATGGCGACCTGAAAACCCAGACTGCGCAGACGCTCCAGTTGCTGCAGCGTGTGCTCGACGTCTTTCATCAGGATGGTTTCTGTCAGCTCCAGTTCCAGTTGCCGGGGTTCCAGCCCGGCGTGACTGACGGCCTCCTGCACGGTCTGCAGGAACAGCGGATCAGAGAACTGGGCGCCTGAGACATTCACGGCCACCCGGTTGATGCCAATATTCAGCGTTTGCCACTCTTTCAGGTGCTTGCAGGCTTGCTCCAGTACCCACTGACCAATCGGATTGATCAGGCCGGTTTCTTCCAGCACCGGAATGAACTCCGCAGGCCCGATGGCACCTTTGGTGGGGTGATTCCATCTCAGCAAGGCCTCGACGGAAGTGCAGCGTTTGGTCTTGCAATCAAACTGGGGCTGAAAGCGCAGGCTGAGTTGGCCCGCAGGCAAGGCCTGATGAAGGTCGTTGACCATCTCCAGCTGGCTGATCGCCTTCTGGCGCATGGCGTCGTCGTAGAATTTGGCGTTGTTGCGACCGGCATTCTTGGCGTGATACATGGCCATATCGGCGTTTTTCAGCAGCTCGGTGGCGGTATGGCCATCGTCCGGGAACAGGGCGATTCCGATGCTGGCACTGATATGAACGCTGCGCTGTTCCAGTTTGTAGGGCGCACTCAGTTGTTTGAGGATGCGCTGGGCAACCCGTTCAGCGTTGCCGGGAGCCAGCTCCGAGTTGCCCGGAAAGGTCAGCACGGCGGTGAATTCATCACCACCCATTCGGCAGATCAGATCACGCGCCTTGACGCACTGACGCAAGCGGGCGGCCACTTCCTGCAGCACCTGATCGCCGACCTGATGGCCAAGGGAATCGTTGATTGGCTTGAAGCGATCCAGATCGATAAACAGCAACGCGCCCTTGGTGTCGCTGATGGCGGACTGGCGCACGGAAGACTCCAGCCGTTCGAACATCTGACTGCGGTTCGGTAGGTTGGTCAGGGCGTCGTAGTAGGCGAGGCGGTGGACACTTTCCTCAATCACGCGTCGTTCGGTGATATCGGACATGATCACCGTCAGTGTTTGATCGCGTTCATGTTTTTCGCGAATCAGACTGATACCGACCCAGCCGGTGCGCAAACGACCGCTGGCGCAACGGTAATTGATCTCACCCTGCCAGTATCCGTCGTCTCTGAGACATTCGGAGATTTCCTCAAAACGAACGTGATCCAGAGTACCGGGCGCCAGCAGCGCAATCAGATTCTGGGAGTGGATATCGTGGCGGGTATAGCCGGTGAGATCAAAGAACGCTTCATTGGCCTTGATGATTTCACCGTGATGATCGGTGATCAGAATGGCTTCGTTGCTGTTATCAAATACCGTGGCGGCCTGTTTCAACTCGCGTTCATCCATGCGTTTGGAAGTGATGTCGCGGCAAACGCCCAACAGCCCCCGGAGCCCGCCATTGCTGTTCCACATTGGGCTGACGTGAAGATTCAGGTCAATGCGTTGTCCGTTCTTGGCCGTGGCTGTGATGTCATGCTGGGACAGCAGGGCCGGCACTTCCGCATTCTCTTTGCCCGCCAGCTCCATGTGCTTGTGCAGTTCACGCAGGAGCGGCGTGATGGTCGCGCGGGAGAAAATATCGCTGCCAGCGCCATTAATGATTTCGTCCTGTGAGTAACCCAGCAGATGTTCGACGGACGGACTGACGTAATCAATCTGCATGTCGATGTCCGTGGTCCAGACGATGTCACTCATGTGGTCGGCCAGAATGCGGTAGTGCGACTGGCTCTCCCATAACTGATGCTGGCGATTGATGTCTTCGGTGATGTCTCTGGCGATGCCTATGTATGTCTCGACCTCACCATCGTCTTTCAGCTTCAGCGGTGTGTAGTCAAACTGGATCGTCCGTTCCTGACCATCACGACGTTTGAAGAGGCCTTGCTGGCTGATGGTCTGGCCGGGAAGCGTGGTTTTCAGACGCAAGAAGATTTCACGGGCCTCGGAACGAAACTCCGGGTCGCCGTAGAGGAGCCAGTCCTGCATGTGCTCAGAAGGCATATTGCTGAACCCAAGATACTCGGCTGCGCAGGTGTTGCGGTACAGGACTTCCGGCTGATCGCCGTCACCGAATTTGGCGACGTGAACGATCACCGGCATGTGGGACAAAATACTGCGCCAGAACTCCTTTTCGTCCGACAGGTTTTGCTGCGAGCGGCGACTCTCGGTGATATCTATCAGAGTCACCAGTACCCGACCGTACCAGCCGTTGCTGAAGTGCAGCGACACATCCCGCTCCAGACCATCAAAGCGAGTGATGGTGGTGGTCAGTATACGCTCGCGTTTATCGTCCTGAGACATTACCCGTGATATGGCGTTGATCAGCTGTTTGCCGCCATCGGTAAACAGTTGGTGAAACTCGTTCTGGAGCTGTTCCCGTGAACCGGCACCGGTGAGATTGAGGATTTCCTGATTGATGGAAGCGACCACCAGGGTGTCGATATCGCCCTGATAACAGCTGGCATCGAGCACACAATGCCCTACACCGGCACCGTCGAACATGGCCTGGTAAAGATGTTGGGTGTGTTCTTCCCGCTCCCGGCTTTTCAGGCTTTCCGTCACATCGCGCAGCAACCAGACTCCGCCTGTGAAGCGCTCATCGGTGAATGTTGGCTGATAGCTTTGTTCGTATCGACGTACCTGGCCATCGAGACTGGCCGCAAGGCATATATCGGCTTTTTGCGTATGCGGGCGCGTCAAATCAACCGGCTGATTCCAGAACGCGTGATCGGCTTTCCACAGGTCCTTGAGGGTTGCGCAGCCACCGTCGTAGCCGGTGTTCTCGCGCAGCAGTCGCTCGGCGTATTGGTTGGCTCGAATGATCTTGCCGTTCTCGTCAATACAGATCAGGGCATCGGGGATGGCGTCGAGTACCGTGGCTGAACGATCAATCAGCAGATGGGCGGCCTGACTGCCATTGATGGCAACGTCTTCGATATTGCGTACATAGCGCCAGAACAGATACAGAATGGAAATCATCGCCAGATACAGGCCAGCCGGTGCCTGCAGGCTGTGAAGCATGTCTGAACTCCACCATTCCTGAATATCAATGCGACTGAGCATATCGGCGACCGCCAGCAGTAACAGGGCCAGAAAGCTGAGCGCAATCAGGCGGCGCTGGCGGCGGGCGCGTACTATGCGAATTTCAACGTCATCATGGTTCGGCTGCATTGTTCTCCATCACATTATGTCAGGCGACAATTTCGTCTGGCGGTATGCCTCGTGAGTCTGACGAATGACGGCTGTCGTCCCTGAGGGGCTATAAAAAACGAAGCAAAAAAGTATTGAAAACCGGCATCGGGAAAGGATGCAATGATTTTACTCAATAAGGCCAGAAAAGGATCCCGTACTTATGACGTTGCCTTCCCTTTGGGTTTTGAGTAGCGTTGCGTCCATTGTAAGTGAGGGGAGCCACCATGGCACAGTATGTTTTTACGATGAACCGTTTGGGCAAGATTGTTCCGCCCAAGCGTCAGATTTTGCGGGATATTTCACTTTCTTTCTTTCCGGGCGCCAAGATCGGCGTACTGGGCCTGAATGGCTCTGGCAAGTCGACCCTGCTGAAAATCATGGCTGGTGTGGATCAGGACTTCATTGGCGAAGCCCGTCCGCAGCCAGAACTGAACATCGGCTACCTGCCACAGGAGCCAGAGCTTGACCCATCCAAGGACGTCAAAGGCAACGTCGAAGATGGCCTCAGCGAGCTGGTGAATGCCAAGGCCGAACTGGATCTGGTCTACGCCGCCTACGCCGAGCCGGATGCCGACTTTGACGAACTGGCCAAGAAGCAAGGTCGCCTGGAAGCCATCATCGAAGCGGCGGGTGGTCACGACCTCGATCGCCAGATGGAAATTGCCGCCGATGCGCTGCGTCTGCCGCCGTGGGATGCCGACGTGACCAAACTGTCCGGTGGTGAGCGCCGTCGTGTGGCCTTGTGTCGCCTGCTGATGTCCAAGCCAGACATGCTGCTGCTCGACGAACCGACCAACCACCTGGATGCTGAATCCGTTGGCTGGCTGGAGAAATTCCTCGAAGAATATCCGGGCACCGTGGTGGCGATTACCCACGATCGTTACTTCCTCGACAACTGTGCCGAGTGGATTCTGGAGCTGGATCGTGGTCACGGCATTCCGTACCAGGGCAACTACACCACCTGGCTGGAAACCAAAGAGAAGCGTCTGGAGCAGGAAAAGAAAGAAGAAGACGCCCACGCCAAGGCCATCAAGCACGAGCTGGAATGGGTTCGCAAGAGTGCCAAGGGCCGTCAGTCCAAGTCCAAGGCGCGTCTGGCCCGCTTCGAGGAGATGAACTCCCGCGAGTTCCAGACCCGTAACGAGACTAACGAAATCTACATTCCGCCTGGCCCGCGTCTTGGCGACAAGGTGATTGAATTCCACAACGTCACCAAATCCTTTGGCGATCGCGTACTGATCGATGACCTCAGCTTCACCGTACCGGCGGGTGCCATTGTCGGCATCATCGGTGGTAACGGCGCCGGTAAATCGACCCTGTTCCGCATGATTGCAGGCACCGAGCAGCCGGATTCCGGCGAAGTGGTCACCGGCGAAACCGTCAAACTGGCCTTCGTCGAACAGCTGCGCGAAGAACTGGACGACAGCAAAACCGTCTGGGAAGCCGTTTCAGATGGACTCGACATGCTGGAGATCAACGGTAAGGAATACCCAAGCCGCTCCTACATTGGCCGCTTCAACTTCAAGGGCGGCGATCAGCAAAAGCGTGTGGGTGAACTGTCCGGTGGTGAACGTGGCCGCCTGCAACTGGCCTACACCCTGAAGCAAGGGGCGAACGTCTTGCTGCTGGACGAACCGTCCAACGACCTCGACGTAGAAACCCTGCGTGCACTGGAAGAAGCCGTCGACGCCTTCCCCGGCACTGTGATGGTCGTATCCCACGACCGCTGGTTCCTTGACCGCATCGCCACCCACATTCTGGCGTACGAAGGTGATTCCAACGTGACCTTCTTCGAGGGTAACTACACCGAATACGAAGCGGATCGCAAAAAGCGTCTGGGCAACGACGCCGCACCGAAACGTATGAAATACAAGCGACTGGCGTAAACAGCCATCGCACAGTCATTTATGACTGTAGGGGCGAACCCCTGTGTTCGCCCGCTTTCTCCGATTTTCAATTTATTTAAAATAATCGTTTCAGCCATAGTTGTGGCTGAGGGGTTCAATCAATATTGGTAGAAGCAATTAACTATTGACGGTTGTCAAACTTTGATAATTGTGCTGCCCATCAAAGAAACATCTATTGTACGTTTCCCTACAGAACGGATTTGTCCACTGCTATCGACCACTCTCCCTGATAAGTCGAAACCATAAATCCTTTTTACTTCACTTAGAAAGGTATTTATTGGCAAGTGTAAAATAGGGCCAAAGTGGAAAGGATCTGATGGGTCTAATATCACGCCGAATTCAATCGGCGTGAAATATAGTGCACAACCCGGTTTTTCATTTGCATTGGTCGTAAGACAACTCAGTGAATATGCACCTTCTGCACAGCCTTGTAGTTTAAGAACAGAGGTTCCTGGCGATAGGGTTTGCTTTGGAGAGAAAGCTTCCCCGTAAGTCGTGTAACGAAACCCCTCATCATTTGATACAACACTAACTTGAAAGTCTCCGACCGTTTTTGAAGGAGCGTTTTCGATCATGATCTTGAACGCTTTATGAAAAGCAATGTATTCTTCAGGGTCTTTCGTAGATAAAGTTTGGTGCCACTTTTCTAAAAATAAGTGATAAGCATCGTAATCACCAATCCAAGTGAAGCCAGGGTTTTTATTTTGAATTTTACCCTTGGTGATTTTGAATGTTTTTGCGTCACTACTATGATCTATGATAATAAAGTCCACATGGTGATCTAACTGATCACTCATCGAAAATAGTGACAGGTGAGTACATAGTGAAGCTGTATCGTTCTCTTTAATCCACCGGTCTTCAATGCCGTTAAATGCATCTTTTGCTGTCTCTGCATTTCCAGCCCAACAGATACAAATTGTTGGAGAGAGTATTACAATCTTAAGCAATCCCTTGAAGATATCTGACCGTTCTGCAATAGAGTTCCATCCCCTTGTATCTGAATGAATAAATACTTTTTTATCTATTGTTTTACATATGACGATGCTCATCAATCTCTCGCTGTGATTGTTTAACTTTCGTGAAGGCGGTTGATATAAATAGTTTGATCAGTTTACTTGGTTTTATTGGAACGTGTTAGTTGTATTACGCTTCGCTAATACACCCTACTTGTTTGGAAGCAGCGTGGCGTTGAAGTGAATCTCATCTGCGATTATCATGAAAAACAAAATATACCTGAGAGTGAGGTCTTAGATGGTACTGTTCTTTCCAATACAACAAGAGCTTGATTGTATTAGCGCAAGTGGTGATATTTTAGGGAAGATAAAGTTCGACGGTTCCATCGGCGAGCATATATTCTGTATTGATAATGAATCAATCTCTTTGTCTGAGTCGGAAAAAACCAGTATTTCTGAAAAAATAGCCAGTCTGGATTCGGGTAATAATTCCATTCCAATGCAGGATGATGATTGATCCAGCCGTAGGGTGTAATAGCGAAGCGTATTACACCTGTTATGTGAGGGATTAATTTTTTTTCTGCCGCTTGGTTACTTCTGAAGCCAATCTTCGAGAAACTTTGTTGATTAACTCATCGGCTAGTTCTGATGTCATGGCCAGTGAGTTGGTTGCAATATTAAAGGCGTTATTTGGATCTTTCTGAATATTCGAAAGCGCTTTATCCAATCCATCAAGCACTATTTTTTGGCTATAAATATCATCTGCCTGTTGCCAAGCCTTTTCAGGAATTTTCCCCCAGCAACGGTGCATCATGCAGAGATCCAGTATGTCTTTTCTATCAGATGACATATAACGATCTGCATTAGCCAATAATTTGTTAAGCCAGCAGGACGTTTTATCAAGAACCGGAACGGGAAAGTCTGAATCCTGGTCGGCTGCCAAGTCATCATAATCAAAGTGAATAAATTCCAGCTTTACGGCTGGCCCACTTTCTCCTAAAGATACAAATGTTCTGACGGCATCCCGATCTGCACGAATATCTCGTACAAATTTCAAGGAAGTGTCAGGCTTCAGTAAAGAACCTAAGGAATCTGATGTTGTTTCTGAACGTACTGCTCGGTATGACGTTTTTCCAACACAGCAGAAATCTATATCGGTGGATTCCCGAAATTCACCAAGTTCCATGGCGATACGAGTACCTCCACCGAATAGAATGTTGTTTTGTTGTAAGTAGTCGGAGTCAAACTCTTCAAGAATTTTGAAAATAAGCTGGTGACGAGCTCGAATGAATTTCATGCCACAAGGAAATGGCCATGGCCAATTGTGTTGGTTAGCTGAGCAATAAGAGCTTGTTCGCGGTCTGTTATTGTTTCAGAGTTCAGGTAGCGCCAGCGTTTTTCATAGGTGGCGAATGCCTCTTTGGGAGTGATATAGCGCTCTGCTCTGTCCCAAAGCAATAAATCCAGCTCCGGGTAAAGAGTACGATCAATTTTTGTTTTCACCCGAAGCCTCCTTTGACGATGTTGTGATCAATTCGGATTACAAAAAACTGTAGCACGATCAAGGAGTGAAGGCACTTTCCGAACAGCATTTTCTGGGCAAACACGCTACCCTCTAACACTCCTTTCATAACCCAGTCGTACCGCCATGACCGATGCCAGCCAATTTGATTTTGATACTGTTGTCCCGCGCCGAGGATCGGGGTGTTACAAGTGGGATTCGAATCCGTCGGATCACACTTTGCCGATGTTTGTCGCTGATATGGATTTCAAGGCACCGGAGGTGGTGCTGGAGGCGTTGCGGCAGCGGGTGGATCACGGTGTGTTTGGCTACACCTGGGTGCCGGAGGAGTATTACGCCGCTGTTGCGGGTTGGTCTGAGCGTCGTTATGGCTTTGCGCTGGAGCACGACTGGATTTTGCCGACCATCGGCATTGTGCCTGCCATATCCTCGATTTTGCGGGCCTTGATTCAGCCCGGTGATGGCGTGATGGTGCAGACGCCGGTGTATCACTGTTTCTTCTCGTCGATTGAACGCATCGGTGGTCGCATTGTTGAAAACAAACTGGTGATGACGGACAGCGCGGATGCCGCCAGCACCGGAATCTATCAGGTCGATTGGGATGATCTGGAGCAGCAAGCCGCCGCGCCGGACGTTAAAGTGATGTTGCTGTGCCACCCGCATAATCCGTCCGGGCGAGTATGGCGTGACGACGAGCTGTTGCGTCTGGGCGAGATTTGCCTGCGCCATAACGTCACGGTGGTGAGTGATGAAATCCACTGCGACTTGCTGTTTCCCGGTGAAGCTCATCGACCGTTTGCGTCGTTGTCGCCGGATCATCTGGCGAATTGCATCACGCTGATGGCTCCGGGCAAGACCTTCAATCTGGCCGGGTTGCAAATCGGCAATGCTGTGATCGCAGATCGTGCCTTGCGTGTAAAGGTGCTCAAGGCGTTGCGAGAGCACGAGATTCAAGGCGTCAATCCGTTCGGCGTTGTCGGTTCGATGGCCGCCTACGATCACGGGGCAGATTGGGTTGATGCTCTGAACGTCTATCTCTACCGCAACTTTCAGCACATTCAGCACTTTCTTCAGCAAGAGTTGCCGCAACTGAAGTTGTATCCGCAACAGTCGACCTATTTGGCCTGGATCGATTGTTCAGCCATTGGCCTGAACGGTACGGAGCTGGCGAAGCGTTTGCTGGAGGATGGCGAGTTACGCATCAGCAGCGGCAGCGGTTTTCTGCCCGGACAGCAGGAAAACCGGTTTATCCGCCTGAATTTTGCGTGTCCGAAATCGACGCTTGAGGATGGCCTGGCACGTTTGAAGCAGGTGCTCCAGTCACTTTGACAACGCGGTGTTGAAGTCGTAAACCCCACAGCGGACGGTTTTTCTGTCGCAATCGCATCACTTTTGCCCTTCAAACACGCTGATTTCCGGGTTTTTACCCGGTTTTCAGATGGCCCTCGCCTTGCAGTTCTCTCTGTTAATGAATTGACGAACACAAGAGGCGACGGGCGTATGAAATTCGTAATCGACAAAGACTTTGTTGATGCTCTGGTGGGGGAGTTTGAAGAACTGACGTTTCTGGCGGAGCAGCTGCGATTTGGTAATCGCGCCGAAGTGATGTTTCAGCAGCTGGCGCGTCAGCATGTCGAGCATTTGCATCGCTTGTACCTGGCGGCGGGCGAGCCAATGAAGAGCCGTGCTGCGTTGGTGGCCACCTTGCTGGAAGCGATGGGACATGCCGCTGAACCTTACGAAGAAGGTCAGTTGGAGAGTCTGGTGCCGGATTTGCTTCAGTATCTGAGCGAGAACGTCACTCGGGGTTGGCTGTTTCGGGTGAATGAAGCCGGAAAACCACTGCCGTTTGTTGTAACCCGACTCGACTACACACCGCCCGGCGAAGAGGAATCCGGACGTGTGTTGCTCGAACTGAAGGCCAATTCAATGGCCAGGGTGACCACCAAAACCCTGACCTTTACCGAGCGTGATATCGAAGGCCGCACCCTGCCGGAAATGCTGATCGCCAAGGGCTATTTGCGTGAGACGCCGCAGATGCTGGCTGCCTACGATGCTTCCATGGCGCAGTATTTTTCCTGGCGGCCACAAACCGGTACCCAGTTCGAGGCAACCGGGACGGCGATCTACACCGAAGACCCCACTGCCAATCATCGTTCAACCGACTGGTCGCGCAAGACCCAGGTGGTGTTGTCATCCAGTGGTGGCTGGGCGCGTCTGGTCAATGACGAAGACGTGCTGCAGAACCGGGAGTTGAATTTGCAGTTGCCCGGTCAGGTGGCCGGTAAATACCTGCGCAAGGCCGGTCGCAGTTCGAACTATAACGACCGGGTTGAAGCGGTGGTTGAACAAGCCGTTGCGAATTTGCCGGAAGGATTGTTCACGGAAATGCCGGTGCATGGTTTTCTGTTGATGTTCCATCTGGAACTTCATCACCACGTCTGGGTACATGTGGACGACATGAGGGTGTATCGCTACCAGCCAGAGCTCAAGGACAAGCTGGTCCTGCCGCCGGAGCATACCGACCTGATTGATATTCTGACGGCGGAAATGGATTTACTGCTGGATGATGTGGTGGCGGGCAAATCGGGTGGCACCACGGTGCTGTGCGCCGGGCCTGCCGGTGTGGGTAAAACGCTGACCGCTGAGGTCTATTCCGAAATCATTCAGCGGCCCTTGTACCGGGTGCATTCCGGCCAGCTGGGTTTGAATGTGATGGAAATGGAGCAGGCACTCAAAGACACCCTGACCCGTGCCCAGCGTTGGGGAGCGGTTATGCTGATCGACGAGGCCGATGTGTACATCAAGCGTCGTGACGACAACATTGCCGCCAATGCGGTGGTTGGTGTGTTTCTGCGGGTACTGGAATACTTTAACGGTTTGCTGTTTTTGACCACCAACCGGATTCACGATATCGACGAGGCCATCGTCAGTCGTTGCATTGCACTGATCAAGTATCAGCCGCCCGAGCTGGAAGACCGCAAGCGCATCTGGTCGGTGATGTCCCGTCAGTTCGGGCTGGAGCTGGACGAGCGTTCGATTCAGCAGTTGGGCGAGTTATTCCCGGACGCCTGTGGTCGCGACATCAAGGGGCTGGCGAAGCTGGTGGCCAAGTACTGCCACCACAAGTCGGTAGAACCCGGTCTGGATGTGTTCGAGCGCTGCAGTGGTTTCCGGGGAATGGATATGCAGCGCTGATATTGGCAACCGAGCCTTGGGCTGACCTCATGATCCGGTGCGGTCAGCCAATGCCGGGCAGCCGCCTGTTGGGGGAATGGCTGGGTAATGGGGCGATGGTGTCGATATCAAAATGAGCCGCCAGTACCTCGACCAGCGAACCCAGGGACAGGTTTTCCATGGCTTCAAACACCCATTGGGTCTCGGGTGAGTGTGGGTATTCCAGATGTACTCCATAGCGCTCGAAGTCCTGTCCCACGGTGTACAAGTAGGCGCTGACGTCGCCGTCTTCGGTATGACGCACGTAGATGGATCGGGCGCTGGTATCCGTCTGGTCATCAATGACAAAGGCGCCTTGCCCCAATTGTTCGTTCAACAGCAACAGCAGGTGCTTGATGCTCTGGTGTTTCTTCATCGACCAGATGTTAGGGGCAGGACGAGTTGTACCGGAGGCGGTTGTATCAGCCATGACCTGATTCCTGACCTTGCTGCTGCCAGCGGTTGTATCCCCCGGCGAGGTTGTAGACGCTACCGAAGCCAAACCCGGTAAAAAATTCGGTCAGGTGTTCACTGCGGTGGTCGCTGTAGCAATAAATCAGCATGGTGCGGGATTTGTCGCCGCGTCGAATCAGTCCTTCAACCAGATCATCGTGGGAGTGCATGGCACCGTCCATATGGCCATTGCGGTAATCACCCAGATCCCGACAATCCAGAATCAGGGTGTCGTGTTGCGCCAGCAACGCCGGGACGTCTTCGCATTGAATGGTTTTGATGCTCGTCATGGTCAGGCTCCGATCAGTTCATCCAGCGCGTTGTCGTAATGTTGACGATCAAAACGGATGTTTTGTGAGGAAAAGAATTCCTCGGCGTTTTCAACCGCATCCTTGATGGCTGCCAGCACATAGGCCTGGCTGTGGCGTGATTCCACCAGATGCGCCGGGACACTCGATTCCAGCCTCAGTCGCTGGTGTTTGGAATCGAACGAGTGAAAACGCATACCACGGAAATTCGGCACTTCGGTGGTGGTTGGCAACAGGAAGTAGAGATCCACATGTGGCCCCTGTTTCTGATGCAACGGGCCAAATCGGCGTGTGAGGTTCAGTGCAACGTTTGTGAGAGAGCTGACAAAGCTGCTCTCGTTCAGTGAGTTGTCTGGCAAATAAGCGCCGCAAAACAGGGACATGGGCAGCCTCCATCAGGATAGTGTGTGGTTGTTTGTCGCTCTCCTGATGGCTGTTGCAAGCAGCTTGCCAGACCGGGCCATGTGCTACTACCAACGAAAGAGTGCCTGATTCAGGCTGACTAACCTGTCGCGATTCGTACGGGAGTGACCTGCGTCTGCTACACCTGTTAGTGGAGCGTTTCACTGACGAGTCTTCTGGAATGAAGCCACCCCAAAACCTGCGGCGTTACACCCGGATTCCTTTTCTGCGTCGTGCCGTCGTGCATCTGGCGCAGGGGGATGTTGACGTGTGTTGCCTTGAATTGAGCCTGCGCGGCACACTGTTGAGCCAGCCGGAGCAGCCTTTGGCGATTGCGACGGATGAGGTATTTGAAGTCACTTTGATGATTGCCGATGGCCAGAATATCCACCTGTGCTGCCGCCGGGTTCATGCCAATGACGAAGTGGTTGGCTGCAGTATTGAATACATCGACATTCAGAGCCTGTCTTTTTTGTATCGTATATTGACCCTTAATCTGCCGGATTGGTGCTGCCCATCGCAGGAATGGAACCGCCGTATCAATGAAAACCGGTCTTCTTCAGGTCACGATTGAGCACTTGCTGGTGCAGATATTGGAGTCATTGCTATAGTAAATCTCTGACACCGCAGAAAGTGACCATTCCATGTATATAGCTGATCTCAATCAGAAGCCATACGGCCACGCGACTGGCAAGATCGTGTGTGTGGGCCGTAACTACGCTGCCCATGCCAAGGAATTGAACAATCCGGTACCGGAGAGTCCGATTCTGTTCATTAAACCGGGTTCTGCAGCTGTTCCGATGGTGCCGGCATTTTCCATCCCGGTGGATCAGGGCGAGGTTCATCACGAGCTGGAAATCGCCCTCTTGATTGGCAAACGTCTGAAGCACGCATCCGCGTCCGAAGCGGATCTGTCCATTGACGGGATCGGTCTTGGACTGGATCTGACCCTGCGCGATGTCCAGAACGAGCTGAAAGCCAATGGCCATCCATGGGAGCGCGCCAAGGCATTTGATGGCAGCTGTCCGTTGTCCGGTTTTGTCGATACCCGCCGGGTACCGGACTGGCGCAACCTGACCCTGTGTCTGAAGCGCAACGGGGTGATGCAGCAGCAGGGTAATACCGCTGCGATGATTTTTAATATTGTTGGTTTGCTGGTGGAAATCAGTCGCACCTTTACGCTGGAGCCGGGGGATATTGTGCTCACTGGCACTCCGGCAGGGGTCGGCCCTCTGAAACCGGGAGATCGTTTGGAGGCCAGCTTGCAAGACTGGATTGAGCTGGAAACCATGGTGATGGGAGACAATGATGTCGGTGTGTGATCACCCGGATCTGATCAGTGTTGAATCGGCACTGGCCATTCTTCTGGCCGATGTGTCAGCAAGCAAGACCCGCGAAAATGTGAATGTTATGGAGGCCGACGGGCGAGTACTGGCTGATGACGTATTCAGCCCGATGGCGCATCCCCCTGCCGATAATTCGGCCATGGACGGTTATGCCTTGCGGGGCAAAGACCTTGGCGTGCAGCAGTGGTTTCGGATTTCCCAGCGAATACTGGCTGGCGACATGGCCACCGAAGAACTCGAACCCGGATGCTGCGCTCGTATCATGACGGGCGCAGCCATTCCCCCCGGTGCAGACACCGTGGTAATGCAGGAAAACGCAGAAACCAATGATGCCGGTTGGGTTGGCTTCAGCAAACTGCCGAAGATCGGTGATAACGTCCGCCTCAGAGGCGAGGAAATCAATCAGGACGACGTGGTTCTCAAGGGTGGACGACGTTTGCGCCCCGCAGATCTTGGATTGCTCGCCGGTGTCGGTATCGCCGAGGTGTCGGTAAAACCACGCTTGAAAGTTGCCTTGATCGCGACTGGCGACGAACTCTGCCAGCCGGGCACGCCGCTGCCGGATGGCCACATCTATGAATCCAACCGCTATACCCTGATACCGATGCTGAAGCGCCTCGGCTGCGACGTGGTGGACATGGGGCTGGTCGAAGATGAACTGGATGCGTTGAGAACCGCGTTTGTACAGGCCGACCAGCAGGCTGATCTGGTTGTAACGACCGGTGGTGTTTCCGTTGGTGAAGCGGATTTCTGCCGTACTGTGCTGGATGAGCTGGGATCGATTGATTTGTGGCGCCTGGCGATCAAGCCCGGCAAACCTTTCGCATTCGGCAGCCTGCCAGACAGCCGTTATGTTGGCCTGCCTGGCAATCCGGTCTCCGCCATGGTGACCTTTCACCAGTTGGTGGTGCCCTTGATTCAGGCAATGGAAGGCGAGACTCGGGAAAATCAGCTGGTACTGAAAGCAACACTGGATCAGCCAGTGCGCAAGCGCCCCGGTCGAATGGACTTCCAGCGTGGACAGGTTTATGTCAGTGAAGCGGGTGAGTTGCGGGTTCGTCCACACAAGCGTCAGGGATCATCACTGCTGACGACGGTGAGCCAGAGCAACGCCTATCTGCTGTTACCAAGAGACGGTGGCAGTCAGGAAGCCGAAACCCAGGTCTCGGTACTGATGTTTGACCGCTTGCTTAACTAGCGGGTGATGCCGAGTAGAGAGAAAAACCCGAACGGGATATCAGTGGATATCCCGTTTTTATTGGCTCGAAGAAAAGCGTCTGAGTCCGTTCAGGCCTGACTGGCTTCTGCCGGTACCAGCTTCTTCAGCCAGATATCCAGCACAAATGGGCCGAATGGCACAATCGCGGCAAAAATACCGCTGATTCCCAGCACCAGCCCGGTTGGCACGCGCCAGATTCCCAGAACGGAAACCACCACCAGGCTCAAAAACAGAATCCCGTGGATCATTCCCACAATCGGCACGGCCTCTGGAGTGCCAAACCAGTACTTCAGCGGCATCGCAATGCCGAACAGCACCAGCGTAGAACAACCTTCGATAAATGCCAGCGTGCGCAAAAATTTCAGAAACGACAGATCCATACAAGCTCCGGAACGGATGGGTGAGTCAGAGGCTGCACAGCTTACCGATAGCCACGACAGGAATAAACCCGGGCCTTTCAAAGCCAACTGTGTCCGCGGGACTCGAACCGATGATCAGGCCGGCACAGTTGCAACACACCGTTGGCAAACGGATGATGGCGATACGGGCCTCTGAAACCTACCATGCGAGGCCTGCCGCTATTCATTGAGTCCAAAACACTGTCTATGTTTGTGAATGTACCCGTACTGAGTCTGATCCTCAGAAAAACACTGCCGTTAACCGTGGGCGTGTTCGCTATTTTTATGGTGCAGCTGGTCGATGCTGTCTTCCTTGGCATGCTGGGCACCAACACGTTGACGGTGCAAGGTTTGACCCAACCGTTTTATATGGTGCTGGTTGGTATCCAGGTCGGGATTGGCATCGCTGCGACCAGCATCATTTCCCGCGCCAACGGGGCCAAACAACGCTCGACGGCGCTGATGACGGTCAGTGCCAGCGTGGTCTTCGGCACCTGTTTTATCGCTTTGGTCTGTCTGATGTTCTGGCTATTCCGGGACTACGCCTTTGCCGTGTTTATATCCGACGAATTCAGTCCAGACACGGCACAAGAACTGGCGGTGTTGTTTTATCAGTACTGGCCCATCTGGTTGATGAGTACCGTGGCCGGGGCGGCCATGTATCTGGTGTCGTCGGTGTATCGAGCCAACGAAGACACCAAAACCCCCGGACTGACTCTGGTGATGGCCAGTGTGATCAATCTGATTCTGGACCCGATCCTGATTTTTGTGCTGGATTTCGGCATGAACGGGGCAGCCATGGCCTCCATGACGGCCTTCGCAATCAGCTTTTGTTGGCTGCTGTACGGCACTCGCACCAAAGACTGGTTCGGACGTATTCAGCCTGGCCCGGCTCTGGCGAGTGAGATGGGCTTGCTGATTCGTCTGGCGTTGCCAGCGATGGCGAATCAATTACTGCCCTCAATGAGCAGTTTTATCACGCTGCTGCTGCTGGCGCGTCTGGGCGACAATGGTATTGCCTTCTGGAGCTTGCTCACCCGCGTCGAGATGCTGCTGCTGATTTTTACCCTGGCGATGACCATGGCGCTTCCACCCATGATTGGTCGTTATTTAGGGGAAGGTCGGCATGAAGCCATCGCCGAGCTGCTGCAAACGGCGGCTAAATTCCTGATTGGCTTCCACGTTCTGATGGGGCTGCTGCTGGCGCTGGGCTCTGGTCTGGTGGTGAACCTGATTGTCAGCGATCCGGCACTGACGGACTGGATGACATTTGCGCTGCGCACCATCACCTTCAGCTATGGGCCGCTGGGCTTGTGCATGCTGGTGGTGTCGAGTTTTAACGCCTTCCAGTTGCCGAAAAAGGCGATGTTGATCTCTGTTGTGCGACTGTTTGTGCTCTATGTGCCCGCTGTGCTGATTGGTACGCAAACAGACAGCATCACCAACACTGTAGTGGCTGCCGCCATGGCGAATACGATGTCGGGTATCTTTGCCTGGCTCACGCTGAAAAAGCACATGAAGCTGGCGTCTGAAGCCAGCCAAACGCCTTTGTCACAGGGGTGATGCAAGAGGGCTGATACAAAAAAGCCCCGCGATGCGGGGCTCTATGGACATGGGGCTTTGAAAGCTGACTCGAATCAGAACGGGATATCGTCATCGAAATCGTCGAAGTTATTCGCAGGCGGTGGCGTATGCGTCGTTTGCTGTGGTGCTGGCTGACGTGGTTGCTGTGGGGGCTGCTGGTAGCCACCTTGTGCAGGAGACGGCTGCTGTGCCGGTTGAGCAGGCTGCTGTGGCGGTTGTGAGTAACCACCTTGTGCCGGAGCTTGCTGTGGAGCCGGTTGTGCAGGTTGCTGCGGCGCTGAGTACCCACCCTGAGCCGGGTTCTGTTGCGGCGCAGGCTGTTGTGACGGTTGTGAATAGCCGCCCTGTGCTGGGTTCTGCTGCGGTGCCGGTTGTTGTGGCGCCTGGCCATAGTTACCGGCTGGTGCGCCGGCATTCATCATGCCAGACGCATTTTGAGGCTGTTGGTAGCTGGAGTTCATTCCACCGCCCATGCCGGAAGACGCGCCCATATCGCTGTTACGACCGTCCAGCATCAGCATGTCGTTGGCAATGATTTCGGTGGTATAGCGTTTGACGCCGTCTTTTTCCCACTCGCGTGTGCGCAGCTTGCCTTCAAAGTAAGCACGAGCGCCTTTTTTCAGGTATTGCTGAACGATTTCAGCCAGCTTGCCGTACACCGTTATGCGGTGCCATTCGGTTTGCTCGACTTTTTGACCGGTCTGACGGTCGTTGTAGCTTTCATCGGTGGCCAGTGACAGATTAGCGACGGCGTTGCCGTTGGGCATGTAACGCACTTCGGGATCGCGCCCCAGAGTACCGATAAGAGTCACTTTATTTACGCTACGACCCATGGTGTTCTCCTGTGTTCTCGATAATGGCCAGTGCGTCCGAATGGTCGAACTCACTGGCACTGATTTTCATATAGATGGCACGTTCATCAATCAGCTCAATCACTTCGACGACGCCATCCAGCGCGTTCAGGGCGCGGTACTGGCTGTCGGATAGTGCCTGCCCCAGAGACAAACGGACACTGTTGAGATGGCGCGGTGCCGGTGCGCTGACCATCCACAGGCCCCACAGCAGGGTAAAAATGGCAAAAGCCAGGAACAGCGTATCGCTGCCAGATGATGACATCAGCCAACCACCTGCGACGCCCCCCACAAAAGCGCCCAGAAACTGCATGCTGGAATAGATGCCCATGGCGCTGCCTTTGGCGCCAGCGGGAGCAATCTTGCTCAGCCACGAAGGCAGGCTGGCTTCCATCAGATTGAACGCAAAAAAGTACAGCAGCAAGAGGGTTGCCCAGTGCCAGATGGCGTTGGCCTGACTCATCAACAACAGAGTCACAATCAGCACTCCAATACCCACCAGAACGACGCCTTTCATCTTGCGCTTTTTCTCGGCAATGATGATAAAGGGCACCATCAGGGCGAAGGCCACCAATAACACGGGCAGATAGAGCCAGCTGTGTTGATCGGATGGCAACTCCAGTTGCAGCAGTTGCACCGGAATGGCAATAAATACAGCAACCATCAGGGCGTGGATCAGGAAGACACCGATGTTCAGGGGCCAGAGTTTCAGGTTGCGTGCTTGCAGCCAGACTTCACTGATTACCGGGGATGCTTCCCTGTGGGTTCGTTTGGTTGGTGGCGTCGGTATCAAGGTCATGGTGACGGCAATGCCCGCCAGCGCCAGAACACCGGTCAGCCAGAAGATGGTTGACAGTCCGCCCAGACTGGCAAGCCAGGGGCCGAGCACCAGCGCCACCGAGAATGACACGCCGATGCTGATACCGATGGTACCCATGGCCTTCATGCGATGTTCTTCGTCGGTCAGGTCGGTGACCAGAGCCATAATGGCGCTGGCAATCGCACCGCCGCCTTGCAAGGCGCGGCCAATAATCAGCCCGGTAATGGTGTCGGCTGTCGCCGCAATAAAGCTGCCGATGGCAAAAATCAGCAAGCCAATGATGATAACGGGCTTGCGACCGATGCGATCCGACAAGGCGCCTGCCGGGATTTGCAACAGCGCCTGGGTCAGGCCATAGATGCCCATTGCCAGTCCCAGCAGTTCCGGGGTGGCGTTGGCGAGGGTCTGACCATCAATCATCAACACCGGCAAAACCATAAACAGTCCGAGCATGCGCAGGACAAACAGCGATGCCAGGGAAAGAACAGCTCGGCGTTGAGCAGATTGTGTCAGGCCAGTGATTCCGGTCATTTCCGTCATGGTGATGTCGGCGGGCAGTGAAAAGCGGCGTAGTGTATCAGTATTCGAGTGGCTATTTCAGCCAAATTTGCCGTACTGCTTGGATCGCGGAAAGATTGGGTTACACTCCAGCAACTGGTCAAATTTGACCGTTCAAAAAATAATTATTGAGAGCAGTGTCACTGAATCGCACCAGGAAGTGTGAGTGTGCGCCGACTGAATTCGCTCGTGATTGCGAAACAGGGAAGTCGTTATGTCCAATACCTCCAACTTTTCAACAGCTAACAAAGCCGCCAATAACAAGGCCACCCAACGCGAACGGGACAAGCTGATCGTGATGCTGGGTGACAACAGTCTGCAGGATTCCATGTTGATCGGAAACATCCGACAACATACGAAAGTACGCTGCCAAATGGCCACTTTGAAAGATTGGCAAAGCTGGATATTACCAACAGAGTCGGCGCCGGGACGCCCCTTGCCCAAGGACAAGATTCTGCTGGTGGACGTCAGCCCGGTGGACTGTTCGCAACTGGACGAGATTCTGCTGGAGCTGGGGCAACAGAAGTCTGTCAAAGGCACGATTCAGCTGGCAATGATGAACGTATTGCCGGAGAGCTGGGCCGAGGAGCGGGTGCGCTGGTCTCCGGTAAACGGGCTGTTTTACAAAGGAGGCCCCCATCGTCAATTGACGAATGGCCTCAAGTCGCTGCTGCGGAACGAGTACTGGATTCCCAGACATCTGACCCAACGCCACTGGGAGAATCTGCGACCGGCCTTTCCCTCCACGGCGGAATTGCTGAAACGGTTAACCCCCAGAGAGCTGCAAACACTCATGGCGATGAAATCGGGTGGCAGCAACAGTGAAATAGCGGACCGGATGAACGTCAGCCCTCACACCATCAAAACTTACCTGTACAACATCTATCCCAAACTGCTGGTCAGGAATCGCACAGAAGCGACCATCTGGGCGCGCCGTCACCTCTGACTTGTCGGCTGGTTGCAACGCAATATCCCGACGGGGAAGTTTGTGTTATCCCTCTGGCCTTTCAGTACAATAGGCGGCTTTGTGCTGCTGCGGCAGTTCACCTGTTCTGAAGGCATTGAGGGTTTATGGATACCATTCTGGTTCGAGGCGCGCGCACGCATAACCTCAAAGACATTGATCTGGATATTCCCCGCGACAAGCTGGTGGTGATTACCGGTCTGAGCGGGTCGGGCAAATCATCGCTGGCGTTCGATACTCTTTACGCCGAGGGGCAGCGACGCTACGTGGAATCACTCTCGACCTACGCCCGACAGTTTCTGTCGGTGATGGAAAAGCCGGATGTTGATCTGATCGAAGGTCTGTCGCCTGCAATTTCCATTGAGCAGAAATCCACTTCCCATAACCCGCGTTCGACCGTCGGAACCGTCACCGAGATCTACGATTACCTGCGCCTGTTGTTTGCCCGTGTCGGAACGCCACGTTGCCCGGATCATGAGGTCGCACTGGAAGCCCAGACGGTCAGCCAGATGGTCGATGCCATCATGACGCTGCCGGAAGGCAGCAAGTACATGATTCTGGCCCCGGTTGTTCGAGACCGGAAAGGTGAACACCTGCATGTCTTCGACAGCTTGCGAGCCCAGGGCTTTGTGCGTGCCCGAGTCGATGGCCGCGTCTATGACCTGGATGATTTGCCCGATCTCGACAAGCGCCGCAAACACTCGATTGATGTCGTGGTTGACCGCTTCAAGGTCAAGGAAGGCATCGAGCAACGTTTGTCGGAATCGCTGGAAACCTGCCTGGAGCTCAGCGGTGGACTGGCGCTGGCGACCTCGATGGATGATGAAGATCAGGAGCCGATGCTGTTTTCATCGCAGTTCTCCTGTCCCCATTGTGGCTATAGCCTGTCGGAGCTGGAGCCGCGCCTGTTTTCATTCAATAACCCGGCGGGCGCATGCAGCAGCTGTGACGGCCTGGGCGTCAAACAGTACTTCGATCCGGATCGCGTGGTGGCTGATCCGACACTGACCATTGGTGAGGGAGCGATTCGAGGCTGGGATCGCCGCAGCGTCTATTACTTCCAGATGTTGTCAGCGGTGGCGGCGCATTACGAGTTCGATCTGGATATTCCGTTTGAGCAGCTACCGGAGTCCGCCCGGGAGCGTCTGCTGTACGGCAGTGGTGATACCAGTATTGAGTTTGTGTACATCAACTCCCGTGGCGATCAGATCCAGAAGCGGCATCCATTTGAAGGGGTGCTGCCGAATCTGGAACGTCGTTTTCGGGAAACCGAATCACAGGCGGTGCGTGAAGAACTCTCGAAATACCTGAGCGTGCAACCGTGCCCGGATTGCCACGGTTCTCGCTTGCGCAAGGAAGCTCGCCACGTCTTTATTGAAGACAAAACCATTCATGCCTGTACTGCGATGGCGGTCGAAGACGCGCATCGTTATTTCTCGGAGTTGGCACTGAGTGGCCACAAGGGCGAAATTGCCGAGAAAATTCTCAAGGAAATTCGCGAGCGCTTGAGCTTTCTGGTGAACGTGGGGCTGGAATACCTGACCCTGAACCGCAGCTCGGATACCTTGTCCGGGGGCGAGTCGCAGCGTATTCGTCTGGCCTCCCAGATTGGCGCCGGTCTGGTCGGGGTGATGTACATCCTGGATGAGCCTTCTATCGGCCTGCACCAGCGCGACAACGATCGTTTGCTGAAAACCCTGTTCCGTCTGCGAGATCTGGGCAACACGGTACTGGTGGTGGAACACGATGAAGATGCCATTCGTCATGCAGACTATCTGATTGATATTGGTCCGGGTGCTGGTGTTCACGGTGGAGAAGTCATTGCCCATGGCAAACCAGAAGACGTGGCCAGCAATCCGGCCTCGGTGACCGGGCAGTTTCTGTCCGGAAAGCGTGCGATCCATATACCCGAGCAGCGCACACCGTATCCCAAGGGTAAGGAGCTGGTGCTGAAAAAAGCCAGCGGCAACAACCTGAATAACGTCACCTTGACCTTGCCGATTGGCTTGATGACCTGCGTGACCGGGGTGTCCGGTTCCGGCAAGTCCACCCTGATTAACCGCACGCTTTATCCACTGGCAGCAACGGCGCTGAACGGTGCGACCACATTAAAGGCATCGCCACACGAGAAACTCGACGGTCTGGATCAGCTCGATAAGGTTGTCGATATCGACCAGAGCCCAATCGGTCGTACCCCAAGATCCAACCCGGCAACCTACACCGGCATCTTTACACCGGTTCGTGAGCTGTTTGCCGGGACTCAGGAAGCCCGTTCCCGTGGTTACAAAGCCGGGCGGTTCTCATTTAACGTCAAGGGTGGCCGCTGTGAAGCCTGTCAGGGTGACGGTGTGATCAAGGTGGAAATGCACTTCCTGGCCGATATTTACGTGCCTTGTGATGTCTGTGGCGGCAAGCGCTACAACCGCGAGACGCTGGATATCCGCTACAAGGGCAAGAACATCCACGAAGTACTGGAAATGACGGTCGAGGACGCGCGGGAATTCTTCGATGCGATTCCCGCAGTGGCTCGCAAGCTTCAGACTTTGATGGACGTTGGCCTGAGTTATATCCGGCTGGGACAGGCCGCGACCACACTGTCGGGTGGTGAAGCCCAACGGGTCAAACTGGCCAAGGAATTGTCGAAACGGGACACCGGCAAGACACTTTATATTCTCGACGAACCCACCACCGGGTTGCATTTTCACGATATCGAACAACTGTTAGCCGTTCTGCATCGGTTGCGGGATCACGGTAACACCGTGGTGGTGATTGAACACAATCTGGATGTAATCAAGACCGCAGACTGGGTTGTCGATCTGGGGCCGGAAGGTGGTTCCAAAGGCGGTTACATCATCGCTGAGGGAACACCGGAAGACATCGCCGCGCGCGAAAACTCACACACCGGCAAATTCCTCAAGCCCATGCTGGAGAGCTGAGTTTGGCAAGATCGGTTTGTGAGGGCTGTCTGCGCCCTGAATCTGTGTGTTTGTGTGATGCTCTGGTCCGCATGGCGTCACCGCTGGAACTGATGATCTGGCAAGACCCGGATGAGGCGCGTCACCGATTATCGACCGCGCCGTTACTGAATTTGAGCGTGACCAATAGCGTGTTAAACGTTGGCGACCAGTTTGATCCACACGAACTGTTGGGTGAAAACTGGCGTCAGGAAACTCTGTTGTTATTTCCACTCGAAAACAAACCGCCGGTCTCACGCGGGAACGTTCCGCATTTTCGGCGCTTGCTGGTTCTGGATGGTACCTGGCGCAAGGTGAAGCGGCTGTTGTTGCTGAATCCATGGCTGCAGGAGCTGGCGCATATTCAGCTGGTACCGGAGCAGCAAAGCCGCTATGCCATCCGCAAGTCCCCTCGGGCTGATGGTCTGTCGACACTCGAAGCTGGCGTGGAAGCCATGAACTGGCTGTCAGACTCTCAGGCGTATGCTCCGATGCTCAGGGTGCTCGACCGCATGGTCGAGATTCAGCAGTCACATCAGCCGGTTAGTGCACATCGTCGGTGATACTGGCGATGCGGTGAATCTGGCGATTGATCAGGGAGATAGTGGTTTCCGGCAGTGATTGCAGCCAGAAGGTGCCCTGTGGATTGCCCTGCAAATTCTGGAAATCCGGCCCTTGTCGCCAGCCAATGCTGTGTTCTGGCAGGCCGGATACCAACGCTTCACTGGCCAGCAAATGGTTGTCGTCCCCATGGCGGGCCAGGTGAGAAGCCCAGTACAGGCTGTCGCCAATCAGATTGTAGTGCAGATGCGGTGTTTCAGAATCCTCTTCTGATTCGTCAATGGGCGCGATCAGAACCGGGCCTTTGTGGGCGGCGCAGCGGAACTCGAATCCCTGTGGTTCCTTGCCCTTGATGCGCAAATAGCGCAACAGCCCCAGAAACAGGGAAGCCGCGTAAATACAGTTCAGGGAATCTCGCTCGCTGTGCTCGTGCAGTCCGAAAATCACCACAATGCCATCTCCCTGATACCGATCCAGGCGTCCGTTATAGACCTTGGCGGCATGACTGATCAGGCGATGATAGTGATTCAGAGCCGATGCCAGTTCGGCGGCGGTCATCTGTTGCTGGAGTTCGAGCAGGTTGGGAATTTCCAGATACAGCATGGCGCAATTGCGATAGGTGGTGCCAGATTCCAGATCGGTCTCGGGTTGATAAAGAAACTGGTTCAGCGCCTGTTGCAGGGTTTGCTGCTGCTGGCGTTGCTCTGCCAGTTTTTCCAGTGATTGCTGCAACGCCAGGCACTCTGGCAGGTTGGGCACCTCTGGGATGTCCGGTGTGATTCCGCTGGCTTCCTGATCCACGTATTGCTGTAACTGGCGGAAATACCGCGATGGATAACTGGCCAGGCGATACGCCAGCAGCCCGCCGACCAGAGACAGCAAAGCGGTGGCCAGCAGAGCCAGAGAGAAGTAGCGCGCTGCGGCATTGCGTGCGCTTTCCAGAGACACACTGGCTTCAAGCACGCCCAGCGCCAGATCATCACGGGTGATGCTCTGGCTCATGAGTTCTGCATTGGCTTCCGCCTTGCCATTGCGGGCAATGACCTCGCCGTCGTGGTCGAGTACCCGGATCTGTGTAATAGCCGGGCCGGTGGTCCAGTCGTTCAGCAACACAGAAAGGCTGACTCTGTCTTGTCGTGCCATATCATCGGCACTGGCGACGGCCAGACGCTTAAGCTGACGTTCGACATCAAACTGCAACTCCTGTTGCAGTAGGCTTTTCAGGTCACTGTAGGTGAGGATGCTGATCAGCAGGCCGCAAAACAGGACAATGCTGACAACAATCAGACCGGAGATTTGACTGAGGTTAAGTTTCTGGATGATCGTTTTCAGCATCGGTTTTTATCGAAGATTTACGCAAAGATAATGCTATTATAGGCGCCGCCCGGAAACTGGGTACTGTCAAAACAGCGGTTTGGGATACAGGACTCCAAAAGCTGGTGGGGGTTATGTGCCAGGACTGGCATTTGACTGCCGACACGTCTCCGGCAGTTACCCAACCTGAAATGAGGAAAGACGATGAGCGACGTTATTCAGTCCCTGCAACAACAACTGTCTACGGTGGAGCAAGATTTGAACAATACAAAAGCTGCCCTCCAGGAAAAGCTGGAAAAACTTGAGAAAGGTCTGTTCTTCATGAGCGTTGACCGTGAACGCGCACTGTCTGTACATGAGACAGTTGATCTGATCGAAGAGCTGCGCGAAACCGTGTCTTCGGCCAGGGCTGATCTGGACAAGATCTGATCTTTGTTCGCTCTGATTTCGCCTTGTCGAATTCGAGTGAACCCATGATCAATACGTTGTTAGCGTATCTGCACTGTCACTGGACAGGTCGTAGATGCGCTTTCGTCGTTTCTCGCTTTACCTTCTTTGTTTTCCCCATTCTTTCAAAACACAATCTTGCAGGTATCACACCGTGACTGAACTGGTACTGATTCGTATTAACGGAACTGACAAGCCAGGTTTGACCGCCAACATCACTGCCATTCTTGCCCAGTATGATGTCCGCATTCTGGATATTGGCCAGGCTGAAATTCATGACACCCTGTCGTTGGGGATTCTGGCGGCAATTCCGGACAACAGTGAATCCGCGGCGGTATTGAAAGATCTGCTGTTCCGGGTTCATGAACTTGGGCTGAGTGCCAAATTCACTCCCGTGACCGAAGAAAGCTACAACGACTGGGTGGGTTGTCAGGGCAAGCCTCGCCACATCATTACTTTGCTTGGCCGTACCATCGATGCCAACGCCATTGCCAGAATCACCACCATTGTTGCCGGACATGGGCTGAATATTGATCAAATCAATCGTCTGTCTGGTCGCGTGCCGCTCGGTCATGAAGATAACCAGACCCGCGCCTGTGTTGAGGTTTCTGTCCGTGGCGAAGCAGACCACGCTGCGATTCGAGCCGAGTTTCTGGATGTGGCGCGCGAGCTGGAAGTGGACATCGCGTTCCAGGTGGATGATGTCTATCGCCGCTCGCGCCGTCTGGTGGCCTTTGATATGGACTCCACACTGATTGAAGCGGAAGTGATTGATGAGCTTGCCCGTGCCGCCGGTGTGGGTGATCAGGTGGCCGAAATTACCGAGCGTGCAATGCAAGGCGAGCTGGATTTCAAACAGAGCTTCCATGAGCGCATGGCGTTGCTGCGTGGGCTGAACACCGATGTGCTGGATGACATAGCGGCCAAATTGCCGGTGACTGAAGGTGCGGAACGACTGATCAGCAATCTGCGTGCATTGGGCTACAAGACGGCGATTCTGTCGGGTGGCTTCAACTACTTTGGTCAGTACCTGCAGAAGAAACTGGGTATTGATTACGTCTATGCCAATGAACTGGAAATTGAAGGCGGTCTGGTGACGGGCCGGGCCATCGAGCCAGTGGTGGATGGTCAACGCAAGGCTGATTTGCTGCGCGAGTTGGCAGAGCGCGAAGGGATTCGTCTGGAGCAAACCATTGCTGTGGGCGACGGCGCCAACGACTTGCCAATGTTGAGCATTGCCGGGTTGGGTATTGCCTTCCGTGCCAAGCCGCTGGTACGTGAGAACGCTCGCAACTCGATTTCAACGCTTGGGCTGGACGGCATTTTGTATCTTCTTGGCTATCGCGACCGCGATATCATCTAGATCTATATCTTTGCAGATCTTTCCAAACAATGCGGGATGGCCATGGTCATCCCGCATTGTTTTCTCTTTCGTTTTCTCACCGGCTTTTTCTGGATTTTCTCTCTGACATGCTGGTCACACGGGTTCCAGAGCTGATTGGCATCGGGCCAATTTACTGTGGCACTTCGTAATAAGCCCAGCGCCGTTCTCCCTGTTTGGTGAGCTTTCCTTCCTTGTGTAATTTTTTCAGGAGGTAGGATGCTCGGCCATGATCTATGCCCAGCAGGCGTTGTGCGGTGGCATTGTCCATTCGGCCTTGCTGAAGTGTGTGTTGCAGTAACCGGGTTTCGTCGTCTGTTTCCGGGGTGTGGGATGCCGTGCTGGTTTGCTGTGCTGGGCCAGCCTCGATTCTTGAGCTGATAGCCTGGGGGGAAGCTGTTGAATGGCCTTCCATGAAATGCAAATGCGTGTTTTGGATGGGTTCTCCACGGCTGGCGATGAGGGCAAACTCAACCAGGTTTCTCAGTTCCCGGACATTGCCTGGAAAGTGGTAGCTCTGAATCTCTTGCATGGCGGCGACTGAGATCGTTGCGGCTTCCCGTCCCATCTGCTCACCGAGCTTGCGCAAGAAATGGTTCGCCAGCAAGGGGATGTCAGACGCCCGTTCTCTCAATGGCGGCAGCGCGAGTACGTAGCCGGCAAGGCGAAAATACAGATCCTGGCGAAATTCTCCTGCCTGAACACGCTGCTGCAGATTGACGTTGGTTGCAGCGACGACACGGACATCGACCAGATTCGCCCTTGTACCGCCAACCGGTGTGACCAGACCATCTTCCAGCACCCGCAACAGCTTGGCTTGAAGTGTAAATGGCATATCACCGATTTCGTCCAGAAACAGCGTTCCTCCATGGGCCTGTTCGAAGAACCCTCGGCGATCAGAGGTGGCGCCGGTATAGGCACCTTTGGTGTGGCCAAAGAATTCTGCATCGGCGAGTTCCGCCGGAATGGAGGAGCAGTTAACGGCAATAAACGGTTGCTGCCGCCGCACGCTGCCAAAATGCAGAGCGCGGGACACCAGCTCCTTGCCGGTGCCACTTTCACCCAACACCAGCACGTTGGTCGCTGCAGCGTGCTGCAGATCCTGAATTTGTTCCAGCAACTGAATGACCGTAGGGCTTTGCCCTACAAAAGCGTCAATGCCCCAGCGTTCGGCCTCCTGGCGGCTAAGATGAGTCAGTGCGGCATCGGTGCGGCTCAGCTGGACTTCCGCCTGTTCACGGAGGTCGATTTGTTTCTGCAACTCGGAGTTGATGTGTTCCAGCTGCTGATTGCGCGCTTCCAGATCCCGGCGTTGCTGCACAATGGTCAGCTGTGCCTGAATCCGTGCCAGAACCTCCTCTCGATACAGCGGCTTGGGGACATAGTCCGAACCTCCGACATTGAAGCCTTTGACCCGGCTGTCGGAATCCGACAGCGCGCTCATGAAGATGATCGGGATGGCAGCCAGATGTGGGGTCTGCTTCAGTTGCCGACAGACGTCAAAGCCGTCGAGGTCGGGCATCATGACATCGAGCAGAATCAGGTCGGGGCGCTGTTCTTCCGCCAGTTCCAATGCATCCTTGCCGCAGGTGGCCACACTTAATTGCAGTTCGGATCGGGCCAGATAGCTGATCAGAATATCGAGATTTTGCGGCTGGTCGTCCACGACCAGGACTCGGGGTGTCGTCATTGGCGTGTTGCTCGTTGGTGGTCGGCGAAGCCTCCAGTGTACGGCTTCGTCTTATAAGCACCTATAAGCGATTGCTGATTTCTATCAGCAAAGTATCAGCTTTTCTAAAAGCGAACTCCGTTTCCATCGATGTCTGCGTTTTTAACTCTTTGAAAAATATACGATTTATTTGTTGGCATGGATCCTGATAGGTCTCCTTCGAACGGTACGTCAGATACCAGAACAATACATGGCCATGCACGGCCAATGGGGGACACGATTATGTTAGCCAACGCCTTTCAAAATGATTTCTTACCCATGGTCTTGATCGTGGACGACAAGCCAACCAACCTCGACGTTGCCATCAGTCATCTCGCCAATGAAGCGGTTGACGTCAGGGCTGCGCTCAGTGGTCCTGAAGCGCTGGAGCTGGCGTCCGAGCTGGAGCCGGATTTGATCTTGCTGGATGTGATGATGCCGGGCATGACCGGGTTTGAAGTGTGTCGTCACTTGAAGAACAATCCGAACCTGGCCCACATTCCTGTGATCTTTCTGTCAGCTATGGGAGAAGATACCCACAAGGAACGCGGCAAAGTCGTAGGCTGCGTGGATTATATTGAAAAGCCATTTTCCAGAGCTGTGCTGTCCGAGAAAGTCTGGACCCATCTGAAGCTGGCGTAACAAATGACCGAATTAGGAACCACCCGAGTGAACAGCAAGCAAACAAGCTTTTCCAAAGCGGCCTCGTTGGCGGCTTCGACGATGGCCATGGCGACGGGATGTCTGGCGAGTGGCTTGGTGATGGCAGAGTCTGACGAGCAGGCTTTGCTGGCGCTGGTGGCATTACTGGAGCAGGAGACCGAGCTGGCAACCCGAACCCGGATGAATGCGGATTACGTTCCCGGCATGGTGACGGTGTTGTACGGCCAGGATGTTCGCCAGTCCGGTAAACGCACCGTGGCCGAGGCACTGACAGATGTGGCAGGGATTTTCCTGACGCCGACCAACAGTGGGGAATTGCGGACCAATGTGCGAGGTATTGGCTCGACGCTGAATGCCAGCAATATGAAATTTCTGCTGGATAACGTTGCCGTCAATCGGGCGGTGGATGGTGCTGCAGACTGGATCATGAGAATGCCACTGTCACAGGTCGACCGTATTGAAGTGATCCGGGGGCCGGGGTCGGCGATTCATGGCGGTTTTGCGTTTTCTGGTGTCGTTAATGTCATCACCCGACAGGATTCGGCGGCAGGAGTGATGGCTGGCAGTCGTGGTATGCGTCAGAGCGACGTTCTCGGCCAGTATCAGTGGCAAAGCGGCCTGGCGCTGAACCTGAACTACACCAACTGGAGTCTGGGCAACAGTGGCCAGTCGACGGGGTTGGATACTTTCCCCGAGCAGTACACCAATTCGCCGGGGAAGGTTTACGACCACGAGCGTGGTGAGTTGATTCGTGCCCGTTTGCAGTGGCAGAAGCACACACTGAGCGTCCAACACATAGAGACCGAGCGTGGTGCCGGGTTTGGAAAGTCCGGTGCCTTGCCGTTTGAGATGGATCCCAGAGATGAGACCTTTACTGGCATCAATTTGAAGTCAGAGTGGGCATTATCCCGCTCTCTCGATCTGGTCGGCTCTCTGGTTTGGCAGCAGACTGAAGTGCTTGACGCGGACTTTGTGCCCATCCCTGCCGGCGTCAGGCACCCGGGTGGCAGGGAACCCACTCGGGAAACCCGCTTTATACGGCTTGGCAATGAAGACTCCCGAGCACGTGCCGCACTGGGGACTCATTGGCAGCCAGCTCAGGATCACAAGGTGTTTGCTGAAGCAGCCTTTGAGGTGCTGAAAGTGGAGAGTGCTTCCAATACCCGCAGCGTACTCGGTCAGCCTTCTGTCAAAGGGCCGAATCAAAGTGCGTTGGTACTGCCCGGCTCCAGTCGGGAGATCGTCAGTTTGACACTGCAGGATCAGTGGTCGATAACGCCCGCCCTGGATTTGACGCTGGGCGTTCGGCGGGACAACTACAGCGACCATGTGGCTCATACCTCCCCTCGTGTGGCACTGCTCTGGAGAAGTGCAGATCATCACATTTTCAAGGCCCAATACGCCGAGGCTTTTCGTCCTCCGACACTGGCAGAAGCAAATCCCGGAGAGCAGTCTCCGGCGGGAAAATCGCCAGACTTGCGTGAAGAGGTCATCAATTCTGCCGAGTTGTCGTATATCTATCGAACGTCCGACAAGCGTTTGCGTACGACGCTGTTCAATACTCTGGTTTCAGATCAAATTGAGTATTTCCTCCGCCCCGGTGATTCGCCGGTCTGGCGCAACCGCAGTGACATCGAGTCGCGCGGTGTGGAATGGGAATGGCAGCAGCGTTTTGCTCATGGCTTGCAATGGCAGTTCAACCTGACCTGGCTGAAGGCCCGGGATTTTCTCGATGACGACAAGGAGCTGTTCGGTTCATCGTCACTGGTTGGCAACAGCACCCTGATCTGGCAGCAATCGGGTACCGTGCGTCACACCTTGTCCGTGCACGGTGTTGAGGAGCGAGAAGGGTACGAACCACCATCAGCCAATACCTCAAACAGCTCTGGCAGTGGTTCTGGCAATACGGTTCAGCAGCCTCGCAGTGACAGTTATCCGGCCTATGTGCTTCTCGATTACGCCCTGAATTGGCGCGATGTGGCCAGTGTGCCGGGCATGGATCTCACGCTGGCGTGTATCAATCTGACGGATGCCGAATATCTCAGTCCGGCAACGCCGAATCATTTTCCCGATGGTCTGAGGCAGGGAAGGCGGACTTATCAGGCAGGAATAACCTTCAGTTTCTGACACGCAGGAGAGAGTCAAGGGTGGTCGCAGTAACAGGATGGTTGACATGGAACCCGTAACTTCAACTTCTGCCATGCAACGTATCAGCCAGTCGGTATTGGTGCTGATACTGGTGGCGGGATCAATGAATCTTCTTGCTGATGCATTGGCGGAACGGCGCGCCCTGGTTGGGCTGAATCTGTTCCGTACCTTTGTCGCCGCCGATCGGGACCTTCAGCGGCATCGCAATCAGTACGGCTATCTTCCTGTGGTGGTTCTCTACGCTCGATCCCCGGATGTTGCCGAACGTTTTCAGGAGCAGCTGTTGCAGAGCTTCTCTTCCGTCAAGGAGATCCCGACCGATATTCAGTCACTGTCTCTGGAGGATTTGCTGACGCTGTCGCAGCCACCAGGCGCGGTTTTTGTGGCAGAAAAACTCACTGCCGGTGACCGGCAGCGGCTGGTGCTGGCCAGCATACAGAGGCAGTTTCTGGTGTTTTCGCCATTCGAAGGTGATGTGGAAGCCGGGGTACTGGGAGGATTGGCCGTGGAAGCTCGTGTCACCCCGGTGGTGAATATGAATACCCTGACCGCCAGCCGTATCCCCCTGAAGCAATTTTATCTGAGTGTGTCACGTCGTTATGCAGAGTAGTGATCATCGCCGCAAGACCACGGGCTGGTTGAATGGCTCTCGCAAGTGGCGCTTCCATATCCTGATTAATCTGGTGTTTGCCGCTCTGGTGCTGGTGCAGTGGGTGTCACTGGATCGCTACTGGAGTGAAACGCTGCAGCCTCGTTTACAGCTGAGTGCGGAAACCCAGTCGGCGGTACTGGCCCGTTCCCAGACGACGGTTCTGGTTGAAATTCTGACCCATACCGAACCTCAATATTTGCGCCAGTCGTTGTACAACGCGATTCAGGAAATGCTGGTGGTCGCTGATTTGAGTACGGGTAAACAAATGATTTCGGGCGTGTCCCTGATTGTTGATGAGCAGGAACTGGGGGTGCCGGTGGGCAGCCTGAATATTCATGAAGGTCAACTGGATTGTGACAATTGCTTCTACCACTCCGAGACCTTGATCAGTCGCTCTGGTGTCTTGCTGGGGGTGGCTGACTTCGTGATTCGGGATGACTTTTACCGCCTGATCAGTGCTGATATGAAGTCACGTTTGTTCCGCGAGTCTGCGGTTGTGCTGGTGTTGCTGCTGTTCGTCTGGGGCACCATGCTGGTGGTCTTCCACCGCCTTCACAACGCCAAGCGCCTTATTGAGGCATCTGACAGGGCAAAGACCCGTTTCCTTGCCAATGTCACTCATGAACTGCGGACTCCGCTTAACGGGATTCTGGGTTACACCCAGATTTTCAAGGCCGAGCCGGAGTTGATGAGTCAGCATGGCAAGGGAATTCAGGCCATTGACCGTTGTGCCGATCACTTGCTGCAGCTGATCAACGACATTCTCGAATTTTCTCGCGCCGATGAAGACCGTATCAATATAGCGCCGCAGGAAATGCATCTGGTGAATTGTCTGCAGGTGTTGGTTGAAATCAATCGTCTCAATGCGTTTTCCAAGGGGCTGGATTTTGTCTGCGACTTTCCCCGACGGTTGCCCGCTCAGGTCTGGGCGGACGAGAAGCGGATTCGTCAGGTAGTGCTGAATCTGCTCAGCAACGCGGTGAAGTTCACATCCGAAGGCCGGGTAAGGTTCACCATTCAGGTGCTGGATCAGAAAGTGAACAAGATCACTTTGCGTTTTCTGGTGGCTGATACCGGGATGGGCATGGCAGAGCAAGATCTGAACAAGATTTTTGTGCCATTTCAGCAGCTGGATAATGCGGTCACACGCTCGGAAGGTTCCGGTCTGGGGCTGAGCATCAGTGCCAAGCTGGTACGCCTGATGGGATCAAGATTGAAGGTGTCCAGTGTACTGGGATCTGGCAGTTGCTTCTGGTTTGATATGACCTTCCCGGTGCTTGACCCGGAAACCGTTGATACATCCGATGTGGTTGAGCAAGAAGTGTCAGCTCAGGAGCAGGGTGTCAGCCAGAGTGAGTTGCCGGAGATGGAACGCTTCCAGGCTTTGCTGCAAGCCGCTCGCTCTCATAACATCTTGGCGCTGCGCCAATGCCTTAATGAACTGGAATCGAATTCCGGGCTGGAGGGGTTTGTTCAACAGTGCCGACATTTTGCTGATCAGTACCGATTCAAGGAACTGGCCCAATGGCTGGAAGAACAGCAGGTGATGAGTCAGTCAGGCTCTGAGTGACCAAACCGCCGGAAGCTGGGTGGTCACCGCAAAGCCGAGACTGGAAGGCAGGTGGCAGTGGTCAGAAGCTGCTTTCTTCCTCGAACTTGTAGGTCAGGCCATCCTGGGGTGCCTGAACGTAATAGCCCTGAATAAAGTGGACACCCAGCTGCCACAAGGTTGCCAGCGATGCGGCACTCTCGACTTGCGGCACGATGGTTTGTTTATCTTCTTCATGCAGCTGACCGAGGATTTTCTTCAACTGATCCTGGGTTTCCGGGTTAGTGCTCATATCACGGGTGTAAGAGCCGTCGATTTTGACGTAGCTGGCCGGGATATGTTTCAGGTTCTTGAACGGTGCCAACGCACATCCGAACCGGCTGATGGAAACCGGGACGGCCTTATCTTGCAGTTGGGCCGTGAATTGCTGTGCCTGTTTCAGCATCCGGGTGGCATCGTCTTCGTTGAACTGCATGATGATGGAGCCCGCAGGCAACTTGGAGGCACGCAAGGCAACCGCAATCCAGCCGGGCAGAGAATCATCCGACAGGGAAGGTGCCGACAGGTTGATAAAGATGCGGGTTTTTTCACCCGACTTCACATGAGCTGCCAGTCGCTTGACCGAGTTGAGGATCACCCAGCGGTCGATCTTGCGCTTGAGTTCGTCCTTGATAATCGGCTGGTTCAGGAATTCACCCGCAGACAGTTCATTGCCATCCGACATTTTCAGACGCAAGAGTGCTTCGTAATGTCCTGCCTCTTCACCACGCAGGCTGATCAGAGGCTGGAACAACAGGCGCAAGCCGTCGTTTTGCAGCGCCTCATTAAGACGGTCTTCGAGGCTGAGATCTTCCGGTTCAACCTCGGCCGGTTCTTCCGGAACGAACAGGGACGCTCCATTGCCGTGTTGATGACCTTCCTGGTTACGCACGGCATCTGCTGCGCAGTGAGCGTTTTGCAGTACGTCTTCCGGGCGAGCACTGCTTTCATTAATCAGGGATACACCAATGCTGGAAGTCACCGTGATGGTTCGATCACCAATATCGATCAGAGTGTCTTCAATGGCCTTGCACAGGGACTGCGCAGTTTCCAGTGCCTCGTTGGCATCCACACCCATCAGGATACAGGCAAAAATATCTTCACTGATGCGTGATGGGCTGGCGTCTTCAGGAATGGAGCCGCGCACAACGTTGGCCAGTTCGACCAGTACCTTGTCCGCCAGACTGATGCCCACCTCGTTTTTGACCTTGCCGAAGCTGTCGATGTTGACGTAAAGAATGGCGCCATTGACGCCGCTCAGAACCGCGCTATCCACTGATTTTTCAAGCTGCGACATAAAGAACGGCTTGTTGAACAGGTTGGTCATGACATCGATATTGCTCATTTCCCGCAGCTTGGCTTCGAGCGCGGTATTTTTCTCGTTCGAGCGAATCGTGACCTGTGTACAGCGTTCTTCAGAATAGGTCGCTGGCGAGAAGGCCATCTTCATTGGAAACAGCTTGCCTTCGCCATTCAAACCAATGGTGTTCAGTTCGTCACTCTGCTCCTTGCGGGCAATGTAACGTTTGAGGAAGTGCTTGAAATCGCCCTGGCTGCCGGGATCCACCATATCCATGATGGGCATGCCTTCCAGTTCTTCAGTGGATTCGTAGCCGAACAGCTTGAGGTAGGCGGAGTTGGCAAAAATATGCATGCCGTCGTGAATGTAGGCAACGGCGTCGCGAGAGCTTTCGAGCAGTGACTGACAACGCTTCTCGGCATCCCTCAAGCGTACTTCCAGAGCGCGTGCTTCTCTGCGGTTGCGTAAGTGACGCATTTCGCGATGAATGGCCAGAACCAGCAGATTGGATTCGTCTCTCGGGATAATGGTGCAAGCACCACGCTTGAGGGCGTTTTCCATCACCATCGGGTCGACTTCATCGCCGACCAGAATGATGGGCAAGTCCTTGTTCAGGCGACGCACCTGCTGCATCAAGTCGCGAAAAGAAACGTTTTTGACTTCCTGCTCGGACAACACCAGATCCCAGGTTTGTTGCTGGATCTGCTGTTCGAAGTCTTCAAGGGATTCCACAAAATGAGCGCGCGTGGCATCACCGGAGTTTCTCAACAGGCTGACGATGGACTCGGCGTCGTTATGCGACGTTGCGAAAATCAGTAATCGCAGAGTTTCTTGTTCGTTAAGCATTCAACTCAGTTTCCCTGAAAGCAGTTCGTCGGAAAAATCACCGACCTGATCGAATTGTACAAAGGATAGATGACGTTTACCTGAGTGCCCCATCAATTTGAGGGTTAGAACACACTGTACTTTGCATAATTATTGATATCGCTTATGGCTATCAAAGCCTAATGACACGCATTAATACGATATTTTCTCGATAGCCGCGAATCGTAACAGAAAGTAATTGATCCGTATTAGCCAATAGCGATCCAAATATGACCATTAAGACATAGTCATTGGTCGCACGCCGGGTTCTGGAACTCAAGATCGGTTCTCTGTGCTGTCCGCTGCTGGCCAGCTATCGGGTAGTCGGCGAGTGCTGTGCAAACAGGGTTGGCGACTGTTTGGTCGCTTTGGGGCGTGCACCGGCGGTTCTGAACTGGAATTGGCTGAAGCTGTTGGTCGAAGCAAGGCGTTTCACCAGTTGCTGTTTGCCATTGATATCGACGTGGATTAACTCAACCTTGTTACCTGTTCGGAACGGAAGGCGCGGAACAATCAGCGTGGGTGGTTGTGCCGTTGCCTTGATCCCTGGAATGTACAAGGCTCGAAGGAACGGCCCAGGCTGGCCGGTTTTCGGGCGCAGTTGAACCGCTGCGGATTCTGCTCTGGGAGCCAGCAGTTCAATTCCGAACTGCATGTTCTGGTCGCGGCTTTGTCGAATCCAGCGCACAACCGCGACCGACCACATGCCATGTGTTTGCTCGCGGATGCCGATCAGCTCACCGGTCTGAATCGCCGTGTCTGGCGAATGCGGCCATTCCAGACAATAGCCACCCGGACCGCTGTTGACGACGCGGGTCTTCTGTATCGGATACAGAGGGTCCGAAGGAATGTGGGTGATGTCTTCGCCGTGGTAACGGCGAATGAAGTCGGCGACCTTTTTGGTGGAGGAATCGAAGGCGGCCATCTTTTTGGAAGAGGCGCGCATGGATTCATTCCAGACGTCGGTATTCAGCGATCCGTTATCGTCTTCAGAAAAATCGCCATCGGCCAGCGCGCGAGGGCGAAGGTATTCCATCAGATCTTCAAAAGTTTGCTGACCGGCACTGAAGTAATGCAATGCGCTCAAGCCGACGCAGAAGTCGATTTCGTGTTCTGACTGATTACGACGGAAAGAACGCTGCCACAGAATGCCCCAGGATTGTACGGCGTGATTGATCAACTCGTCGCTCAGTCGACCTGGCACGGTAATCGGGTGCTTGCCGCTCGGATTGGCTGCCCAATGACGCAGGTTATCAACCAGAAGTTGCGGATTCAGTGAGAAAATCAGGTGTTGTTCGGGGTTTCTCAAATGCTGGCGATAGACGGGACCGAGATCCCGATTCAGGTCGATCACAAACAGGGATTCTTCCGCTTCCGATTGTCTGGCCTGGCTCTCTGGCATTAACAGGCATTGTTCCGTCCACAACTCAATCGCATTGTAGAAGGTCGCCATATCGCCGCCGCGCAACTTGTTGGGCTTGGCAGCCCCCAGCAGCAGAATACGAACATAGGCATCCTGAAGCGAGGAGTTTTCCACATAGCAAAGCGACTCATCGCTGATTCGATAGGCTTGTAGCTGAGAGGCTTCAACCAGTCGATAGCACTGATGCAGATTCAGCCAGGCATTCCTGGGAGCCGAAACATAATGCTGATAAGCCCGCAAGATCATGGCACCAGACTCTGTCAGGGCACGATGCATGGCCAGGGCCAGACGGGCTTCCGTCATGGGCTCCGGGTGTTTGCGACCGAAATGGTCTGCCGCAGTGATCAGATAGGCGTTGGCCAGATTGCCATGGAGGTTCTGGGTCAGAGTGGCAATTTGCAGCTGTGAGCGGTTCAGACGTTTTTTCAGATCGACCGTGTGCTGTTCAAGCTGGGCACAGATCGAATGCACATAGGGGCGGATTACTTCCAGCATCGACAGGCGCAACTCCGGCGCTGCGCGCCATTGCAAAAGCTCACGCATGGCAACGTACAGGTGTTTGGATGCTTCCTGCGTGTTGGCCATCGGTAAATCTGAACACCAGTTCACCAAAGCTTCTACATTTTCTTCGCAGAAGCTCAGCTGGGGGCGCTGGCAATCAGGCAGGTGCAATCGGATTGGAAATTCTGGGTTTCCCATATGCGGTAATAGCTGTCGATTATGGTTATCGATTAATTATAGACTTTTACGCCATATTTCCTGCAACGCAATGATTTTTTGTCGATGCCGGGTGATAACTGCCGACAATATGATCGAGATACAGAAATCACAGACTGGAGAATAGAGTCTTATTTGGATACCTGTCATCTTATCTGGCAGGTTCTCACAGCATGTGGATCAGCGTCTTGCCCGATTTCCCGGCTTCTTCACGTGTCAGTCTCGGAACCAGATATCCGGGCAGTTTGCTGTGAAGTTGCCTGAATATTTTCCGGGCCGCGTCATCGGGCAGATCAAAGTGTGCAGCGCCCTGAACCCGGTCGAGCACATGCAGGTAATAGGGTAATACACCGCTCTCGAACAGTGATTCACTCAGCTGTTGCAGTATTTGGGCATCGTCATTAATGCCTTTGAGTAAAACGCTTTGATTCAGCAAGGTAATGCCACTTTGTTTCCAAATACTCAATTGTTGCTGTAATTCGCAACCAATTTCATTTGCGTGGTTAATATGAAATACCAGCGTCGTATTAAGTCGGGTGTTCGATAGTCGCTGCAGCAACTGAGCAGTCAGGCGCTGTGGAATCACCACGGGCAGTCTCGAATGAATGCGTAAGCGACGGATATGGGGAATCGCTTCGATATCACAGATCAGCTGATGCAGTGCATCGTCCTGAAGCATCAGCGGGTCACCGCCGCTGAGAATAATCTCGCTCAGACTGTTATCTGATCGCACATACTCCAGCGACTGTTGCCATTGGGCACGGCTGATGCGGTTGTCGGCATAATCGAAGTGACGTCGAAAACAGTAACGGCAATTCACTGCGCAGCCTGTGGCGGGCAGCAGCAAAGCCCGGCCCTGATACTTGTGAATAATGCCCGGCTGTACGTTGGCGTCTGCTTCCGCCAGCGGATCTGAGCTGAACAGCGGATGCACCGTCGTCTCGTCAGCGTCGGGAAGCACCTGGCGTGTTATTGGATCATCCGGGTTGCCTGGCTCAGCAAGATCGAGAAACGGTCGCGGCACCAGTACAGGAAACTGCCTGCTCGCGATCTGTTCGTTGCGTTGATCTTCGTCGGATGGGGAGGGAAGCTCAAGGTAGCGCCGTATGTCGTGGGCGGTTTTCAGTGATTGCGCCAGAATCTGCCGCCAGTCCTGCTGCTTATCGGCAGTTGATCGCGCTATGATAGGCACTTTATCGAACGTTCCTATTGTTATTGGATTATTACATGGCCAACTATTCTACCAACGAATTCAAATCCGGTCTCAAAGTCATGCTTGATGGCGAACCGTGCTCCATCCTTGATAACGAATACGTCAAGCCCGGCAAGGGCCAGGCCTTTAACCGTGTCAAACTGCGTAACCTGCGTAACGGCCGTGTTTGGGAGCGTACCTTCAAGTCTGGTGAAAGCCTGGAAGGCGCAGACGTGATGGAACATGACATGGAGTACGTGTACACCGACGGTGAGTTCTGGCACTTCATGCTGACCGACGGTTCTTTCGAGCAGCACCCAGCCTCTGAAGAAGCATTGGGTGAGACCATCAAGTGGCTGAAAGAGCAGGACGTGTATGTTGTTACCTTGTACAACGGAGCTGTTCTGACTGTTGCGGCTCCGAACTTCGTCGAGCTGGAAGTAACCGAGACGGATCCGGGTCTGAAAGGCGACACCGCGCAAGGCGGCAGCAAGCCCGCTACTTTGCAGACAGGTGCCGTAGTGCGTGTCCCTCTGTTCATCAATGTTGGTGAAGTGCTGCGTATCGATACCCGTACCGGTGAATACGTTAGCCGTGCGTGATGGCATTTACCGTCGATAGACTATAGACAGAAACTATAGATAGACGGGTAGATATCAGTCTGACGGGAGCCATTGGCTCCCGTTATTGTTTGTGGCGTATCTGTTTTGGAAGTATCCATGACTAATCACAAATGGGGCTCTTCCGCGACGCGTGCTGCGTTGCTGGAGCGTCAAACCCTGATGCAGCAAATCCGGACGTTTTTTACTCAAAGAGACGTGCTGGAAGTCGAGACTCCGATATGGGGGCAGGCTCCGGTGTGTGATCCCAACATTGAGCCGGTTGAAGTCGCCAGTGGCGGTTTTTTACATACGTCGCCGGAGTACGCGATGAAGCGTCTGCTGTGTGATGGCAGCGGCGATATTTTCCAGGTCTGCAAGGTCTTTCGACAAGGCGAGGCCGGGCGTCGACATAACCCGGAATTCTCAATGCTGGAATGGTATCGGGTGGGCTGGAATCATCATCATCTGATGGTCGAAGTGGCCGAGCTGTCTCGCGTTCTTCTGAACAAGCCGGATTTACCCGTCGCTGTGTTCACTTACCGCGAAGCGCTGCAACGCTATACCGGGCTGGATATGCACAGCAGTACGGAGGCTGACGTTCGCGCATTGGGTGTCAAACTGGCGGGACAGGATCTGGATCTGGCGCGCGATGGCTGGCTCGATGTGATTCTCAGTCATGCGATGGAACCAGCGTTGCCTTCGGATACGCTGGTCTTTCTGCATGACTTTCCTGTTACCCAGGCGGCACTGGCAAAACTCGGTACTGCCGAGCATGGCCCGGTGGCTGAACGGTTTGAGCTGTTTTACAACGGCACGGAATTGGCCAATGGTTATCACGAACTGACGGATGCAGACGAACAACGGGCGCGCTTTGAACAGGAGTCTAACGGTCGTCCACTTGATGAGAACTTGCTGAGCGCCATGGCCACGGCCGGTTTACCAGACTGTGCTGGTGTAGCGATGGGGCTGGACCGGGTGTTGATGCATCGACTCGGAGTCGAAACCATAGCGGAAGTGCTGAGCTTTGATGCCACCAGAGCCTGATGGCTCTGGTGTTCATGGGCTGTCAGAGGTGATCGAGTCAGTTTGTCTGGCCGTCGGTCTGGAAAGAGGCATCTGGCAACGCCGGGTGCGTTTGGTACTGAGCAATGCGTTTGCCCATGCGAACTTCCGAACCTGATGTCAGGTTGTCATCCCACTGAATGGTATCAGGCGGGAAGCACAGAACCACGGTCGACCCCAACAGGAAGCGGCCCATCTCCTCGCCGACATTGAGGTGGATCGGGTCGGGATTCTGATAGTTGGTTACACGCACTTCGCGCTTCAGCGGTGTGATGCGGCCAGCCCATACCGTTTCAATCGCCGCCACAATCATGGCACCGACCAATACCATGGCCACCGGGCCGGAATCGGTATCGAAAATAGCCACCAGACGTTCATTACGGGCGAACAATCCGGGCACGTTTTCGGCGGTGGTCTGGTTCACTGAGAACAGAGCGCCCGGCACATACACCATTTCACGCAGCGTGCCAGTCACTGGCATGTGCACACGGTGATAATCCCTCGGCGACAGGTACAGCGTTGCAAATTCACCGCCCATAAAAGGTTTGGCGCGCTCGCGATCACCACCGAGTAACTCTGTCAGCGAAAAAGACTGGCCCTTGGCCTGGAATATCTGGCCCTGCTCAATGGTACCGAGCTGGGAAACCGCGCCATCCACCGGTGAAGGAATACAGCCCTCGGTCTTTTCGAGAGGCCGGGCTCCTTCTTTTAACGCACGGGTAAAAAAGTCATTGAAGCTGTTGTATTGCTGATAGTACGGACGTTCGGCTTCATCGAGCTGAATATCAAATTGACGCATAAAGTTGCGAATCAGCAGGTTTTTCAGCCAACTGGTTTCGCTCGCCGCCAGATTGCCAACCAGTCGTGATACGGCATGATGTGGAAGCAAGTATTGGCTGGTGATAAACAGCTTGTCTTTCATACGGCGTGTAATCTCGTTTTTCTTTGAATTTGGCTGGGTACCCGGGATTCGGACCGGCACCCGTCGGTACGACGGGCGACGATTATTCGCGGCCTGTGACGACCGGGGTGTTGTCATCATTGCCCCACTCCGACCAGGAACCTGCATATCCCTTGATATTGAGGCCCAGAATCTTGCCCACCAGATAGGTAAAACCGGAACGGTGATGCGTCTGGCAGTGCGTGGCAATTTCCTTGTCGGCGCTCAGCCCCAGGCTGGTCAGCAGCTCGCGGAAGTCGTCCAGGTCATTGATGCGCAGCCCATTTTCCTTGTTCATGCCACGCGTCCATTCGTAGTTCACTGCGCCTGGAATATGGCCACCGCGCTTGGAAATCACCTTGTCACCCAGATATTCCGCCTCGGAACGAGCGTCCCAGATGGCAAAGGTGTCCTGACCCATGCGATCCAGAATGTCTTCTTTGCTCAGTGCAAAGCCGTCTTGAAACCCGGTCACTGAGTAGTCGGATGCAACCGGCTGGTTGGCGGTTTGTTCGGTCGGCAAGTCCGCCAGACGCCAGGCGTGAATACCACCGTTGAGATAGGCGTACCTGGTATGGCCGATCATATCCAGAGCCCAGATCAAGCGACCGGCCCAGCCACCACCTTCATCGTCGTAGGTAATCACGGTGGTATCGGGTGTTAGTCCAAGCTCACTGAACAGGGCAGACAAATCTTCCATTGATGGCAGTGCGCCGGGCGTTGGCGCAACGCCCAGTTGCAGGCGTTTGAAATCCAGATGGATAGCGCCGGGAACATGCCCTTCTGCGTAACAGTCTGCCTTGCTCTGATCCAGAATCAGTGTGTTCTCCAGCGGCAGCAAGGTGGCCAGTTGTTCAGGTTCCAGCAGCAACGGCAGATCAGTCATGACGGGTTCTCCGGCAGGATTCAGAATTAGGGGGCGTTCTCAATTAATGAACGTACCCTGTTATCGGTTAAACATTCATCAGGCAAGGCGTTGAACCTACGCGGCCCGACTTGGGAATGGCAAGTCCTTTCCAAGATCAACAACACAGTCTG
>PBNY01000048.1 GCA_002723385.1 Oceanospirillaceae bacterium | reverse complement strand
CAGGTGCCCACCGCCAAATCGGCAATGGTGGTGTCTTCGGTTTCACCTGAGCGGTGGGAAATAACGGCCGTGAAGCCTGCCTCCTGGGCCATTTTGATCGCATCCAGCGTCTCGGAGAGCGAGCCAATCTGGTTGAACTTGATCAGGATGGAGTTACCGATGCTCTTCTCGATGCCTTCAGACAGAATTTTGGTGTTGGTTACGAACAGGTCGTCACCCACCAGCTGAACCTTGGCGCCCAGTTTTTCAGTCTGGTACTTCCAGCCATCCCAGTCAGACTCGTCCTGACCGTCTTCGATAGAAACGATTGGGTACTGGTCACACAGCTCAGCCAGGAAGTCGGAGAATTCTTCTGAAGAGAAGACCTTGCCTTCGCCAGACAGGTCGTACTTGCCGTCTTTGTAGAATTCGGAAGAAGCACAGTCCAGCGCCAGAGTGGTGTCTTTGCCCAGCTCGTAACCGGCGTTGGTAACGGCTTCTTTGATAGCAGCCAGAGCGTCAGCGTTGGACGCCAGGTTTGGCGCGAAACCACCTTCGTCACCCACTGCGGTGTTCAGGCCTTGTGCAGACAGAACTTTCTTCAGGCTGTGGAAGATTTCAGCACCGGCACGCAGTGCTTCAGCGAAGTTGGGGGCACCCACTGGCTGAACCATGAATTCCTGAATATCAACGTTGTTGTCAGCGTGCTCACCACCGTTGATGATGTTCATCATCGGAACCGGCATGCTGTATTGGCCAGCAGTGCCGTTGATGTCAGCGATGTGTTCGTACAGTTCAACACCTTTGGCTGCCGCTGCCGCTTTGGCTGCCGCCAGAGAAACGGCCAGAATCGCGTTGGCACCCAGTTTGGCTTTGTTATCGGTACCATCCAGCTCCAGCATTTTGTCGTCCAGAGCTTTCTGCTCCAGAGCGTCCATGCCAACCAGTTCAGGCTTGATCAGATCGTTTACATTGGCAACGGCCTTCAGGACACCTTTACCCAGGTAACGGCTCTTGTCGCCATCACGCAGTTCCAGCGCTTCGCGAGTACCGGTAGAAGCACCTGATGGCGCACACGCAGTACCGAAGAAACCGCCTTCCAGCAGAACGTCTGCTTCAACCGTTGGGTTACCGCGAGAGTCCAGAACTTCGCGAGCCTTGATGTCTACAATCTTTGCCATGTTGAAAAGTCTCCATGAGTCGACAAGCGGGGCTCTGCGCCCCGAGGTGATTATTTAGAATTCTGTTGTGTCATTGCTGCAGCAATGAAGTCCGCGAACAGGCCGTGGCCATCACGCGGGGTCGATGTAAATTCCGGATGGAACTGACAACCGACAAACCATGGGTGGTCGGCAACTTCAACCACTTCTACCAACTCACCGTCAATGGAACGGCCAGCAATGCGCAGGCCGGCTTCTTCCAGAGCAGGAACCAGCGACGAGTTTACTTCATAGCGATGGCGATGGCGCTCTGTGATCACATCACTACCATAGGCTTTGGCCGTGAGGCTGCCTTCTGTCAGCTGACATTCCTGACCGCCCAGACGCATGGTGCCCCCCAGGTCGGACTCTTCGGAGCGCACTTCGGTGCTGCCGTCTGCAGTCGTCCATTCGGTAATCAGGCCGATGACCGGGTGTTCGGTGGTGGTACTGAACTCTGAAGAATGCGCGTCTTCCCAGCCCACCACGTTACGGGCAAATTCAATAACTGCAGCCTGCATACCCAGACAGATACCCAGGTACGGTACCTTGTTTTCGCGGGCGTAACGAACCGTTGCCAACTTACCTTCTACACCACGGTTGCCAAATCCGCCCGGAACCAGAATCGCGTCCACGTCGGCCAGCTGATCGGTGCCCTTGCGCTCAATTTCTTCCGCGTCAATGTAGTTGATATTGACCTTGATACGGTGATGGATACCCGCGTGGTCAATGGCTTCAATCAGGGATTTATAGGCATCCAGCAAATCCATGTATTTGCCGACCATGGCGATGGTCACTTCACCTTCCGGATTCAGCTTGGCATCCGCAACGTTCTCCCACTCAACCAGATCGGCTTCCTTGCAGGAGAGGTCGAATTTTTCGACGATCAGATCATCCAGTCCGGCTTCGTGCAGCAAACCAGGAATCTTGTAAATGGTGTCGGCGTCTTCCAGAGGAATCACCGCGCGCTCTTCCACGTTGGTGAACAGCGCAATCTTGCGCAGTGCAGAGGCTTCGATCTTGCGATCCGAGCGACACAACAACACGTCTGGCTGCAAACCGATGGTGCGCATTTCCTTCACGGAATGCTGGGTCGGCTTGGTTTTGGTTTCACCGGCTGTAGCGATGTAGGGTACCAGCGTCAGATGCATCGACAGTGCACGACGGTAGCCCAGCTCCACTTTCATCTGACGAACCGCTTCCAGGAACGGCTGGGATTCGATGTCCCCCACGGTGCCACCGATCTCAACCAGAGCAACATCAGAACCTTCCGCACCTTCAAATACACGACGCTTGATCTCGTCGGTAATGTGGGGAATGACCTGAACCGTACCACCCAGATAATCACCACGACGCTCTTTGGCGAGAACGTCGGTGTAGATACGACCGGTGGTAAAGTTGTTGCGACGGCGCATGGTGGTACGAATAAAGCGCTCGTAGTGGCCAAGATCCAGGTCAGTTTCAGCGCCGTCTTCCGTCACGAACACCTCACCGTGCTGGAAAGGGCTCATAGTGCCAGGATCGACGTTGATGTAAGGATCGAGCTTGAGCATGGTGACCTTGAGGCCACGGGCTTCCAGAATGGCAGCCAAAGATGCAGAAGCGATGCCTTTCCCCAACGAAGAAACAACACCACCTGTGACGAAGATAAATCGTGTCATAGAGGGTCCGCGAAAAGATATGAAAAAATCGACTGGAAGGTGAGAACAACCTTCACTCAAGATGGGAGGGCAGGTTACCAGAATCCATCTGGCGGGTAAATTTGTTTACAACGTCCGTGTTTTTATAAATTCGCTATTGATCTACTATCTAACAACAAATTTTATCATTCAGGGAAGAATATCCATGATTCCAAAACCCGCTCTGGTGTTGGTCGTCGGTGTCTGCGTATTGCAAACCGCCTGCTTCGGTTCGGATGACGAAAAAACGCAGGATGGCATATCCGATGTCGGTGTATCGCTGATTTTTCATGCAGACTTGCCGCGCAACCATTCCTACACAAACGTAGCAGCATCCGTCTACTGGGACGGTCAAATTCGGCCTCTGGTCGGCGGAGACCTGTTTATCGCAAGCACAGACAGCCAGGAAGCCGTACTGCGATCTGAACAAAACCTGAGTGGCTTCTACCAGGGCCAACTGTCGCTGGATCCAACCCAGAACGAAGTCTCTGTCGAGATCATGTTCGACCCACAACAGGCGCGTGAAGAACGCTGGTATGACACCCGGGAGCTAGTCGTCGAGACCAATCAGGGGTTTCTGGTCGGCCATCACGCCAGCGCCGTATTTCCGGTCGAAACGCGCCTGACCGAGCCAACGGCCAACACCCGCTATCGCACACGAGCGGACGATGTCGTCATTACCTGGCAAGTGGAAGACGAAGAACAGAACATGCGAGTCGCAACGCTTCAGCGCTGCTACGACGGCAACTTATCCAAAACCTGGACCGACACCTATCGCAGCAAGGACACCGGCCACATGAGCATTGGTCTTGCTGGCCTGATCCCAAGCGAGAGGACAATCAATCGCGTTGATCCGGTTGATGAGTTCTTTCAATCCATATTCGTGACTTTTTTCGAGATTCTGACTCTGGGGCTGGTGGATGTCCGCGCCGATGACAATCGCGATTTTCGCATCGATTACTGCACGGTTGATATCCACCTGTTTCGGGAAATTCCCGGCACCCTCAGTGACTCGGCCGATGGCGGCAAGGTCACGGCCAGTACCAGCGACAGTGTTCAAGTGAGGTATGAGCCATGATTTCCAAGCAAATGACTCCGCTTCTGTTCAGTGTGCTGGCGTCACTGGGCTATCTGTCCTCACCTTCGGCATTCGCCAAGACTGAGGTGGAAACATCAAGGTCCAGCCTGTCCGGATCATTGATGTTTGGCTACTACCAGGGCCACATCAACGCCGATGCTGAGCTCGACAGCGCCGCACAACTCACCCTTCGTCTTCATTATTTCCCGACCCGAAACTGGGGCCTGGAAGCTGGGCTCAATCAGCCCTCCAGCCTCTCGACAACAACCGAATCAGACAATGCCGGGCGTTACCAGTTAACGTTTGATAGCGACGAGTTGATGCTCGGTGTGTCCGGCAAGTGGCCCATCGACAACACATGGAATCTTCTCGGAAGTGTCGGGCTGCTCTACTACGACATGGAAATCAGGCTGGAGGAAAGCTTCTACGATTACAAACCGTCCGGCAGTGATAAAACTGATGACAATGGCACCGGATACTACGCCACTGCCGGAGTCCGATATCACCTGAAAGGTAAATGGAGCATTGATGCACAGGCAATGCATTTTATGAGACAGGATGTCATGGGAGATTCCCGCAAACCGTTCGACCTCTCATCAACCGGTGCATCGGTCGGTGCCGCGCTTTACTTTTAACTGAGGATGCTTCAGTGTGACGTCCTCAATTTTTACACGAATCGGGTTAACCTTGTGACTTGCTTGATGTTGTCTCGTTGCGCTGACGCCAACGACACTGCCCACATAGGCGATCAACACAGATACAACCGCTGGCTACTGACTCAGGCAGCCAGCTAACCCTGTTCGTTTGACTGGCTGCGGATATGAACCGTGGTCAGTTGATTCCAGACTTATTCCTTTTCCTTCCGCAGCCCCTTTGCCACCTGATACCAAGGAGATAATTGTGGCTGCTATCGACGCGTCAAGCTCAACCAGCAAACAACACCACACCGCTTTAATGCTGGCACTGGGCGGTGCTTTGCTATTTTCAACCAAACCCATTCTGATCAAATGGCTCTACAGCCAGGGCGTCGACGTGTTGCCGATGATGTGGCTGCGAATGCTGCTGTCGCTGCCGTTTTATCTGATCATGGGAGCGTTGGCGTGGCGAAAGCTGGACCAGCCGGTGTCGATGAAGCTGGTTCTGCAAGCCGCCATGGTAGGACTGCTGGGATATTACCTCGCGTCATTGCTGGATCTGATGGGTTTACAGTACGTCAGTGCCCAACTGGAGCGATTGTTGCTCTATGCCTACCCGACGCTGGTGGTGATTCTGGGAGCCTTGCTGTTTGGCCATGTTTTCCGAATCACGATGCTGATTCCAATGTTGCTGACCTATGCCGGCCTGGCGCTGATGTTCGGACAGGATTTGAACTTTCTGAATGTCGACAGTCACAGGGATTTGACCAGGGGGACCATGCTGGTACTCGGCAGTGCAGTCGCTTTTGCGCTGTACCTGCTCTACAGCAAACCCTACATCGGCAAGCTGGGCAGTGTGTTATTCACAGCCGTCGCAATGACATCCGCAACCGTTGCCACTGCCGTTCATTTTGGGCTTCACGCCGAATCGCACACCAGCTTGTTTGCCTTGCCAGAGTACTCATTGGAGATATGGTTGGGAATGGTAGGCCTGGCAGTGTTTGCAACGGTACTGCCGTCGTTCCTGGTCAGTGAAGCAATCAAGCACCTGGGAGCGGCGACGACAAGCCTGACCGGCACTCTCGGGCCTGTCGCCACAACGGTATTGGCGATCATATTCCTGAATGAGCCATTCAGCCTGCCGGGAGCTGTTGGTATGGCGATGGTGATCGGCGGAGTGTGGATTCTGAGCCGAATGCGCAGCAGCTGATTCAACCAACGACTTCAGCGATAAAACAGTCAGAGCCTCGCACCTCTGACCGTTTTTGTATTGATATCAGGCTGTCTCCCCCACGCTCTCTAGCGTTGGGTAATCTGTGTAACCTTCGGGTCCGGGCGAGTAGAAAGTCGCGGGGTCGGCTTCATTCAATGCAGCATTGGCCTTGAAACGCTCCACCAGATCCGGATTGGCAATATAAGGAACACCGAATGCCACGGCATCTGCCTGGCCTTGCCCAATCACCTGCTCGGCTTCGGCTTTGGTATAGCCCATATTCACCATCAGATTGCCCTGATACTTCTCGCGTGCCGGTGTGACCACATCGCCGGTTTGCTCACCGAGGAAGTCTGCTCGCATCAAATGCCAATAGGCCAGCTCAAACCGATTGAGCTGCTCAGCCAGCCAGGCTGTCTGGCCCACCGGATCGCTGTCCATCATGCTGTTGAAACTGTTTAGCGGTGACGTTCGAACCCCCACTCGACCGGAGGACAAAACAGCAGTAACGGCTTCAAGCACTTCAAACAACAGGCGAGCGCGATTTTCCAGACTGCCACCGTACTTGCCCGTGCGCTGATTGCTGCCATCACGCAGGAAACTGTCCAGCAAATAGCCATTGGCAGCATGGACTTCCACCCCATCGAAACCCGCTGCCCTGGCATTCACGGCCGCTTGACGAAACCCTTCCACAATAGCCGGCAACTCCTCGTCATCCAGAGCACGAGGCACCGTGTAAGGCTGTTTGCCATTGTCGGTATGCACCATGTCATTGGTAATCGCCAATGCACTCGGGGCAACCGGCACCTTGCCATCATTCAAATCCGGGTGGCAGGCGCGCCCGCCGTGCCAGATTTGCAGAACAATCTTGCCGCCCCTGGCATGAACGGCATCGGTTACCTGTTTCCAGCCAGCAATGTGCGCGTCGGAATAAATACCCGGTTCAAAACGAAAGGCAGAATGCCCTTCCTGGGTCATGGTGGCTTCCGCAATCAACAAACCGGCACTGGCACGTTGAGCGTAGTATTCCGCCATCAGCTCGCCCGGAATATGCCCCGGCTCCGTTCGAACACGAGTCAGGGGAGCCATGGCAATGCGGTTAGCCAGCTGAAGGTCACCAAACCGGGCTGGAGAGAAAAGATCAGACGTGGTGCTCATAAAGATATCTCGTTGGTTAATCGCTGTGATTGACAGATCAACACTGTATTTTCAAACCAATAGAGAAGCAATAAAGCCAAAAACAAACAAATTGTTCCAAATTAATCACCCTTGATTTTGATATTTGCGTCAAACCGGGTTATCGATATCGATGAAAGTCACCTTGAGACCAAACTGGTTTTCCAGATGCTGACCAAGCGCATAAACGCCGCAACGTTCGGTTGCATGATGTCCGGCACTGATGAAATGTGTTCCGGTTTCGCGTGCCAGATGCACTGCCGGTTCGTTGATTTCCCCCGTCAGGAAAGCGTCCACGCCTCGATCTACTGCCTGTTGGAGATAACTTTGTGCCGCTCCGGTACACCAGGCAATGGTTTCAATTACATCTTCATTTTCTCCGATGTGCAGCGGTGCCCTTCCCAGACGCTCATCGATCAGAGCACAAAACTCCAACGCCGGCATGGGTCTGGCCAGACGGCCTATATTTCCGGGAGCAGACGGAGCGTTTGCATCCAGTGGCCCGTCGTTACTGATGTCCAGAATATCCGCCAACTGAACGTTGTTGCCGACTACACCATGCACATCCAGCGGCAGGTGGTAGCCAATCAGGTTCATGTCGTTGCAAAGCAGTGATTTCAGCCGCTCGCGCTTGATGCCAATGACACGCTCGTCTTCACCTTTCCAGAAATAACCGTGGTGAACCAACAGCGTGTCGGCCCCCAGTTCGATGGCCTCATCAATCAGTGCCTGAGATGCCGTTACCCCCGTCACTATGTGCCTTACGTCCGCGCTGCCTTCCACTTGCAAACCGTTGGGGCAATAATCCCGGAACGTCGATACGTTGAGGTACTGGTCAAGATATTGAATCAGTTCGTTGCGCTTCACTGCAGGCAACGATTGCTTAAAATCGTCGGACATCGAGTTCCTGGCTCCCATGTAAGAAGTATTATCAATAAGCAGTCGTTCTATTAGCCATTATGATAGCCTTGGCAGTGCATATCATTGTTTATCCGCCCCGACCGATGAACAAGCGCATGAACCTATCGCACGCATCTGTCTCAGGTGCGCCCATATCAACACCCACACCTGCGCCGGAGCCTGTTCCATGTCGATCAATGCCATTATTCAATCCCTGGTTTTGCCAGCTTTGGTGGGGTTGTGTGTCGCCATGGGAGTGATGCTGTGGGCACCGGAATGGGTGAATCAGACTGCGTATCCCAATGTCACCATGGCCCCGACCACCGCCTTGGCCAATGGTCCGGTTTACAGCTACGCCCCTGCGGTTGACCAGGCCGCTCCTGCGGTTGTGAATATCTACACCCGCAAGGTCGTCCAGCGAAAGCTTCATCCGCTCTACGATGATCCCCTGTTCCAGCGTTTTTTCCGAACCAATCCGGAACCGAATGAACGCATTCAATCCAGTCTGGGCTCTGGTGTCATCATGACTGCCGATGGCTACATCCTCACCAATAATCACGTCATCAACAACGCCGACCAGATTGTGGTTGCCCTTCGGGATGGCCGGGAAGCCAGTGCTACGCTGGTTGGCACTGACCCAGAAGCCGACTTGGCGGTTTTGAAGGTGGAGATGGAAAACCTGCCACCGATTTTGGCCGCCTCATCCGATACTCTGAGAATTGGCGATGTGGTACTGGCAATTGGCAATCCGCTGGGTGTCGGCCAGACCGTCACCATGGGCATCGTCTCGGCAACGGGTCGTAATCAGCTGGGTTTGAACATCTATGAAGATTACATCCAGACCGATGCCGCCATTAATCCAGGCAACTCCGGCGGTGCACTGGTCAATGCGCGCGGCGAACTGGTGGGTATAAACACGGCCATTTTTTCCCAGAGCGGCGGCAGCGAAGGTATCGGGTTTGCAATTCCCATCGATGCTGCGATGAGAACCCTGAAGGACATTGCCAAACACGGCACCACGATTCGCGGCTGGCTGGGTATTGAGGTGCAGGAAGCCAACCCGAAACTGTTATCTGCATTGGGGTTGCCACAAGCGTTAACCGGCTTGATCGTGACGGGAATTTACGAAGATGGTCCAGCGGATGAGGCGGGTCTTTCAGTCGGCGATATCATCGTTGCCATCAACCAGATGGACGCCAGCGATGCTCGCCAGGCAATGAACCAGATTGCTGCGCTGCGTCCCGGAGACAAAATCGACCTCGCTTTTATACGAGATGGGAAGCAGGCCAGCGCCAAGGCCATCGCAGGACAACGACGTTCAGCAGCCAGCCAGTAAGCTTCGCTTTATTCGATCACTTGCGTCAGGACGGTGGATCGAGAATAACTTTCAAGGCATCCAATAGCTGAGTGTTTTCCTCTTCGCTGCCAACGGTAAATCTCAGGCAAGCGGTTAACAGTGGATGGCCACCGTCCAGACACTTGATCAGGATGCCGGCCTGCTTCAGCGCGTCAAATAACTCCCGAGCCGATATTCCCGCCCCCTGTGGCACACGAGTCAGTACAAAGTTGGCTTCGGATTCGAATGGCTCCAGCCCCAGTGCTTCGAGCGCCTCAAACAGACGGGTTCTTTGCTGACACAAGGCCTGGCATTGCTGTTCCAGCACGTCGTAGTGCTTCAGAGCAAACGCAGCCGACGCCTGGGTCAACACATTGATATTGTAAGGCATCCGAACCTTGTCCAGTTCATTCAGCCATTCAGCACGTCCAATGATCATGCCCAGGCGCAGCCCCGCCAGGCCGACCTTTGACAAAGTTCGCATCACCAGCACGTTGGGATATTGATCCAGCCAATCCAGGTGGCTGCGACTGGAGAAAGGCAGATACGCTTCGTCCAGAATCACCAACCCGGTGTGATCCGGTGTTGCCATGGCTTGAACCAGAGTATGAAGGTCTTCTTCAGCCCACAGGTTACCGGTTGGGTTATTCGGCTGAGCCAGGAACAACAGGGCCGGTTTGCGCTCGCTGATCGCTGCGGTCATTGCAGGAACATCGAGAGAAAAGTCTTCGTTCAGCGGCACCCCGACATAGTCCAGCCCCACAAAAGTGGCCGTCATGCGGTACATCACAAAGCCGGGCTCCGGAGCCATCACTGTCGCACCCGGATTCGCTACAGCCATCGCCAGCAACTGGATGATTTCATCAGAGCCGTTACCCAGCAGTACCTCGTATTGCTCGGGTACATTCATTACACGACGCAAGCCTTCCACCACTTCCGGGGCTTTGGGGTGCGGATAACGATTGAGCGAACACTCTGCCAGCAGCTGCTGCCACTGGGACACCATGTCTTCCGGCCAGTGATAGGGGTTTTCCATCGCATCCAGCTTAACCATGCCGCTGGCATCACCAACGGGGTACGCCTGAAGTGCGCGAATATCATCGCGAATAAGTTGTTCAACCAGAGTGGAAACCGAAGAGAAAGAAGTCATATCCAGTGCTCAGAAAATGCAATTGGACAGGCAGGAGTAGCGGTTCTTCTGAAGCCAGCCATCGACGGCAAGGATGCCGTCGGTGAGCTTACAGGGAAGTACTTGCAGCGCGCTGGCGTAGAAGAAGCGCTGCTACTGCACTGCAGGTCAGATAAGGATCAGTTTTTGATGCGGTATTCCGCCGATCGGGCATGGGCTGTCAGGAATTCGCCGCGAGCGAGAACCGAAGCAACCTTACCCAGTTCCGATGCGCCATCGGCTGAACACATGATCAGGGACGAACGCTTCTGGAAATCGTAAACCCCCAGCGGCGATGAAAAGCGTGCGGTACCCGACGTGGGCAGAACATGGTTCGGCCCGGCACAGTAGTCGCCCAGAGCCTCTGCCGTATAGCGCCCCATAAAGATGGCACCGGCGTGACGAATTTCCGGCAGCCAGGCTTGTGGATCTTCAACCGACAACTCCAGGTGCTCTGGCGCAATGCGGTTGATGATTTCAACAGCATCCTTCTGATCCTGAGCCAGAATCAGGGCTCCGCGATCCTCCAGTGACGTCCGGATAATTTCCTGACGTTCCATCGTCGGTAACAGGCGTTCGATGCTGGCCTGAACCCGATCAAGAAACTCGGCGTCCATGGACACCAGAATCGACTGGGCATCTTCGTCGTGCTCGGCCTGCGAGAACAGGTCCATCGCAATCCAGTCAGGATCAGTCTGGCCATCACATACCACCAGAATCTCCGATGGCCCGGCAATCATATCGATACCAACAGCACCAAAGACCATCCGTTTGGCGGTCGCAACGTAAATGTTGCCGGGGCCGACGATCTTGTCCACTTTCGGAACCGTCGCCGTACCATAAGCCAGCGCTGCAACCGCCTGTGCACCGCCCACGGTAAAGACGCGGCTCACACCAGCGGCAGCAGCAGCGGCAAGCACCAACTGGTTCAGCTCTCCATCCGGGGTCGGTACCACCATGATGATTTCATCCACACCGGCCACGTGGGCTGGAATGGCATTCATCAACACCGATGACGGATAGGCCGCCTTGCCGCCGGGAACATAGATTCCGACACGATCCATTGGTGTGACTTTTTGGCCAAGTACCGTACCATCCGATTCCTGGTACTGCCAGGAATCCTGCTTCTGACGATCGTGATAGGCGCGAACGCGCTCTGAAGCAGCCAGCAACGCGCTGCGGGTATCCTCATCCAGGCCATCCAGAGCTTCTTGCAACTGGGCTTGATTCAGCTCCAGTTCAGCCATGGATTCCACCGACATGCGATCAAAGCGGTTGGTGTACTCAATGACTGCGCTATCGCCCTCGGTGCGAACCCGGTTCACAATCTCGGTCACCGTCCCCTGCACCGATGCATCCGAAACCGCCTCCCAGGCCAACAGCTGATCCATTTGATCGGCAAAGTCAGACTGCGAGGAAGCCAAACGACGTATGTTCATAATCTGATTCCTCTCTCAGTCTGCCAGGGCAGTTTGTTTCTGACGCTCTACCGCGCCACTCAAAGCATCGATGATGGGTTGAATCTGCGCGTGCTTAACCTTCAGGGCAGCGCGGCTGGCCACCAGGCGTGAGCTGATCGGCGCAATCAGATCACGCGCTTCCAGTCCGTTGGCCTTGAGGGTATTCCCGGTATCGACAATATCGACGATCAGATCAGCCAGCCCCATGATGGGCGCCAGTTCCATACCGCCATACAGTTTGATGATATCAACCTGACGCCCCTGCTCGGCGAAATACTGCTTGGCCACATTGACGAACTTGGTCGCCACCTTCAGGCGCCCGTCCGGCAACTCATAACCTTTAAGCGCAGCGGTCATCAGACGACAGGTGGCGATGTTCAGATCCAGAGGTTCACACAGATTGGCGCTGTTGTATTCCATCAGTACATCCTTGCCGGATACACCAAGATCAGCCGCGCCATAATCGACATAGGTAGGAACGTCCGTCGCCCGAATAACCACCAGCTTGATATGCTCATGATTGGTGTCGAAGATCAGCTTGCGGCTTTTCTTGATGTCTTCCGCAGGATGAATATCTGCCGCCGCCAACAGAGGCAGGGTGTCGTCCAGAATGCGGCCCTTCGACAGGGCGATGGTCAGAGGTTGTGTCATGCGTTCCTCGATAGTAACGGTTGGGAGACAAGCGCTGCCTCCCGGAAAAGCAGCCCCTAGCGGCCAGATACCCGACGGATATTGGCGCCTAACTGCTGGAATTTTTCTTCAATACATTCGTAACCACGGTCGATGTGATAGATACGATTCACATCCGTGCTGCCTGTAGCCACCAGGGCTGCCAGAACCAGCGAAGCAGAAGCCCTCAAGTCGGTTGCCATCACAGGAGCACCGGTCAGACCTTCCTTGCCAGTAACAACCGCCGTATTGCCTTCAACGTGAATATCGGCCCCCATACGCACCAGTTCCTGAGCATGCATAAAGCGGTTTTCAAACACCGTCTCGATAACCGTTCCAGTGCCTTCTGCAACCGCATTCAGCACCACAAACTGCGCCTGCATATCCGTCGGGAATGCCGGATGTGGTGCAGTACGGACATTGACGGCCTTGGGGCGACGGCCTTCCATATCCAGCTTGATCCAGTCATCGCCAGTAGTAATCACAGCGCCCGCTTCTTCCAGCTTGTGCAGTACCGCTTCCAGCAACAGTGGATCGGTATCCTTGGTTTTCACACAGCCGCCAGTCACTCCCGCCGCAACCAGGTAGGTACCGGTTTCGATTCGATCCGGCAATACCCGGAATTCCGCACCGTTCAGCTGCTCAACGCCTTCAACGACCAGGGTATCGGTACCGGCACCACGAATTTTGGCTCCCATAGCAATCAGGCAATTGGCCAAATCAACCACTTCGGGTTCACGGGCCGCGTTTTCAATCACCGTGGTACCCTTGGCCAACACGGCGGCCATCAGGATATTTTCAGTGCCCGTCACGGTCACGGTGTCCAGGAAGATATTGGCGCCTTTCAAACCGCCTTCCGGTGCGCGAGCCTTGATATAGCCGTCGACGACATCAATGTGGGCTCCCATGGCTTCCATACCACGCAAATGCAGATCAACCGGACGACTACCGATGGCGCAACCACCTGGCAGGGACACTTCAGCAACACCGTAGCGAGCCAGCAGCGGCCCGAGCACCAGAATGGAAGCCCGCATGGTTCTCACCAGGTCGTAAGGCGCAACCTGACTGTGCACATTGCGACAGTCGATCTCCACCGACATGTCTTCGTTGATGGCAACTTCAACCCCCATGCAACCCAACAATTCCAGCATGGTGGTGATATCGTGCAAATGCGGCAGGTTTCCAATCCGCATCACACCACTCGATAGCAGCGTCGACGCCAGGATTGGCAGAGCGGAGTTTTTCGCACCGGATATACGGACTTCACCTCCGAGGCGATTTCCTCCAACGATTCTTAACTTGTCCATAGGCAGAACAACAGACCTCAGGAAGCGGATTTTTCGGCAGGAGTATAGGTACGAATTGTCACTGCGTGGAGGGTTCCATCAGCGATCAACGCATTCAGAACACCGTAAACCAGCTGCTGGCGTTTTACTGCGTTCAGGCCTTCAAATGCGTCCCCAATGCCTTCAACCTGATACTGATAGCCATCGCCATCCACGTGCCACTGGATGTCAGGTCGGTCTTTTTCGAGCAGAGTTTGAATCTCGCTTGGAGCCATATCGAATTCCCGCTAATGAGAGGAGATATCCAGCGCCCGTCGTTTACCCGGATTCACCGTGATGAAATGGAAAATCGGTGGCGCCGTTGGAAAGCGTGCAATGATAGCGGATTTGTGAACAGAGGGAACCTGTTGCGGGAGCCTCAGTTTGTCTGAGGCGCCAACAGGGGAGCAAACAATTCGTCCAGATCGCTGATATTAATAATCGGCTTGAGATGAGAAGGCATGGCTTCGATTCGAAGCTCAACGTTGGCTTCAGCAGCCATACGGATCCAGTCCAGCAACAGAGCGACACCAACGGAGGAAGCCCGACTGACACGAGCCATGTCGACACACCAACTGCCACCAGACGCAGCCATCAGGTCGCGCCCTTCACGGATCAGGGGAGTCACTGTTTCAAACAGCAACTCACCTGACAACTCGGCCCTATGATCATCCACTCGGATCAACTCGGCCATTTCAGCTACCCGCAACCGGACGACGCTTGCGCAATTCCCGGCCCTGCTCTTTCAGATTTTCGATCCAGTCTTCGATCGCAAGGCCAATATTGCCGTCATTCTCAAACACCAGCTGGGCAAACTGCTCCTTGAACAACTTACCGACGTTAATACCGTTCACAATTACGTTCTGAGCCATCCAGCGACGGCTTTTGTGATGGAAGTACATGCTCTGGGTAATCGGAAAGACCTTGCCACTCGGAGTAACCACTTCCAGATCGACCAGCGTGTTACGCAAGTTATGATCGAAATCTTTCTTGGGCGGAAGCATACGCACTTCATAGTCCCGATATTCAATCAAACCGGTGGCGTATGAACTCAGCAGACTGCGCTTGAACGCGCGGGCAAAACGCTGACGTTGTTCCTTGCTGGCCTGATAGTAGTGGTCCCCCATGATCAAACGGGTCAGACGACGAAAATCGACCATTGGCCCGAGAACATCTTCCAGCTCCCAATAGAACTTGGCCTTGTCACTTTCGTACAGGTTGCGGTTGGAGTTGATCCGCTCCATCACCTTGGTCGTCGTACGTTTCACTACTTCATGGGCTTGCTCGCCCAGCTGTTCCGAGTCGACTGCTGACGCCAGGGGCGAAAACAGCGCCAGAACAAGAATCAACAATCGAATCATGGTAACTCCTTATCCTTCTTCAGCCTTGTTAAACAGGAATCGGCCGATCAGCTCTTCAAGCACCAGCGCTGACTGGGTGTCTTCAATCCAGTCGCCTTGCTCAAGATACTCTTCTTCTGCACCTACGGTCAGGCCGATGTATTTTTCTCCCAGCAAACCTGCAGTCAAAATAGCCGCAGATGTATCTGTGCTGAGTGTACTCATGGATTTGTTAATTTCCATTTCAACAACCGCCGAGTACCACTCATTATCGAGATAAACCTTGGTAACACGACCAATGGTTACGCCAGCCATCGCCACTTTGGCTCTTTCGGTCAACCCACCCAGATTTTCAAAACGGGCCTTTACAGTATAGGTCTCTCCGGCATCGTCCATGGATAAACCACTCACGCGGAATGCCATCAGGACCAGAGCGATTACGCCCATCACCATAAATATCCCTACTGATAACTCAACGAAACGCATACGCATAATCAAACGCCTCCAAACATGACGGCAGTCAAAACGAAATCCAGTCCCAAAACGGCCAAAGAAGAAATCACCACCGTCTGGGTGGTTGCCTTGCCAATTCCCTCTGAGGTCGGTATCGAATCGTAGCCCTGATAAACAGCGATCCAGGTCACCACGATGCCAAACACTACACTCTTGATGACACCCTTGATGACATCTTCATAAAACTCAACCGACGCCTGCATATTGCCCCAATAGGCGCCGTCATCAATGCCCAGCAGTTCCACCGCCACGTAAGCACCGCCCCAGATACCCACCGTGCTGAAGATCAAAGCCAGAATCGGCATCGCCATAATGCCTGCCCACAGCCGTGGAGTAATAACACGTTTCAGCGGATCTACTCCCATCATTTCCATGGCTGAAAGCTGTTCAGTGGCTTTCATCAAACCGATCTCGGCAGTCAGGGCAGAACCGGCCCGACCGGCAAACAACAATGCGGTCACCACCGGCCCCAGCTCACGCAGCAAGGTCAGTGACACCAGCGTTCCCAGGGCACTCTCAGAACCGAAATCGACCAGCGTGGTGTAGCCTTGCAACCCAAGCACCATACCAACAAAAAAACCGGCCACGGCGATGATACTCAGGGAACGCACACCAACCGAGTACAGTTGTTTGATCAGGTCGCGGAAACCCGCACTGCCTGGGCCTCCCCACATGACGGAGTGCCACAACAGCAAGGTAGCCCGACCAAACGATTCGATTGCCGAGGTACCTTGCTTGCCAAATTGAATCAGGCGGTTGAGCATAAATCATCGCCCTCCAGAAAGAATGTCCTGACGATAGTCACTCGCATGATAATGGAAAGGAACCGGGCCATCCGGCTCACCTTTCAGAAATTGTCTGACTTCATCAGAGCCTTCATTTATCAGCTCGGCAGGAGTCCCGAAACCAATGACCTTGCCTCCTGAGACCAGGCACAGGTAATCCGCAATACCGCAGGATTCTTCAACATCGTGCGATACCAGCAAGCTGGTAAGCCCAAGCGCCTTGTTCAAACCACGGATCAGTTTAACGATCATCCCCATGGAAATCGGATCCAGGCCGGTGAATGGCTCGTCGTACATGATCAGTTCCGGGTCCATGGCAATAGAACGCGCCAGAGCGACACGACGCGCCATACCACCAGATAATTCAGCCGGATTGAGATCACGGGCACCGCGCAGACCAACGGCCTCCAGTTTCATCAGAACCAGATCACGAATAACCGATTCTGGCAGTTTGGTATGAACTCTCAAAGGGAAGGCGACGTTGTCGAAAACGGACAAATCAGTGAACAACGCTCCGGTCTGGAACAACATGCCCATTTTATCCTTGCGCAGCTGAAACAACTCCTTGCGTTTCAGGCGGGTAACCTCGTGTCCATCAACAACAATGGAACCGGAATCCGGTTGAAGCTGGCCACCAATAAGACGCAGCATGGTCGTTTTACCCGTTCCACTCGGGCCCATAATGGCGGTCACCTTTCCTTTCGGAAAGTCGACACTCAAGCCGTCATAGATCAGCCGATCTCCGCGGCTGAAGGTCAAATCACGAACCGAGACATAATTCTGACCAGAGGCCATAACAGTCGTCCTTTTAACAGGCTGATTTTGCAATGCCGGAAGCATAGCGGATTGTCCATAGCACGCCAACGCAACTTCCGAACCATCAGGAACCAAGCACAAAACGATGCGTTCCAATTGCACCACTTGGGGCGTCCGGTACAATGCGAGCCAAAATCAGGCTCACTGCGATTCCTACTGAACCACCGCTATTCGCGTCCACAACAGGAAAGGCAGTTCCCATTCCCATGCCCGAAGTTTTCCAAATTTCTATTGCAATTTAATACGGAGTTTTATGCTGACTGCTTCTCTTGCTGTTCTCGCTGGCTTGATCATTCTGGTCTGGAGTGCGGATAAATTTGTGATCGGAGCAGCCGCAACGGCTCGCCACCTCGGCATGTCTCCCCTGCTTGTTGGCCTGACAATCGTATCCATCGGTACCTCAGCCCCCGAGCTGTTTGTATCCGCTGTGGCTACGCTGGATGGCGTCGGCAATCTTGCGATAGGCAACGCCGTTGGCTCCAATATCACCAACATTGCACTCGTTCTCGGCGTGACGGCTCTGGTTAGCCCTATCCCGTTGAAAAAAAAGCTGCTGCGTAAAGAACTGCCTCTGTTACTGCTTGTTAGCGTTCTGGCAACACTGACCATTTCGGATATGACGTTAAGCTGGATCGATTCGATCATCCTGCTTGCTGGTCTCTGCGTGGCCCTGTTTCTGATGTTTCAGGAATCCAGCGACGGTGGAGAAGCCCTGATTGACGAAGAGGAATCCGCAGAAATCGAGAACACCAGCACCCGTACCGCCATCATGTGGCTGGTTGTTGGACTGGTTGCCCTGATGATCAGCTCCAAGATGCTGGTTTGGGGAGCAAGCACCATCGCTACGGCATTTGGTGTCAGTGAACTGATCATCGGATTAACGATCGTTGCGATCGGCACCAGCCTTCCGGAACTCGCGGCATCCATTGCCAGTGCCACCAAAGGCCATCACGATATTGCCATTGGCAACGTCATTGGTTCCAACATATTTAATTTGCTGGCGGTTATGCCAGTGCCCGGCTTGCTTTCTACCATCGATGTGGAACCGATGGCCCTGTATCGCGACTTTCCAGTGATGCTGGCCCTGACCTTCCTGCTGCTGGTGATGTTCCTGCTGAACCGAAAATCTGGCAATCTTGGGCGTTTAAGTGGCGGACTCTTACTGGGTAGTTATGTGACCTACCTGGGAACCTTGTATTTTATGGCGAACACCTGATATGACGATTAATCCAGAATTTGACTTCAAAACGTCTGCTTTGAGAACCATTCAAATTGAGCAAGATGCGGTAGAGAAGCTGGCAACCTACATTGATGATGACTTTTCTGCGGCATGCCAGTTGATGCTCCGGTGTCAGGGAAGAGTCGTTGTCACTGGCATGGGAAAATCAGGTCATATCGGTAACAAAATCGCTGCAACTCTTGCCAGTACTGGCACCCCCGCCTTTTTCGTCCACCCGGGTGAAGCCAGCCATGGCGACATGGGAATGATCACATCCAGAGACGTGGTTCTTGCCTTGAGCAACTCTGGAGAAACATCCGAAGTGACCAGTATGTTGCCTCTGCTCAAACGCATGGGAGCCCCCTTGATCAGCATGACTGGCAAGCCTGACTCGACCCTGGCACGCTCAGCCAACTATCACCTCAACACATCAGTTCCACAGGAAGCCTGCCCTCTCGATCTGGCGCCAACCGCTTCGACAACTGCCGCTCTGGTCATGGGAGACGCTCTGGCAATCGCACTGCTGGAAGCTCGCGGCTTTACAGCGGAAGATTTTGCATTTTCACATCCGGGTGGCAGCCTCGGCAGACGACTGCTGCTCAAGGTTGAAGACATCATGCACAGTGGTTCCCGGGTTCCTGTCGTTGCACCGGATACCCGTGTTTCCAAAGCCCTTCTGGTCATGACGACACAAGGGATGGGCATGACAACCGTTCAGGATTCTGACAGCAATCTGGTCGGCGTTTTCACCGATGGCGACCTTCGCAGAGCCATCGACCAGGGCGTTGATATCCACAATGCCGTCATGTCAGATGTCATCACCGGTCATTGTCAGACCACCACTCCCGGAACACTTGCGGCGGAAGCGCTTAAAACCATGGAAGACCGCAAAATCAACGCGCTGGTGGTTCAGGAGAATGACAAGACCATCGGCGTGATCAGCATGCACGATATGCTTAGAGAAGGTGTGATCTGATGCGCAAGCGCTACCTGTTCCTGGTAGTTGCATTCACCTTTGGCCTGGTGCTGCATCTGGTTGAGCAGTACACCACCGGAGTTGCTTCAAATTTCCCGGAAGCGACCGAGGAAGAGGTTGAGTATTACGGAGAGCGACTGGTTCATCGTCAGTACGGCGAGGACGGCCTGCTACAACAAACCTTGACCGCACAACAATCCGAATATTTTGGGGAGCAAGGTCTGACTCGCTTTGTTTCCCCAGCGATTGTCGGTCAGAACCAGTCTGGCAACTGGCAGATCAATGCCGCTCAGGGTGAAATATCTGACCACAGCAGCCAATTGGCTCTCACCGGAGGGGTACAAATTCAGTCGATCGCCAGAGAGCCGGATTTCCTGATTGTTGAAACCTCTGAAGTGATGTACCAGCCGGAAAACGGTGAAGCATCCAGCGACAAGGCAGTGACATTACGATCTCGTTGGGGGACCACGACCGCCGACGGCTTTACCATGGACACATCCAGTCAACGACTGACATTGAAATCCAATGTGAGAACACTTTATGAACAAGATTAACTGGCTATTGCTGATACTGATGTTCAGTCCGCTGGTGTCAGCTTTGCCAGAAGACTGGCAGCAACAACTGGAAATTGAATCTGATACCGCCGAGCTGGATCGCAAAAGCGGTATTGTCGTTTATCGCGGCAATGTGCAGCTTCAGCAAGGTACTTTATCGATCAAGGCCGACAGCATTCTGCTGATGTTCAATGGCGATACACTTGAACAGGTGGTTGCCGAAGGAAATCCCGCCCAGTACTCCCAGCAGGTCGTAGCAGACAAACCAGCAACAGAAGCCCAGGCCAAACGCATTGAATATCTGGCCGCCAAACGTGAATTACGCTTTCGCGGCAGTGCTCAGCTGCAACAGGAGAACAACGAATTCAGTGGCGAGCTGATTCGCTACGACGTCGTTTCAGAAACCGTATACGCCAGCGGCACAGATACCGGTTCCAGAAACACCAGTGACGAAAAACAGCGCATCAAAGTCATCATCAAGCCAAACCGGACTCAAACAGATGAAGCCCAAGACACTCAAGGCTGAGCACCTGGCCAAAAGCTACGGCGGTCGGGAAGTCGTCCAGGATGTCTCTTTGCAGGTCAACAGTGGCCAAATTGTCGGCCTTCTGGGCCCCAATGGCGCAGGCAAGACGACCTGCTTTTACATGATTGTCAACCTGGTCCAGGCCGACAAGGGCCATGTCAGAATTGATGACGAAGACATCAGCCACCTGTCGATGCATGGCCGGGCCCGCAAAGGAATCGGCTATCTGCCTCAGGAGGCCTCGGTATTTCGCAAGCTGAGCGTTGCGGAGAATATTCTTGCAATCCTTGAGACCCGCAAAGACCTGAGCAAGGCCCAGAAGCAGGAAAAGCTTGAACAACTGCTGGACGAATTCCACATCCAGCATATCCGCTCCAGCCACGGTATGGCGCTGTCTGGCGGAGAACGCCGTCGGGTCGAAATTGCCCGCGCACTGGCCGCTGAACCATCATTTATCCTTCTTGACGAACCGTTTGCAGGGGTCGACCCGATTTCCGTCGCAGACATCATGGACATCATCCGGCAGCTCAAGTCTCGGGGAATTGGCGTGCTGATTACCGATCACAATGTCCGCGAAACGCTCGCCATTTGTGAAAAAGCCTATATCGTTGGTGGCGGTCATATCATCGCGGAAGGTACCGCATCCGAGGTGCTGGCGAACGAAAAGGTTCGCGCTATCTACCTTGGCGACGATTTTCAGCTTTGATATGCCAGTGATTGAAGCGGTATCATGCAGGCATTGTGATTTTACTCGGTTGGACTGTCTCCAAACACCGAGACCACTGGTGACGAATAAAGCGGTATGAAAGCATCCCTGCAGTTAAAAATGGGCCAGCAGCTGACGATGACACCTCAGCTGCAACAGGCGATCCGACTTCTTCAGCTATCTACTCTGGATTTGCAGCAGGAAATTCAGGAAGCGCTCGATTCCAACCCAATGCTGGAAGAAGAGTACCTGAACGATGATCAACCGGATTCACCGTCGAATGAGTCGTCTGAAAATACCTCGGCAGAAACACCGCAAGCTGAGGAAGCGCAGGAGCTGTCTGATCAATGGTCAGACGACAAAATGCCGGACGAACTTCCCGTTGACAGTCAGTGGGACGACACCTTCCAGACAACAGCCGCCACGTCCTCCTCACAAGGTGCCGTGAGTGACGATTTCGACTACGACGCACGCCACGCCACAACGGACGATCTGCAAGGCCATCTCGAATGGCAGCTCAATCTCACGCCCATGAGCGATACCGATATGGAAATCGCTACCATGTTAATTGATGGCGTCGATTCCGATGGCTATCTGCACACCAGTATTGAAGACGTGCTGGGAGCCATCGACCCTGAGCTGGACGTTGAAGAAGACGAAGTGGCTGCGGTTCTGAAACGTTTGCAGCAGTTCGATCCCCCAGGAATATTTGCACGTGATTTACCAGAGTGCCTGCTGCTGCAGCTGGCCCAATTGCCCGATGACACCCCCTGGGTCAATGAGGCCAAGCAGGTTGTGGCCAACTACATCCAGCTGTTGGGCAATCACGACTACACCACTCTGATGCGCAAGATGAAGATCCGTGAAGAGGATCTTCGCGAGGTACTCGGCCTGATCAAAACCCTGAATCCGAAACCAGGCGCCATGATCAGCTCGGAAGAACCTGAATACGTTGTTCCTGATGTTCTGGTTCGTAATATTCGTGACGAATGGCGTGTGGAACTGAACCCGGAAATCGCTCCCAAGCTGAGAGTAAATGCTGACTACGCATCATTGATCCGCAGAGCCGATAACAGCGCCGACAACTCCTTCCTGAAAGACCACCTTCAGGAAGCTCGCTGGTTCATCAAGAGTCTGCAGAGCCGCAATGACACGCTTCTCAAGGTAGCGACCAAAATCGTTGAGTATCAGCTGGACTTCTTTGAAGAGGGCGAAGAAGCCATGAAGCCTCTCGTGCTTCATGACATTGCCGAAGCCGTTGGAATGCATGAATCCACCATATCCAGGGTCACCACCCAGAAGTACATGCACACGCCTCGTGGCATCTTCGAACTGAAGTACTTTTTCTCCAGCCATGTCAGCACAGACAGCGGCGGCGAATGCTCATCAACCGCCATCAGAGCGATGATCAAAAAACTGATCGCAGACGAAAATCCGCGCAAACCTTACAGTGACAACAAGATATCGACACTGCTGGGTGAAAAAGGCATCAAGGTTGCCCGCCGAACCGTGGCAAAATATCGAGAAGCCATGATGATTCCACCTTCCAATGAACGTAAACAGCTGGTGTGAGTGCGAGACAGGACAACATTTGTATGGCAATCGAAATTGAGGACATTCTGACCCCTGAACGATCACGAGTCAGTGTTCACGCATCCAGTAAAAAGAAACTGTTGGAACTGTTGGCCAACCTGATTGCCGAACAGGTTCCCGAGACAACCCACGATGAGGTGTTCGACCGCCTGTTGGAGCGTGAGCGTCTCGGAAGCACGGGTTTGGGCGAAGGCATTGCCATTCCACATTGCCGCCTGAAACACTGCCCACAGGCTATCGGCGTCCTCTTCTCCCTCTCAGAACAGATTGACTATGACTCCATCGACAAAAAGCCGGTTGATCTTGTTTTCGCCCTGCTGGTGCCTGAAGAAGCCACCGATGAACACCTGCAAATCCTATCGCGACTGGCTGGCAATTTTAGCCAGCCTGAATATCGTGAGCGCTTGCGTCAGGCTCAATCCGGCACTGAGCTTTACCAGCAAGCTTGCCAGTCAAACTGAGAGAGGTTAACCATGCGTCTGGTTGTGATCAGCGGCCGTTCCGGTTCCGGTAAATCCAGTGCATTGCATGCGCTGGAGGATCTGGATTTTTACTGCATCAACAACCTGCCAGTTGAGTTACTGCCTTCGCTGAGCATGGTTCCGCGGGCCAGTATTCGCAGCACCAATATTGCTGTCAGCGTGGACGTCCGTAACCTGCCGGAAGAAACCGAGCTCCTGACACATGTTCTGACTACACTTCCGGAACAATTCGATCAGGTTGATATCGTTTTTCTGGATGCCAATGAAGACAGCCTCCTGCAGCGTTTCAGCTCCACCCGTCGCAAGCATCCTTTGAGCAACAACGAGATTTCCCTGGCAGAGGCCATCAGGCTGGAAACCGAGCTGCTAGAGCCCGTTGCCAACCTGGCAGACCTGACACTGGATACGGGTCATATGTCCGTTCACGAACTCCGCAGCCTGATCAAACTGCGTGTTGCGGAGCGACAAACACCCGGAATGGCGGTTTTGTTCCAGTCATTTGGCTTCAAGCACGGTATTCCAACCGACGCCGACTATGTATTCGATGTCCGAAACTTGCCGAACCCCTATTGGGATCATTCCCTCAGAGGTTTTTCCGGCCAGGACAAAGCCGTTGTCGACTTTCTGGAATCCCATGAATCTGTGCATCGAATGTTTGGTGATATCAGTGGATTCCTTGAACACTGGTTACCGGAATTTTCAAGTAACAACCGAAGTTACCTGACCGTGGCAATCGGCTGTACCGGAGGGCAACATCGCTCGGTCTATCTGTCGGAACGCTTAACCGCCCATTTCCAGGAACAGTTCGACAACGTACAAGTCAGACACCGTGAACTGACGCACGCTCAGCTGTCTTCATAAACCACTGAATCGAGAATAAACCGACGGGACTGAGAACATGGCCAGTATTGACATCACCATCATCAACAAGCTTGGCCTTCACGCACGGGCAGCCGCCAAGTTCGTCAACACAGCAGCGTCATTTGCATCTGCAATCCAGGTTGGCAATCAGGGACGCATGGTGGACGGAAAAAGCATCATGGCCGTAATGATGCTTGCAGCCAGCAAGGGCACCGAACTGCACATAGAAGCTGAAGGCAGTGACGCCGATGCTGCGCTCGCAGCACTGACGGATCTGATCAATCGACGCTTCGACGAAGAAGAGTGACAAGCCCATTCTCGATATTCAAGATTTACTTTTAAATCAATCAACTAGGCGTATTCAGATCCTCTGCAGGATAGCCTTGTCAGTGCTTTACGGATAGAATTTCGGCCATCACTTCTCCCGGTTTTCCGCCATGCCAGAACTCAGTAAACAGGCCAAATCCCGTATCAGCAGCTTGAACCAGGCACTGCAGTCTGGCGCTCTGAGCCGGGTACAGCGCATTCTGAATTCTGGTTTGGCGCCGGCAGATATCGCCCACCTGATCGAATCCTCTCCTCCCAAGTCCCGTGCTGTCATCTGGGAACTGGTGGACAAGGAACTGGAAGGTGAGGTGATCCAATACCTCAGCGACGAACTTCAAACCCAGTTCCTGGCCGAAATGAGTGCCGAAGAAGTCGTTGATGTCACATCCGATCTGGATGTTGATGATGTCGCTGACATCCTTCAGCAACTGCCCGAACAGGTCACGCAAGAAGTGCTGGCCTCCATGGACCAGCAAGACCGGGATCGGGTTGAGGCCGTACTGAGCTACCCCGAAGACAGTGCCGGTGGCCTGATGGACACAGACACCATCACCATCCGTGCTGATATCACTTTAGATGTTGTACTGCGTTACCTGCGCCGCCATACCTCATTGCCCGCCATGACAGACAACTTGCTGGTAGTGAATCGCCAAAGTGAGTTTGTCGGCCAGCTCCCCATCAACAAACTCCTGGTCAGCGATCCCAGCCAAACCGTACGTGAAGTGATGGTCACCGGCGGCACCGTGATCCTGGCCCATCAACACGAAACCGAAGTTGCTGACCTGTTTGAGCGTCGGGATCTGGTTTCTGCCCCGGTTGTTGATGACCATGGCATGCTCCTTGGCCGTATCACCATTGATGACGTGGTTGATGTCATTCGTGAGACAGCCGATCACTCGCTGATGAGCATGGCGGGTCTGGATGATGAAGAAGACACGTTTGCTCCGGCCTTAACCACTGCCAAGCGCCGTGCAGTCTGGCTGGGCATTAACCTGATTACGGCTTTCATCGCCTCCGCTGTTATCGGGCTGTTCGACGAGACTATCGAAAAAGTCGTCGCTCTGGCGGTTCTGATGCCGATCGTTGCCTCCATGGGCGGTATTGCTGGCAGCCAGGTTCTGACACTGGTCATTCGTGGACAAGCCGTTGGATTGCTTGGGCAAAGCAACTTCAAGTGGTTATTTAACCGGGAACTGGCTGTGGCAGCCATGAACGGCGTCTTATGGGCGGCGGTCATCGCGCTCATTACCCTGCTCTGGTTCAATGACCCCGGCCTGGCTGCCATTATGGGGACTGCGATTGTCGTCAACCTGCTGGTGGCAGCCGTAACAGGCGCCATACTTCCATTGATTCTCAAAGCCAAGGGCATCGACCCTGCCCTTGCCGGGGGCGTCATTCTGACCACCGTAACCGACGTCGTGGGCTTTATGTCTTTCCTCGGACTGGCTACCCTGTTCTACCTCTAGTCCCACTAACAAGAATTCCATTTAACGAGCCGCTATGACCACAGATCACGAGCACGACGACTTTTCCCCTGAAGAACCAGAATACGAGCTGGTCAGCAAATCTGAAATGAAGCGCGAAATGGAGCGCCTTTATCAGTTGGGAGAGCGACTCAGTGAACTGTCACCAGAACAATGGAACAAGTTCGACTTATCCGACGGCTTGTACGCTGCGCTGGAAGAGTCAAAACGCATCAAACAGCACGGCGCACGCAAACGTCACTTGCATTACATCGGCAAACTGATGCGCGATGAAGACGAACAAGCGATACGACTGCAACTTGACCTGCTCGACCCATCCAGCGAAGCCTACGGAAGGCAGCAGCGCCAGTATGAAATGTGGCGTAGCCAGCTAATGGAAGATGATCAGGCGATGCAGAAATTCATTGATCGTTATCCGACAGTAGACCGCCAGCAGCTGAGAAATCTGGTTCGCAATGCGCGTAAGAGCACCGGAGACAACCCGCTTGCGACACCGGGTGCAAAAAAACTGTTCCAGTTCATCAAAGACGTCACCAAGCAATAGAATTCCCGACAACTCTCTTTCACTCCCATGGGTTGATTCTCCATAACCCGACCCGCATATAAGCCTCAAAGATGACCTTTTGAGGCTTATGCCATGCACTATACCTGTCCATCCTGCGGCGCCATTAACCGTATCCCGGAACACAATCAGAATCAGCAGGGCCAATGCGGACGCTGCAAGTCCAACCTGTTCACTGGCCAGCCCATTGAACTGGGTGATGCCGATTTCCAGCGCTTTATCGACAAAAATGACCTGCCTGTCATCGTCGACTTCTGGGCCAGCTGGTGTGGCCCATGCCAGGCCATGGCACCGGTCTTCCAGCAGACGACCGCAGAAATGGAGCACCAGGCCCGATTTGCCAAGGTCAATACAGAGCAGGCTCGCCAGATCAGTGCCCAATATGGAATTCGCAGTATTCCAACCCTGATTGTGTTCAAACACGGACAGGAAGTGGAAAGAATGTCTGGAGCATTGCCAGCGCATCAATTAAAGGAGTGGATAAAACAGGTGATCCAGGCCAATTAACAGGATTTCCTTCAATGGCGACCCGTCAGCACTCTGACCCAAATCAACGCCGACAAGCGCACTCGAGAGTAACCTGAAAGCGTACTAAAGGAGACCTGCATGAGTATTGAAGCGCACGATTTACACCATGAGTTCCCGGATATGACGGATCAGATCCGCAATCTGAAAATGAACGACCGTCATTTTGCTCGCCTGTTTGATGAGTACCATGACATTGACCACACGGTACGTCGTATTGAAGAGCAGAAGGAAGCCGCCTCTGACGAGCGACTGGAAGGCTTGAAAATGCGTCGCTTGCAGCTGAAAGATGAGCTGTATTCAATGCTGAAAAAGCAGTGATCATATTCTGGGCTGTCAGCAGTTCTGATAAAAAATGGGCTTCCTTGAAGCCCATTTTTATTTTCCACTTTCAGACTAGCCGTTCCAGAGGCCAGTCACTTCTGTCATTTACATCGTTTCGTTGTACTCTAAGCACAAATGTCAGACATGAGTACATCACTTCTCTGTACCACAATACTACTCAAGCGACTGACGACTAATTCCTACAGTGCTATTTTGT
>PBNY01000047.1 GCA_002723385.1 Oceanospirillaceae bacterium | reverse complement strand
CATTGGCGCAGTCAACGACAATTTTCAAACCACTCAGAGTAATGGTTCGAACCGTTCCCTTACAAAATTCAATATAACGACCCGCAGCATCATTGATCCGAACCGCTTTACCGATGGAATCGGATTCAACGCACTGCATTGGCTGATCAATATAAGCCTCAATAGCCAGCTCGGTTTCGTCTGGAAGTTTTTCACCTGAGCCGGAGAAGAACTTGATGCCGTTATCGTAGTACGGATTGTGAGATGCGCTGATCACAATCCCGGCCTGAGCTCGAAATGCTCGAGTCAGATAGGCGATACCGGGGGTAGGAATAGGCCCCAACATACTGACGTTGACCCCAGCAGCAGAAAGGCCCGCTTCGAGAGCTGCCTCGAACATATATCCGGAGATACGGGTGTCCTTACCAATCAGAATTCGACTCTTGCCTTGTTCCGCAAACACCTTCCCTGCCGCCCAACCGAGCCGCATAACGAACTCTGGAGTGATCAGTCGATCACCGACTTTTCCTCGAATCCCATCGGTTCCAAAGTACTTTTTGGCCATATCAGCTCTCCATCATTGACTGAACCACTGCCAGAGCCTGCGAAGTTTCTCTGACATCGTGAACTCTGATTATCGATGCACCATGCATCGCACATATGACAGCACCGGCAACGCTACCACTGACACGCTCTGCAGGCAGTTCCACCTTTGTCGCTTCGCCAATCATACGCTTTCTCGACAACCCTGCCAGCACAGGCAAGCCCAGATCACTGATTCTGGACAAGCTCTTGAGCAATCTGAAGTTGTGTTGATGGGTCTTCCCAAATCCAAACCCCGGATCTACAAGAAGCCGATGCTTGGCAATGCCAGACTTCTCCGCAACATCAATCCTCTTGGTCAAATAGGAAATGACGTCCTTCAAAACATCATCATAAGCGGGGTTATCCTGCATTGATTGAGGGGCCCCTTGCATATGCATCAAACAAACCGGCAAACCTGTTGCGGCTGCTGCCGACAAAGCACCATCCCGCTCCAGCGCACGCACATCATTAATCAGGTGCGCACCTGCTGCTGCCGACTCAAGCATGACTTCAGGAGAAGAAGTATCAACCGATATGCAAACATCAAAACGGGAAGCAATTGCCTCGACGATCGGAACAACACGATCAAGCTCATCATCTACCGTGACGGGATTCGCCCCGGGGCGTGTCGACTCTCCACCAACATCCAGAATGGAGGCTCCATCAGACAACATTTGCTCCGCATGCTTTAAAGCAGTGTCTCGCGATGCGAATAATCCACCATCAGAGAATGAGTCTGGCGTGACGTTTAAAATACCCATAACACGGGGGGCGGATAGATCGAGACTACGATCTCCGCACTTGAGTACTGTTGCCATGCTTATTCCAAATACCAGTTTTACTCAAAAAAAAAGCGGCTAGTTAGCCGCTTTTTTATGCCAATAACGCTTACCCCTCTCGAGGTGCACCTTCTTCTCTTGATGCATCTTCGTCAGAAGAAGCGCTCATATCACGCTTTTCTTCCACAGCTTCCGATGGAGCCCCACCAGAAGGATCAGACCAGGATTTCGGTGGGCGGGGTTTTTTGCCATTCATAATGTCGTTAATTTGCTCAACGTCAATGGTCTCATACTCCATTAACGCGTCTTTCATCAGCTCAAGCTTGTCTCTGTTTTCCTCGAGAATATCAGAGGCACGCTTATAGCAAGTATCCAGCAACTCTTTGACTTCCGCGTCAATCGTTCGAGCAGTTTCATCAGACAAGTGTGACAACTGCCCTCCGCCAGCACTGCCAAGATATCCCTGCTGCTCTTCCTCAGAGTAAAGCTGGGCACCAAGACGCTCTGACAGACCCCACTTGGTCACATAGTTACGAGCAAATTTGGTCGCCCGCTCGATATCGTTGGAAGCACCCGTCGTAACGCCGTCTTTACCGAGGGTCATCTCTTCAGCGATACGGCCACCGTACAGGGAGCAAATATTGCTCTCAATACCTCGCTTGCTGATCGAGTGACGATCCTCCTCCGGCAAGAACATGGTGACACCCAATGCCCGCCCACGAGGAATGATGGATACTTTGTAAACCGGGTCATGCTCAGGGACCAATCGGCCAACAATCGCGTGACCAGCTTCATGATAGGCGGTATTGGTTTTCTCCTTCTCGGACATCACCATGGTTTTGCGTTCAGCACCCATCAAAATTTTGTCTTTGGCTTTCTCCAGTTCTTCCATGGAAACCAGAGGCTTATTGGCTCGAGCAGCAAACAGCGCCGCTTCATTCACAAGATTGGCCAGATCAGCACCGGAGAAACCCGGAGTACCACGCGCAACCAAAGAAGCATTCACATCATCCGCTACCGGAACTTTTCTCATATGAACTTTGAGGATCTGCTCGCGCCCGCGAATATCAGGCAGTCCAACCACAACCTGGCGATCAAAACGTCCAGGACGCAGCAAAGCGGGATCCAATACGTCAGGACGGTTAGTGGCTGCGATAACGATAATTCCATCGTTGACCTCAAAACCATCCATTTCGACGAGAAGTTGATTCAGAGTCTGCTCACGCTCGTCGTTACCACCGCCAATGCCAATACCACGTGAGCGCCCCACTGCATCGATTTCATCGATAAAGATAATACAAGGTGCTTGCTTCTTGGCTTGTTCAAACATGTCACGAACACGGGATGCACCAACACCCACAAACATTTCAACGAAATCGGATCCCGATATCGAGAAGAAAGGCACTTTGGCTTCACCAGCAATCGCCTTGGCAAGCAAGGTTTTACCTGTACCTGGCTGACCAACCATCAAAACGCCGCGAGGAATTTTCCCTCCAAGGCGCTGGTATTTACCTGGGTCACGAAGAAACTCTACCAGCTCCTTAACATCTTCCTTGGCTTCATCACATCCGGCAACATCTTCAAAGTTGGTTTTGATCTGATCTTCACTGAGCAATTTGGCCTTGCTTTTTCCAAATGACATCGGGCCACCTCGGCCCGAACCACCACCTTGCATCTGCCTCATGAAAAGCATGAAAACGGCCAGAATAATCAGAATAGGAAGAGAGGCCAGCAGCAGCTGAGATAAAAAGCTCTGTTTTTCCGGCTTCTCGCCGATAACTTCGACCCGGTTATTCAACAAAGTGTCCATCAGCTTATCGTCATAGGCTGGCAGTACCGTCTCGAACGGCTCTGAACTGGTCGTCATTCCAGTGATGGACTGCCCTGAAATCGTAACCTTGTCAATCTGACCGCTTTCTACAGCATCAATAAATTCAGAGTAGGAGTACTGGTTGCCCTGCCGTACATTCTGAAAATTATTGAAAACCATCATGAGAACCGCAGCGATGACGGCCCACAAAACGAAATTTTTTGCCATGATTGGCACCACCTCTAGTTAACCGGGCTAAGGCTGCCCTTCAGATACTTTATAAGCATAGCAACAGACAACGTTAGCGTGCCCGGGTTTCGAAACGCTTGCTCACTTACGTCCTTTACAAACGATGTAGACTTCACGAGAGCGATCCCTTGAAGCCTTGGGTTTACGAATCACTACCTTGCTAAACATTGCCTTGCAGCTTGCCAGGTACTCATCAAAACCTTCACCCTGAAAAACTTTGGCAACAAAGTCTCCGCCTTTCGGTAAAATCTGACTTGCCATATCAAGTGCAAGTTCAACCAGATACATAGCCCCAGGCTGGTCAATCGAGCTCATCCCACTCATGTTTGGGGCCATATCTGAAATTACAAGGCCAACTTTCTGGTTTCCGATTGCATCCATCAGACGGTCAAACACGTCCTGCTCTGTGAAATCACCCTGAATGAATTCTACTTCGGCAATAGCATCCATGGGGAGAATATCAGAAGCCAGCACCCGACCTCCATCGCCCACTCTCTGCACCGCAACCTGGGACCATCCTCCCGGCGCAGACCCGAGATCGACAACAGTCATTCCAGTACGAAAAAGATCGTCTTTCTCGTCGATTTCAATCAATTTGTAACTCGCACGAGAGCGATACCCATCTTGTTGAGCGCGCTTTACGTAGATATCGTCAACGTGCTCCTTCATCCAGGCGGCACTGGTTTTTGATCTGGCCATGTCCGAACAATCGGCTCCAAGAAGTTGTATACTGTTTGGCTATTCTGAAGCAATTAGCTCCAAAGGTCATCCAACTCCCCGAACAGGAATTAACAACTTTCCATGCCCTTCACTAACGAACAGAAAAAAGCGTACAGAACCATTGGACATTCACTGAAACCGATTGTGTCCGTAGCAAGCAAAGGATTGACAGAAAACGTTCTGGAAGAACTGAATCGCGCTCTTGACGATCATGAGTTAATAAAAATCAAAATCGCAGTAGGAAACAGGGAAGCGCGGGATTTGGTACTCAAATCTATAGTGACCGAAACAAGAGCTGATTTGGTTCAGCAAATTGGCAACGTCGCTCTACTGCTACGTAAAAACCCGAATGCAAAACCCAAGCTCAGCAATCTTGGCTAACGAACACTGGCCGTTGTGGCTCTGCGAGAATCGTTCAATAGCCACAACACCCCCAGAGCACAAACCGCATGAACGACCATCATTTGCAGTTTCCACCAAGGATGCAACGCAAAATAGATTAGTGATAAGAACGCCATTGAAACAATCAACTGGAAGGATCTGTTTGTCAGTGACCACGTACCGGCCACCCACATCAGGCTGAGTGATAGCAAAGCTGCCACTATTCCAAGGCCAATCATCCAGTGCACCACTTCCATTCCATGGACAGGAAAAAAACCGGCTTTTTCCAACACAGGCCTGGCAACATAAGCCACCCCCCACAACCCACCAAGCCAAAAGCTGCGTATTACATTCAAGTAAAAGCCAACCAAAGAACCAACCTCCTTCAAGACCCACACTCATTTCTGCAACCGAAAGCAAATGCATCAAAGGAAAAATTATATTGAACATTTGGCAACCGAAAAGTCTTTGTCCATAATGCCCGAAAAGCAGGGTGAAAAAGAATGATCGAAGCAGTTATCTCAGGCACGGGCCTGTTTACACCTCCGGAAAGCATTACCAACGATGAACTCGTTGACGCGTACAATCAATACGTCAAAAATTTCAATGACGACAACCGCGATGAAATCGAATCAGGCGCAGTGGAAGCCCTGCCGTTTTCCAGCTCAGGGTTTATAGAAAAAGCCTCAGGCATAAAGCATCGTTATGTCATGCACAAGGAGGGCATGCTGGACCCTCAACGTATGCGCCCGATTCTTCCAAGTGAAGGAGAGCTCGAAGTCGTTACCATGGGTCTGGCTGCTGCCAGAGCTGCATTGACGGTCGCAAACGTTGAAGCGGCAGACGTCGATTTGGTCATAGTGGCGACGACAAACCATCAACGACCTTACCCCTCCATTGCAGTCGAGATACAGCACAAACTAGGGTGCTCTGGTTACGCATATGACATGGGGATAGCCTGCTCATCTGCAACATTTGGCCTCATTGCCGGGGTCAACGCAATCAAGGCATCTGCAGCCCAGACTGTTCTCGTCGTAAATCCGGAATACGCCTCGCCCCAAGTCAACCTCAAGTCAAGAGACAGCCATTTCATCTTCGGCGATGTCGCAACCGCAGCAATCATCCAAAATGCGTCCGATGTAAAGAATGGTAAAGGCTTCGCGATATTAGATACTTGTCAGGAAACACATTATTCAGACAACATCCGATGCCTAGGCAACTACACCGATCACTGCAATGATCATTTATACGAAGAAAAACCCTTCTTTCATCAAGAGGGGCGGAAAGTGTTCAGGGAATTACTTCCGCTGGTCACAAACTTTCTTGAAAAGCAGCTCGAACGGAATGAGCTTCAACCAAGCAATATAGAGCGATATTGGCTCCACCAAGCCAACATCAACATGAATGAGTTCGCAACCAAAAAGCTGCTGGGCAGAAAAGCAACACAAGATGAAGCCCCCATCGTTTTGGATGAATTTGCCAACACAGCCTCATCCGGTTCGGTCGTTGCGTTTCACAAGTATCACAATGATCTATCCAGCGGCGACAAGGGGATTATTTGCTCATTTGGAGCAGGTTACTCAATTGGGAGTCTGCTGGTACAGAAAAGATAAAATCGACGCCTAAACCTTCGTATTAGAACAAGGAATCGGATTTTATTATTTCCATTTTTTCATCTAAGCTTCATTGGCTATCGAGTCGGCCATGTGACATCTTCACGTATAAAGTGGAGTCACATGGCTGAAGCACTGTCTACACCATCGCTCGACCAAATATTATTGATATAAGCGCAACAACCAGAACCAAGAGGAAGCGTGCATGACCCGCCAAAACGCCTACAACCGCGAAGAACTTCTGGCCTGTGGACATGGCCAGCTATTTGGCGAGGGCAATGCCAGATTGCCACTGCCTAACATGCTGATGATGGACCGTATCGTCAAAATCAGTGATGAAGGCGGAAACTATGGCAAAGGAGAAATTGTTGCCGAACTGGATATCAAGCCGGAACTTTGGTTCTTCGACTGCCACTTTGAAACAGATCCAGTAATGCCAGGCTGCCTGGGACTTGACGCCATGTGGCAACTGGTCGGCTTTTATCTTGGCTGGAGAGGCAACCCAGGGCGAGGACGCGCACTTGGTTGCGGTGAAGTGAAGTTCCGAGGCCAGGTTCTTCCGAAAGCACAAAAAGTAACCTACAAAATCAGCATTAAACGCGTAATGGAGCAGCGCTTGGTTATGGGCATCGCCGATGCCACCATGGAAGTGGACGGTCGTGAAATCTACAGCGCCAAGGATTTGCGCGTAGGATTGTTTACCTCAACAGAAGACTTCTAACTCGTAGAATAGTAAGCGCTTCAAGCCAAGCAAATTATCCCAAATCACAAGATATTACTGCTTGGCTTTTTTCTTTATAAACAATGTTGCTTAGCCAAAGGCCACGGCAACCTTGAACACACCAGAGGCTTGATTCCATACTGATTGGCCTTCTCTAGCCCAAACACCAGCGTCTTTGGTAGCCCTGAAGAGACCATCCTATTTACCAACCAATCTTGCTGACTATCGGCCAACTTCCACCAAACCGCAAAACCCAATTCAAGCATCGCACGGTCAATACCGCGCTCATTAGGAGCCATCCAGATTATTTGATCAAAACGACTTCCGAGTTGGTCATCGGATATACCAAGATTTATCTCTGCATTAAACACACCCAACTGATAATAAGGCCAGTTCGGCCTTGTAGCACTTGCATACTCCCAATGAAGCTTGGCACTTTCTAAATAGCGGGTTCTTTCCCCTAGGTCTTCTGAAAGTGAAGCCCTTTTCCTATCATAGTTGGCAATAGCTGCATTTAATTCTGGAATATTAAATGGCGATAGAGAATCAGCCATGTTCAGAAATGTATTATCTGACAGAGTAATGTCTTCGAGTTCCCCAATCCGAATCAAAGAAAACAGAATAGACAAATAGATACAAATAAAAATGGGCACTATAAATAGCACCCACACATTTCTACAGAGAAAAACCAACTCTACACCTTCGATTTTTCAGAAGAATCTGGATCTTCGGAAGATGTATATCCATAAGCATCATAGTAACCAGCATAGTAGCCGTAACCATATCCGTACTTGGATTCCTTTTCAACATTGAGCTGGTTAAGCACAACACCCAACACCCTGGCATTCGAATCATCAAGCTTCTGCAAACTTCCCTTGATCAACTTATCTTTCGTAGAATCAGCTTTAACAATGTAAACCACACCATCAACCAAGGTTGACAAGTAAAGTGCATCACTAACCATCTTCATCGGTGCAGAATCAATAACAATTCTCTGATAACGTCCGCGAAGCGTTTCCAATATTTCACGGAAGTTCTTGGAACTTAACAGCTCCAGTGGATTAGGAGGGATTGGTCCAGAAGGAATAACATCAATATTAAGCTCCTCCATGTGATGAATACATTCATCAAGAGTATCCGGATATGCGACAGCGTTTGACAAACCACGACTACCACCAGGCAAACCCAATTTCTTGGCCATAGTAGGGCGGCGCATATCCGCATCAATCAAAATAGTTTTTTCCATTTGACCAAACGCCTCGGCCAAATTAGATGACGTAGTGGTTTTCCCTTCGCCAGGAATGGATGACGTAAGCAAAACAATTTGAACGGGAGATTCCAACCCCGCAAGAGTCACGCTCGTTCTCATTGTACGAACAGACTCGGAAAAACCATGATTACTGCCATCCGCAAATGCCCTGACCAAAGCCTCTCTTTCCTTTTCATCCGTCTTCACCAAGGGAAGCATCCCTAAAAGCGGAGCTGCAAGTTTCCGATCGACGTCCTCAGCATTTTTTACCGTTGAATCTAAAGCATCAAGTAAAAAAGCCAACCCCAACCCAAACATAAAACTGACAATAGCAGCCAATGCGATAATTATCTTTTTCTTTGGTTTAATAGGGATTTTAGGGACAACAGCTGGGTCGGTAACTCTAGCATTTGCTGTCTGAAGATCACCGGTTTCCGTCGTTTCTCGGATCCGGTTAAAGAAAGTTTCATACAATGTCCTGTTTGCATTAACTTCCCGGACGTATCCATTCAATGTAAACTCAACTTTATTGATATCTCGGACGTCACCAATCTTTTCTTTCATAGATCGATCAAGAGATCTTTCTTTTCTCTTGGCTGAGTTAAATTCTTTTTCTATTCCTGATGCTATACGCTTCATTTGAGTCAGGACAGCATCCCTAGCCGCATCCAAATCAGAAACCGCCGCTATCAATTTAGGATGCAAGGGGCCATATCTCTTGGACAATTCAGAAAGTTTTAACTCTGCCTTGGTTTCATTTTCCCTCATCCTAGATACTAAGCTATCGTTAAGAATTACTGGCAGACCACTTAAATTATCATAAGAATATGAGCCAACTGATTTTAACTGCTGATAAACACTTTCCGCTTCCAATCGCTTAGCCTTGGCTTCAACTAATCTCTTAGTTATTTCATCCAATTCCTTAGCTACCAAGGTATCCACACCCTTGACATCAACAAGATTGTTTTTATCCCTATATTCTTGCAATCGACGCTCTGATTCGTCCAGTTTTTCCTTCAAGCCACCCAATCTATCAGACAGCCAATTTGCCGCTTGCTGAGTCATTCCAACTCTAGCTTCCATTTGACTTTCGACATATGCCCGAGCCACTTCGTTTGCAGCCTTCGATGCAAGCTCAGGCGAACGACTTTCTACAGAAATTTTTACCAACTGTGTCTTCCTGATTGGAGAAATCGTAATCGAGTTCCAAAACCTATCCACAGTTGCGTGCTGTTTTACCTCGTCACTCGGATCAGATGACGGACCAAAGATTTTTTCTTTGAGAGAAAAACCCTTCTTATTTGCTGGATGGTAGGGATTAAATTCGGGGTTAGACAGCAAGTTCAAACTTACAGCGACACGTTTTGCCAACTCGCGAGATTTTAAAATCTCAAATTGTGTCTGCAAATACTCTGAATTCTGTCCTGAAAGGCCATAAACTTCTTCAATTGAAACAATTTTCGCTTCTTCTGATTCAATCAAGAGTGTTGATGTTGCTTTATATATTGGGGTCATACTCATAGCAACAAGAACGGCTACCACTGTAACCACACTAGAAAGAGCTACAATCTTGTACATATGACGGCGAAACACATGCCAATAATGCAACAGGTCAATCACCTCTGGACCAGGCGACAAATTGTTATTCATGAGGTTATCCATATTTCTAGACATCAGAAAAAACTTTGCTCCACTGTAATTACATCCCCTGGTTGAACTACATCATAGAGTTTCACTGACTTCCTGCGGTTAGAGTCATCCTCTCGCATAGTACTATCATGGATCACATAGATCTTTCCTTTTGAGGCTCTTTCAGTGAACCCTCCTGCAACTGATATAGCTTTATCCACTGTAAGGCCTGGATGGAAAGCATAGCTACCTGGCTTCTCGACCTCTCCAGTCACATAAAAAGGCCGGTATTCTACAATGGATACCGTAACACTCGGATCGACCAAATACGGCCCCTTTAACCTATTTAACAAATGTGTTTCAACAGTTTTCGGACTTAATCCAGCAACTTCCACATCACCCAGCAAAGGAAAAGATATTTTTCCAGACAAGCCAATTCTAACTTCCAAGCTCAAATCTGGCTCATCATAAACACTAATCTGAATAAGATCTCCAGCTCCAAGTCTGTACTGCGTAACATCAGCCGTGCTCAAAGAAGCCGCAACAACGCAAAATAAAAGTAAGATAACCCGTAGCATTAAAAAGCTCCAATCATACACAACTGAAAGATAATCGGCCTGCAATGCAGGCCGATTATCTTAACAAAAGATCAACAACTCATCACATCATCGCTAAATAGCCAATTCGACGCCCAGAGTTATAATCTGGCGGTCATAATCGAATACATCTACATTTGAATCACGGGTAGTCTTACTCAGTCCCAGCTTAACATCCAACATTTTATTTGGTGAAAAAACACCATCGATACCATAGGTTAAAGAGGAATCGTCTCTGTTATCAGATGAGTTAACATACTCTTCACCAATGTTCGACAGGGAAACTCCCAGACCAAATTTTGTAGAGAACTGGTGATTCCATCCCAATGAAATGGTTGATGTGGCAACGTGAGAACCGCCACCAGCTGTTTCATTCGACTCTTGAGATGTTACAAGGTTACCTACAGAGTATGTACGGGGACTCCATGTTACACCAGCCTCCCAACTAAAACGCGAATCACCATCGTTTTCAGACTCGTCGAATGACCTGTCAGCAATACCGACTTTGACTTCACCGGTAGTCTTACCAGCGAGAGCCCATCTAGCTCCAGCCAAAAGCTTCAACTCAGAACCATCTTTGTCCTTTGCGTCAGCATCTGAATACGAAATAGCTACATTACGAACCTCGACAAGCGCGCGGGTAGTATCACTGACTCTCAATGCAGCCAAAGCACCATATTTTATTTTGTCATGTTCTAGTGTAGATGTAAGACTCTTATTGGTTGAGTAAGTTTTGCCAAAGCTCTCCACATAGCCGGTAACATTGGCAAAAGCGGCATCTGCGCCAAATGTATAGTCAGCTCCCAAAACTAATTCTTTAAACTCATCGACATCGACACTATTGACATCAGAGCTTTGAGTTGAGCCGGCTCCTTTGGGGTCGTGACCTGCGTTAATTCTCAAGTCAAACCCTAATGCATGACGAGATGTCATTTCCGTATCAACACCCAACACAAACAACTGGTCGAGATAGTTATTGTCTGAATCCTCAGAATAGGACCCATTTTCTAACTGATAATAAGCATTCAGGCGAGTAGCGCCCAAGTCACCAACCAACGCAAGACTTGGACGAATTTTTGTAATCCGAGAAGAAGTCTCATCACTCTCCGCCAAATAGATATTGCTATCACTATCAATACTAATTTCAACGCCCGGAAGCATAGTTACACCGCTTCCTAGCTGTATCCCTTGTGGTTGAACGGCGTACACCGAAGTAGATGCGGTTGCTGCCGCAATCAAGGGGAGCTGCCAAGCTTTCATAAATATCCTCTCATGCTAAATTCTGAAGTTTCTTGCCTATCAAAGGCTCTAAATATGGGGTTCGACGGAATGATTATGACGGTTCTTAACAAAAATTAACAGCAAAACCTCATTAGACTTTACTTAGGAGTGAACATAGATAGTAAACACCAACTACCCACCCATCTCTACCCAGAACGTTGTCCGAGATTAACTAGTCTATATGAAGAAAGCGTTACCAAGACACCTACACCGGCAAGGCATACATTGAAAAACAGATCTTAGTGGACATTCTTGCCTGTAAACCCCTTGAAGAAAGTTAAGAACACTATTTTCAAGTCCATCCAAAGTGACCAGTTGCGAATGTAATCCAAATCAAAGTCAACCCGGCCGGACATTTTATCCAAAGTATCAGTCTCTCCCCGAAAGCCATTGACTTGGGCCCAACCTGTGATACCCGGTTTGACTTTGTGACGAAGCATGTAGTAGGGAATGATTTTTCTATACTCTTCATTATGTGCAACAGCATGAGGGCGAGGACCAACTACAGACATACGACCTTGGAGTACATTCACAAATTGAGGTAATTCATCAAGCGAAGTTCTGCGAATAAAGGCACCAACACGCGTCACGCGCTTATCATTTTTCTTAGCCTGGACAACACGATCTCCATTCTCGAGTGTCGTCATACTCCGAAACTTCCAGACCTGGATCTTTCGCCCGTCTAACCCGTATCGATATTGCTTAAATATCACAGGGCCAGGAGAAGAGAATTTTACAGCAAAAGCGATAGCGAGCATCAGAGGTGATATTACCAATAAAACGCACATAGAGAATACAATATCAAAGGCTCTCTTAAGGAAATCATTAAAACCAAAAATAGGCGTCTCATACACACTTATGGTTTGAACTTGGCCAATTTCTCCAAACCTTGCGTGCAACAAATTATATGTAAAAAAGTCTGGTATCAAGTGAACAGAAATTGTGCTGTCACCCAATCGTTTTAGAACACTGTCAATTCGCTTCTGTGCCTTCAAAGGCAAAGCTACAAAAACGGTATCTACATTACCTTTTTGGGCCATCTCAACGAGATCATCTATTGAACCGTCCAATCTAGCATCAAGAAACTCTTCAGCCACACGATCATGACTTCTATCATCGAAAAAGCCTGCAAATAGGTATCCGTGCTCAGGATTTGAAACCAACTCGTTTCTCATTTCAATCCCACTCTGATTGATACCGACCACAGCGGCTCTCCTTGCATTAATTCCTCTTTTACGTAATCTAAATAAAAACTGACGAAACAAGAGACGCCAGCCTAAAAGAGCCACCAAGCTAGCCAACATCCAACTACCCATAACAACCCTAGACAGGTTTTCACTGATTTTTGCAAAAAAGCTTATTACAAGCATCCCGAGACAAACTACAATCCAAGAAGCAGCAGTGACAGATAGAATATGCCATGCAGACGCCCCCCTCCACGACCGGTACACATCTAGGGACTCAGCTACCAGAAGATAAACAATACAAGCAGCAAAAGCACCTGACACGTATAGCGATGTCATCTCCAAACCGTAGGCAGCGGCAGAAAGGCCTAACACACTCAAAATAACAACCAAATCCACAAACCGAAAGAATGCACTATAAGAATTCCGGTGTGAGCGGATAAAACCGTGTTTCATGAATTTGACCTCATCTCCGAGATGTTTTCAGAAGTTAAACAATAAACCATAAAACCGACATGGTCTCACACCCACCTTGCTGGAGTCCAAAGACTTCCCGTCAAACTAAAGATCTGAACGACGCAAATTGGGACTGCCAAGTCAAAGTGGATGAATCAGTTCAAGTAGTAATTAGAGACAAGACCTCATAGCCTTGAGGGCTTCCTCAACCAAGTACCTCGCCCCCTCTTCGGTTTCTGCTTCAGCATAACATCTAAACTCAGGAGCATTCCCCGAAGGCCGCAGATGAATGACATTTTCATTGGCCAAACAAACCCGCACACCGTCAGTCATATCTACTTCAACAATTTCTGCATTCAACGATAATAAAAAGCTAAGCTGTCCCAAATCTTTAGCCCATTCAGCAATCAAACCCTTACTCTTTTCCGTAGGGAATTCCTTCAATCGGTCACTTGCAGTATAACGGGCAGGCAACCGGCTTACTAACTTTGAAATCGCGCCCCCCCCCCCGAAAGCTTCGGCCATAACTATCAATGCCGGTAATAATGCGTCTCGAGTCGGGAGTGCCTTCAAGGTAAATCCGTTAAATTGCAAATCCGACTGAAGCATAAAGCCACCATTCGCCTCAAAACCACCCACACGCTCAAACCGCTCAGCTAACTCCTTCATCGCTTCGATAACATAAGGAGAGCCGATGCGAGTTTTTCGCACCACGTCGAATGCACCGGACTTATCAATTGCAGTGTTGCAACTCACTGGTACAGCCAGAGCATTTACTTCCAAACTTTTTGCACACAACAAACCAAGAATATCGCCACGCAGCCATCTACCATTTTCATCTGCAACAAGAGGGCGGTCACCGTCACCATCAGTAGAGAGGATGCAATCCAAGTCATGCTGGTTCGACCATTCCAGAGCCTGTTGCTGATCTTCAGCTGACACAGCCTCGGTATCAATGGGTACAAATGTCTCGGTTCTTCCCAAAGATATGACTTCAGCGCCCAATGCTTTAAGTACGGACACATTTACATCACGCCCAGCAGCAGAATGCTCGTAGACACCAATTCTTTTCCCAGCGAACAAATCGGGAGAAAATAATTTGGTATAGCGCTCAATATAAAGTTCCTTAGCCCGAGATAATTCCTGCAGCTGTACTTTCGAACAAGTTACGACCTTTGCGTCAGACTCTAGGATCGCAAGCTCATCGGATTTTTCAATCTCACCGTCAGGCCGGTAAAACTTAATGCCATTCCTATCAAATGGAATATGGCTTCCAGTGATCATAATTGAGGGGATCCCATCCTGCATAGATTTAAGCGCCAATGCCGGGGTGGGTATAATGCCGTAGTAATCAACCCTCAAGCCTATTTCAGTCAGAGCCGATGCACAGGCTGCAGCCATTTCCGGGCTACTTGGGCGACGATCAATCGCAATCGCAATCCGATCAAACTCAAAACTTTTTTTCATGACGCCAACAAAAGCCAGAGTGAAAGCTGAACAAACTTGATCTGTGAATTGCTCCACCAGACCTCTTGCGCCACTGGTACCAAATTTAACGCCGCTGTTTGCCAGGATATCTTTACTAGAAGACATGGAAAAAACTCCCTCAATAAAAAGCCCCGCAAGCGGGGCATATAGCGAACCAAGTATCTACTACGAATCCACTCTGGATTGCCAAATCACGCACGCCCGTACAAATCCTTAAAACGAACGATATCGTCTTCCCCCAAATAGGAACCCGATTGAACTTCAATCATTTCCAATTCAATAACACCAGGGTTTTCCAATGCATGAATTTGTCCAATTGGTATATAGGTTGACTCATTTTCCGTAACAAGGTACGTCTCTTCACCATTGGTCACCTTGGCAGTACCAGAAACGACAATCCAATGTTCCGCACGGTGGTGATGCATCTGGACCGACAGCTTGGCACCAGGTTTTACAGTAATTCGCTTAACCTGGTAACGCTCTCCACTATCGACAGAATCGTACTTGCCCCACGGACGGTAAACTTCGCGATGATTAATGTGCTCAGTGCGACCGCTGTCCTTTAGCTGGTTTACAACGCTTTTGACATCCTGAACCCTGTCTTTGTGAGCGACCAATAACGCATCGGCAGTATCAACAACCACGACATCATCAAGCCCCAGCACGGAGACCATTCGATCATTGGTCACCACAAAGCTGTTCGACGTTTGATCCAGAATGACATCGCCACAACCCTGACCAGCACTTAAAGTAGCGTTACCGTTTTCACATTTATCCGCAATTTCCCACAAAGCCGACCAGCTACCAACATCATTCCAACCGGCGTCTAAAGGCGCAACCACCACCTGAGGTTCTGCCGAATCAGCCGTAGACAGAGGTTCCATGATGGCATAATCGATCGACTCATCCGCGCAGGCTTCGAAAGCCTCTTTGTTAACGCGCACAAAATCCAAGTCTTCTGCAGCATCTGCCATGGCTTTTTCACAGGCAGAGAAGATATCCGGGCGGTATTTTTTCAGCTCTTCAAGATAACGGTCTGCACGGACCATAAACATTCCACTATTCCAGTAAAAGTTTCCTGCCGACAAATATTGCTCAGCCGTCTCCAGATCTGGCTTTTCAACAAATTGCTCAACTACCTGGTTACCAGACTCTTCAGTGCGGCCAGCGCGAATATAGCCATATCCAGTAGCAGGTTCAGTGGGAACTATACCCAAAGTACCGAATTTACCGCTCTTTACTTCAGGTAGTAGTTGAGCCGCAGCATCCTGAAAAGCTTGTACATCACTGATCACATGGTCAGCGGCCAGAATAAGCAACACTGGAGGTGCGTCGCCATCAGCCATTTGATTGACCACCTTCATTGCAGCTAAAGCAATCGCAGGCGCTGTATTGCGACCAGCAGGTTCCAGAATAATTGAGGCACTTCTGTCAGAATCACTCATTTGCTCAGCAACCAAAAACCGATGATCCTCATTGCAAATCACAATAGGGGAAATATCTGACAACCCATCTAATCGTGCTGCCGTTTGCTGCAACATGGTCAGGGAACCATTTAGCTTTAGAAATTGCTTGGGAAATGCCTTACGAGATAGAGGCCATAGGCGAGTACCGGAGCCTCCCGCCATGATAACTGGGATCATAATCTGAATCCTTTATTTGGCTGGAAATACCATTTACAATGAGGGTGAACAAAATCACTAGCAAGAAGTTCACGTTCAGACATCCAAACATATTCAACATGTTGAACTGTAGGCAAATGCAAATCTTCTTCTATAATTAGTTCAAAACCATTGACTACATAATGAGTTGAGGTTGAGTCTCCAAAAACTGAATCCTCATAGAAATGCTCGAATAAGCCAATATAACGCGCGTCTGATATAAAAAACAACTTTCCCAATTCATTACCTGAAATGCGCTTAAAAGCAGCACTAATTGACTCATTCTTTAAAATTCGCCCTCCTGGTACAAACCAAAACCCTTTTGCAGGACGATTAAGCCGACGCCCAAGGAGCAGTTCACCTGACGAATTTCGAATAATTAAGTCTATAGAAACTAGCGGAGCGGACTCAACGACGGTTTCAAAAATCTCCTTAGGCAACACAATCAGCTCTCTCCTTCCCCATACCCTGATGGATGTTTAGACTGCCAGTGCCATGAATCCCGTACCATGTCATCCATAGAACGCTCGGCTGTCCAGCCCAATACACGTTCAGCAGTACTTGAATCTGCCCAATAAGCTGCCAAGTCACCAGCCCTGCGAGGTTTAAAGCTGTAAGGAACCTCTACTTTATTGACGCGCTCAAATGCCTCGACCATGTCAAGTACCGAGTAACCCGTACCAGTACCCAAATTCACGGCAGTAAATCCTTTATGAACATGAACCCACTCCAGAGCTTTTAGATGCCCTTCGGCTAAATCCATAACATGAATATAGTCTCGAACACCGGTTCCGTCTGGCGTGTCATAGTTATTTCCAAAAATACCAAGTTCTGGCAAAGCCCCTACAGCAACTTTGGTAAGGTAGGGCATCAAATTGTTCGGCGTACCTTTGGGATCCTCACCAAGATCTCCAGAAGGATGAGCACCTACTGGGTTGAAGTAACGTAAAGCGATGGCAGACCAATCTGGATTAGCTCCACACTGACCTTGCATCATAGTCTCAACCATAGCCTTACTGTGTCCATAAACATTAAAAGGGTTTATGGGGTGTCCTTCAGTGTATGGATTAAATTGTGGAAATCCATAAATAGTCGCTGATGACGAAAACACAAAATTTGATACTCCATGATTTCTCATGACTTCCATCAAAACAGCAGTGCCACCAACATTATTTCGGTAGTATTTCATTGGCTCGACTGTAGACTCCGCAACAGACTTATAGCCGGCAAAATGAACTACTGCATCAAAACCGTGTTGACCAAAAATAGCATTTAACAGACCCACATCATGGTCGATCCCTTTATAAAAAAATGGCCGAGTTCCTGTTATAGATTCTATGGCATCAATCACTTTAGCAGAGCTATTCTCTAGTGAATCTATAATTACTACGTCCATGCCTGCTTGCTGAGCAACGACAACAAAATGACTACCTATATAACCAGTGCCGCCCGTCACCAGAATCTTCATATAACCAACCTAATATATAACCTCGGAGATTAACCCCGGAAATTTTCCTGGTTTTTGACAAACCACTCATACGTAGCAATTAATCCTTCACGTAATCCTATGGAGTAAGACCACCCCAAATCCTTAAGGGTTGACACATCCATCAATTTTCTCGGTGCTCCGTCCGGCTTGGAAGAGTCAAAAACCACATTTCCATTAAACCCGACCACCTCTGCCATAGTGAATGCCAGCTCCGATATCGTGCAATCAACACCTGTCCCAACATTGATATGCGATAACATTGGCTCAGTACATGATTTATAAATTTCTTGACTTGCATTCATTACAAAGATTGAAGCGGCCGCCATATCATCAACGTGCAAGAACTCACGCATCGGCTTGCCAGACCCCCAAACAACAACTTCAGGCTCGTTAGTCTGTTTAGCTTCATGGAAGCGCCGCATCAACGCAGGAATAACATGAGAATTTTTTGGATGAAAGTTATCGTTCTCACCATACAAATTAGTGGGCATGACACTACGGTAATTTCTGCCGTACTGACGGTTGTAACTTTCACACAATTTAATGCCAGCAATTTTGGCTATTGCATAAGGCTCATTAGTAGGTTCAAGCAGTCCTGTAAGAAGGGCTGACTCCTTCATTGGCTGATCTGCAAACTTAGGATAAATACAAGATGAGCCGAGGAACAATAGATTATCTACACCGGACTGATGAGCAGCGTGGATAATATTACATTCGATCATAAGGTTTTCATATATGAAATCTGCCGGATAAGTATTATTGGCTACAATTCCACCGACTTTTGCCGCAGCCAAGTAAACTGCGTCCAGCTTTTCACTGCTAAAGAAGTTCGATACCGCTTGTTGATCCAGCAAATTGAGTTCATCACGATTCCGAACCACTACATCCACATCACCCAGTGACTGCAATTGACGAACAATTGCAGATCCAACCATGCCTTTATGGCCTGCGACAAAAATACGCTTCATATTACAACCTTAGCCTTCAACGGAAACACTGACATCGTAGCCATGAGACTTCAAAAGTGCATGTTGTTTAGCTTTCTCCAAATCAGATCGAACCATTTCTGCACACATTTCTTCGACCGTAATCTCTGGAGTCCAACCCAGCTTGGACTTGGCGTTTGCTGGATCGCCCAACAGAGTTTCCACTTCTGCCGGACGGAAATACTTGGGATCAACCTTTACGATCAAATCACCAACATTAACACCAGGGCAAAGCTCTGGATTTTCAATGGCGCTGATAGTCGCCTGCTCTTCAATACCTTCACCAACAAATTCAAGAGAAATGCCTAGCTCTTTTGCTGACAGAGAAACAAACTCTCTTACTGAGATCTGCTTGCCTGTAGCAATAACAAAATCCTCTGCTTGTTCTTGTTGTAACATCATCCACTGCATGCGGACGTAATCTTTGGCGTGCCCCCAGTCTCTCAATGCATCCATATTCCCCAAGTACAAGCACTTTTCGAGGCCTTGAGAAATGTTAGCCAACGCACGGGTTATCTTGCGAGTTACGAAAGTCTCACCACGACGTGGAGATTCATGATTGAACAGAATCCCATTACACGCATACATCCCGTATGATTCACGGTAGTTCACAGTGATCCAGTAAGCGTACATTTTCGCTACAGCGTATGGAGAACGAGGATAGAAAGGCGTTGTTTCCTTCTGAGGAATTTCCTGCACCAAACCGTACAGTTCTGATGTAGAAGCTTGGTAGAAACGAGTCTTTTTCTCCATACCCAGAAAACGAATAGCCTCCAAAAGACGTAAAGTACCGATAGCATCAACATCTGCTGTGTATTCTGGTGCTTCAAAAGAGACAGCAACGTGGGACTGTGCACCCAGGTTATAAACCTCATCAGGCTGAACTTCACGAAGAATACGAGTCAGGTTAGAAGTATCAGTCAAATCACCGTAGTGCATGAAGAAACTGACATTTTCCTCGTGGCGATCTTGATAGATATGATCTACTCGCTCAGTGTTGAACAATGAGGCACGGCGTTTGATCCCATGAACCTCGTATCCTTTTTCTAACAGAAATTCGGCTAAGTAGGAGCCATCTTGGCCGGTAACACCAGTGATCAATGCAACTTTTTTGGACATTTCTAACCTTCCTAAAATCAAATCATCATTTTGCACATAATTCTGACAAGTCACTGAAAAAGCGCTTCAGAATTGCTTCTTTGTTTAGATTTTGCTCTGCATAAGCCCGAGCAACAGCATTCACATCCCTTGCACGATCCAGCTCAGCTTCCAACCCATCACAAAATGCATTCAGATTTTCTGGTTCTACGCATGTGTAGATACCAGGATGCTGCTCCGCCAACTTCCCTAGTTCTGTATGAGCCTCTGCAGTGATGACACTGTATCCGCCTGAAGACAATATATTTGTGAGTTTTGAAGGTAACACTGCATCTGCAGCACCCTTACGCTGAACGACTAAATGCACATCAGCCATACTTAACATTGCAGGAACGTCTTCCCATGCTTGCAAAGGTTTGAATTCAACATTTTCAAGAGACCGCTGATGAACCATAGCCTTGAGTGTATCGATATAGGATCCAGAGCCTACCAGAAAAAACTTTACATTAGTTCGAGTCTTAAATTGCTCGGCTGCATTAATTACCAATTCCAGCCCCTGCTTCTCACCGATGTTACCGGCGTAAAGCACTACCTTCTGGTCGTTCTTGATGCCCCATTTCTCGCGAAAAAAACTGCCGTCTACTCCAGGATTCACAAACGAAGTATCAGACCAGTTTGGAAAGAAAATCAGATCTTGCTCAGTGATTCCTTTGTCGCGAGCTTTCTCCAACATGCTAAACGATATGCTAGAGACCCTGTCAAACCGGCTCATCAGCCATGTCTCGATATAATAGGCAAAACGACCTAGAACTCCGTCAGGTTTTCCAGCCATGCCTAATCCGAGCATTGCATCTACTTCATAATCCTGAATATGCAACACAGCTTTTGCACCACGAAGCCAGCAGAATAACAATGCCATGGGAACGCAAAATAGAGTTGGCTCAACTATAAACACAACATCGTGTTTCCTACTCCATAGGGAGAACAGACGCAGAGCCGAAGAAATAGCAAAAGAAAATAGATGCAAAATCCTTTTAAAAGTCGATGGTCTGGAGGGAACATATAGAGGACAACGATAGATGCTGACCCCATCTCTGTTAGAGTTAGCGAACCTACTACCGCTATATCCACAATGAACTTTCCATTCTGGGTAATAAGGTGCAGCAGTAATCACATCAACTTCATGTCCTTTCGATGATAACCAGCCAGCCATCTCGCCATTATATTTCCCTATTCCCGTTAGCTCCGGAGAGTAGTTAATACTGTAAATAGCAATTTTCAACTTTCCATCACCCTATGCTTAATAAACCTCAAAGGTGAACCAACACAAACCCATCCTTCAGGGACATCTGTCAAGACCGTACTTCTAGCTCCAACAACAGCATTTTTTCCTATCCGTACTCCAGGAGAGATAAAAACATCTGTAGCAATCCAAGCACCGTCCTCAACGACAATAGGTTTAGAGAATATATCAAATGATATAGATTGATAATCATGTCCACCAGTGCAAAGATAGCTCTTTTGAGAAATAACTGCATTCGAACCAATTTCTATATCACCAAGAGAATACAACACAACCTCATCTCCAACCCAAGAGTTATCCCCAATAGTCAATTTCCATGGATAGGTCACTTTCAATG
>PBNY01000046.1 GCA_002723385.1 Oceanospirillaceae bacterium | reverse complement strand
TAGGAGGGCCAGAACAGTTCCATCCCTTCCGGCTGAACCAGACAGTGTTCGAACCAATGTTTTCCCTTCAGTTGCTCGGGTTCATACTCCAGCAGCTCGCCACCCTTGCGATTGATCATGGTGATCCGGCCCTCGGGATCAAGCGATACAATGATCGCTTCCACCGTATCGAGATAATGCTGGCTGCGGTCGCGCTCGGCTTCCAGTTGCTTCTGCATTTCCCGGTTTTGGGTAATATCGTGACCGATCCCCAGAACACCGACCAGGGTCCCCTCTTCATCCAGCATCGGCGTCTTGGTGGTCTCCAGCAGCTCGCAATGGCCATCTGACGCAAAAGGAATCCACTCCTCGTTCACTGACGGGCCGTTGTTTTCCATCGCCCGGCGGTCATTCATGCGGAAGGAATCCGCCAGTTCCGAATCCACGAATTCGTAGTCGGTTTTGCCAACAATCTGCTGCTCAGCAGCGCCAAAAAACTGCTCAAAGCGTTCGTTACAGGCCAGGTAAATACCATCCTGATCCTTGAGCCAGACCAGATCCGGAATCGTGTTCACCAGTGTTTTTAAAAAACCGCGCTGCTTTTTCAGCTCTGCTTCAGACAACAGCAGCTGCTCGCGGGCAAAACCACCGCGAATGGAAGTCCCCAAAACCTCCATGATGGGCCGCAAGCTCTTGAGCAAACGAATATTAATAACGTCGGGCTGCGCCGAGTACATCAGCAGCACACCACCGTCAGAAAACGGATACACGCCACAAGTGGCCTCACGACCGGCGATTCCTGCCGTGAAATCAACATAGTCTGGATCATTGGCTGTCAGCACACCAGGTTCTGATGCTTGCGACAACCGATACACCGTATCGACGACCGTGGGGGTGATGACATCAGGGTGCATTCTCGGCAACGCCGCCAGCGGCTGAACACCCGATTCAGAATCATCAGGCCACCAGATGGATGCTTCAATCAGGCCATAACGTGGCACCAGAACCTGAACAAAATTCTGGCAGTTCTCCCTGGGATCCAGTTGCTTGCCGATGGTCAGGGCAAGCTCGAAGAGGTGGAGCAACTCCTCGGTGACACTGTACTCTGGCTTCATAGACCTCGTCCTGAGTGCCATTACCGACGGGAAGTCAGCAATGAAATCACGAAGGTTTTATTATAGAACTCAAGAGTAGAGCGTTCATTGCCACACACCTCCCCCAACGCCAAAACACCTTCCATTGGCGCTTCCGTGATTGACTTGAGGATCTCCCCCGCTTCCTGCAATTCCTGGTTCAGAGAGTCACCCAGCTTCAGCGCACGGGAATAGCAATCGGAGACGAAACACACCGACACGTCGGTTGCACCCGCGCACTCGCTGACCGCCTGACACGCACCGTCGATCAGGGAAGCGTTGTCGCCGGTTTCGATATAAATCATCGAGTTCTCGGGTACATCCGATAACGTGACGATTTCATCAGCTGCGTTGATTTCAATCGGGTCGCGCATCACATCTTCGGCGAACGGCCTGCCGATGCTCAGCGGAAACAGGGAATTCAACGTAGGGAAAATCGGCTTGTCTTCCAGGCCCGGCGACAGCTCAGCAACCTGCTGGCGATAAAACGTGCCAGCAGACTCCCAGTTCAATTCCTGAATCACGCTGCCATCCGTGCGAGTAGCAATAAATGGCCCGGCGACACGGTTCCAGCCATGCCGAACACCAGTTACCGAAGGAGATGGAAGGGTAATCAGGAGTGCACCAGAATCAACAAAACCGGAGTCAGTAAAGACCGACGGCTGCGCACGTAAATCACTGAAACCCGTGCCTGCACCGGCATAGTTAATCCGGTTGCCATACTCGTTATAGATTTGACTCAGAAAACCGGAAATTCCGCGGGCCAAACAATCGACCAGAATCAGGGCGCTGGAATCTTCCGGCAAGGCCGGAATGGGGGTGTGCCATCGGGTCTGATCCAGAGCCACCGTCGCCGTTGTACAACGGCTGCCAGATGGCAAGGCAATCGCGATGACGCCCTCATCGACACGCTGGGCATCACTGATCAAACCGGGGAAAATAGCCCCGCAAATGGTGATATGTCGAGCCTGAGCTTCGGTCATCAGATCAGGTAATTGAGCGGCATGGCGTTCAGCGACGAACAACAACCAGGCCGAAGATTCAGACTCCTTGTCAGCTAACAGATCCAGAACATCGCTTACCGAACGAAAAGGTATATGCATAATAACGCGCACTGGCTAGCTAAAACCCGCATGGTACTGATAAACAACAAGGTGAGCTAACGCTCAATAGCAAACAGTGACGACATATTGTCAATCAGCCCTCCCCAAATGAGGCCGGGTATTATCTGCGCATTCCCTGCGCCTTTCCGTCCCTGATGCTTCAATCCAAAGGTCTGTTATTCCCAGACAGGAAATGGATCGTTTAACGTCGCCCAGTGTTGTTTGCCTTGCAGCCGTTGCTCATCACTCAACAAGCATTGATCCAATGCACGGACAATGGCTTCCTGATCCAGCCCCTGGCCAATAAACACCAGTTCCTGACGCATATCGCCGAACGGTTCTTCCCACTGCTCCTGAATGGACTGAAGGTATTCAGGATCTTCCGGCCAGTTCTCTTTTGGAACCGCCTTCCAGAACATTCCGGCAAAACCGTAACGGGCAATGCCACCGGCTTGACTCCATTGACCAGCAAATTGAGGGCGCGTCGCCAGCCAGAAGAAACCTTTTGAGCGCAGCAGCTTGCCGTACTGTTTGGTGTTGTGCAGGAAGTTGTAGAACTTCTCGGGATCGAATGGGCGGCGGGCTTCGTAAGTGAAACTGCCAATGCCGTATTCCTCGGTTTCGGGCACGTGTTCACCGCGCAATTCCTTCAACCAGCCTGGCGCTTGCTGGGCACGGTCAAAGTTGAACAATCCGGTACCGATCACCTGATCAATCGGCACCTGACCTTGCTGAATCGGCAGAATACGGGCCTCGGTATTCAGGGTGCGCAAGATCGCCTGCAGACGCTCCAGCTCGGCGCGGTCGGCCAGGTCGGTCTTGCTAATCAGAATCACATCGGCGAATTCCACCTGATCAATCAACAAGTCGGCGACACTGCGCTCGTCGTCTTCCCCCAGATGCTCGCCGGCTTCCTGCAGGGATTTGGCCTGGTCGTAATCTTTCAGGAAGTTAACGGCATCCACCACCGTCACCATGGTGTCGAGGGTTGCGACGTCTGACAGTGAGATGCCCTCTTCATCCGCAAAGGTAAAAGTTTCGGCTACCGGCAAAGGCTCGGAAATACCGGTGGACTCGATCACCAGATAATCGAATTTGCCCGCCTTGGCCATCTCGCCGACTTCCACCAGCAGGTCTTCGCGCAAGGTGCAGCAGATACAGCCATTGCTCATTTCAACCAGTTTTTCTTCGCTGCGGTTGAGGGATACTTCATTCTTCAGGATCGAAGCATCAATGTTGATTTCACTCATGTCATTCACAATCACGGCGACACGGCGGCCTTCACGATTGTTCAACAAATGGCTGAGTACGGTGGTTTTACCCGCGCCGAGAAAACCCGACAGCACGGTTACGGGGAGTTTGGTCACGGCGTTCATGATGGTCTCAAACGGTTGCTGCTCTGCGAATGAGCGGAGTGGGCCCGACAAACACTGCCCACGCAGAACGGGGATTTCAGGCAGAGACTGAATGCAGAGTCTGGCTGCAGTCAGTAGAGTGCGGGCGAGTTATAGTGCGATTGTTACACCATAACGTATCACAACCTACCCTGCCGATACTGCTGTAGAAAACAGCGGTAATTGAGCAAAAGTGTTGTATCGCTCGAGAGAATGCAGGCCAACAAGGAGAAGAAATTGGCGTCATGTTTCCACAGTGGAAGACATGGTAGCCCGCATTCCATGCGGGCTACCGGAATGCCACTTACACGCTCGCTATCTTCGCCTCGGAACCCTTCGCCTCAGTGCATTGATCCACCAGATAAACAATGGATTGGTAGTCAATACAGGAGTGATGGCTAAGACCAATTTCGCAGGTTCGGCTGGTGGAGTAGCCAGTGCTGCAGTCTTTCACCTGATCCGCCAGGGTGCAGAGCGCGGATTCGTTCAATTCCGGGGTGGTGAAGCCCTTGTCGCCCGCAAAGCCGCAGCAGGTGATCTGATCGGGGATCACCACGTTGGTGCTGCACGCCTTCATCACGTCGACAATTTTTTGATCCAATCCCATTTTGCGCGCCGAGCAGGTGATATGCAGAGCAACTTTGTCGTCCACCGGGGTGAAGTCGAGTTTGTCCATCAGATGGGTATGAATAAAGTCCACTGGCTCATACAGCTTGATGCGCTCGTCGAGGTGATCTTTCAACTGCATAGTGCAGGGGCTGGTGTCGCAATACACCGGGATCTCGCCGTTGTTGGTGGCTTGCAGCAGCATTTGTACGGTTTCGGCGGCTTTGGCGTCGGCCTGATTGAACATGCCCTTGCTCTTGAATGGCATACCACAGCATTGTTCGCTTAAGCCTTGCGGGTAGATGACGTCAAAGCCTGCCTTGCGCAGGAAGGCTTCGGTTTTGTCGGCCAGAGCCGTTTGCTCTTCAGCACCGCGTGCGGGTCCCATGGTGCGGCTGGCGCAGCTGGGCAGGTAAACCACCTTGAATGAGTTCTCACTGGCTGATTGACCATCAAGTTGTTGTTGTCCTTGGTTGTCCGAGGCAATCAGTTTGAGTTTCGGTGCCGGTTTTGGCATTTCCGGCGTCCAGTGACCCATGGTATTGCCTGAAAGTTTACGTGCTGTGCGGGTCACCGCGCCCATGGCCTTGCTGCCCAGGATGCCATGGCTGACGTTGGCCACACCGAAGGCGGTTTTGGCGGCGCTGGTAACGGTGCCGAAGTGGTTCGCGATCCATTCAGAAATACCTTCGTTGCTGGCATGACGGTCATGACGCAGTTGGCGCACCAAGTCACCGGTATTGATGCCCACCGGACACACGGTGGAGCACAAGCCGCAACCGGCGCAGGTGTCGATGGCCATGTAGTCGTATTCGTCGGCGAAGCTTTTTTGGTCTTCGCCATCCAGCAACGACAGTTCGCGTTTGCCGATGATGCGTTGGCGTGGGCTGAGGGTCAGGTTACGCGAAGGACACATGCGCTCGCAGAATCCGCACTCTATGCATTGGTCAACGATGTCGCTGACCGCGCCCATGGGCTTGAGGTTGCTGATGTGCAGCTTGGGATTCTCGGTGATCATCACGTCCGGGTTGAGAATGCCTTGAGGGTCGAAGATGCGTTTGATCTCCAGCATCACCTCGTAGGCTTCATCACCCCACTCCTTGCGTACAAAGGGTGCCATATTACGACCTGTGCCGTGCTCGGCCTTGAGCGAGCCGTCGTATTTGTTCACCACCACGTCGCACACTTCGTCGATAAAGCGCTCGTACCGGTCGATGGCTTCCTGGCTGCCAAACCCCTGGGAGAAGATAAAGTGCAGGTTGCCATCTAACGCATGTCCGTAGATCACGCCATCGTCGTAGCCGTGGTTTTGCATCAGCTGTTGCAGGTCGACCAGGGCATCGGCCAAGGTTTCAATCGGGAAGGCGACATCTTCGATCAGTGCCGTGGTGCCTTTCGGGCGGGTCGCGCCTACTGCCGGGAAGATGCCTTTACGGATGTTCCAGTAAGCCTGATATTCGGATGGTTTGTCGGTAAAGCTGGCCGGAACCACCAGCTCCAGATCGTCAATTTCCGCCAAAATGGCCGCAATATGGGCTTCCAATACCGACTGCTCATCGGCTTCGGCCTGCACCAGAATCGCTGTCGCACCTTCCGGCACATCGGCAATATAGTCCGGCACACCGTCCATATGCTGAACGGCTTTCAGGGCGAAATAGTCGATCATTTCCGCAGCGGATACCGGGGTTTTGTTCAGCTTGAAGCGAGTCACCGCCACGCTGGCGGTGCGAATATCCGGGAACACCAGAAACGCCGACGCCTTGAGTGGATACTTGCGGATGGTGTTGTGGGTGATCTCGGAGATAAAGCCCAGTGTGCCTTCAGAGCCGATCATCAGACGGCCAATCATATCAATCGGGTCGTCCCACTCCAGCAGCGAGCGCAGGCCATAACCTGTGGTGTTTTTCACTTCGTATTTGCGCAGAATGCGTTTGCTCAGCAGCTCGTTGCTGCGTAGACGCTGGGAGAGCTTCTCGACTTCAGCAATCATGCTGGTGTGCGTCTGCTTGAAGGAAGCGCGACTGGCTTCGGAGCCGGTGTCCAGTACGGTGCCGTCAAGGAACACAAAACGAGCTGAGTCCATCACGCCGTAGGTGTCCATGGAGTTCATACCGGCGGCGTTGTTGATGGCGATACCACCCACTGAGGCGGCATCAATCGAGGCAGGCATAGGGGCCAACTGACGCTCCAGCGGAGCCAAGTAACGATTGGCGTCACCGCCCAGCACACCACATTGCATACGGATTTTGTTGCCGCCTTCGAGGATTTCGTAGTCTTTCCAGTCTGGCGTCAGCGACAGCAGAATCGAATCGGTGATCGACTGGCCCGACAGGCTGGTGCCGGACGCACGGAAGGTAATCGGCAGTGCCATCTCGCTGGCCAGCGCCATCAGCCGGATCATTTCCTCTTCGCTGGCGACCTGCACAATCACTTTGGGCAGCAAGCGGTAGAAGCTAGCATCCGTGCCGTAGGCCAGCGTGCGCAGATAGTCGGTCACGATGCGTTTTTCAGGAATAAACTCGGCGGCTTTGCCAATAAAGTCCTGATACCTGTCTTGTGCTCTGTCTTGTGCTTGCATGGTGAAATCCCTCAACGGCGTCTGGCTTATTATGATTTTGACAAGTTACCGCAAAGGCAATATCTACATTAGACGGCGTAATCGAATTTTATTGATTCTAAAAGTTAAGCAATTAGAGTGGTGTTCATTGAACGTTAAGGAACAGGTCTTGCTGTGAATAATCTTGATGACATGCTGCTGTTTGCCCAGGTGGTGAAACTCAAATCATTCAGAGCCGCAGCGGAACAACGCGGTGTAGCCAGCTCCGTAGTCAGCAAGCACATCTCGCGACTGGAACAGCACCTCGGCGTTCAGTTGTTGATTCGTACCACCCGCAAACTGAACCTGACCGAAGCCGGAGAAGAGTTCTTCCGACACTGTCAGCAACTCGAAAGCGGCGTTGCATTGGCTGAGCGGGCGGTATCCCAACACGCCGAGCAACCCAGGGGCGTACTGCGAATCGCGGCTCCGATGATATCTGGGCAGTTTTTTCTGCCTGCGGTGGTCGACCGCTATCTCAAGCGTTATCCGCACATGAATGTCGAAATGGCAATCAAGGACAGCTACCAGAATCTGATTGCCTCGGGGTTTGATCTGGCGATTCGTACCGGCACGCTGTCGGATTCAACCCTGCGAGCGCGTTTGCTGGTTAACTCGCGTTGGTATGCCTACGCGGCACCGGAATACCTGGCGGTGAACGGCACACCTGGAAACATCTCGGAACTGAAAAACCACAACTGCCTGCAATTCCACTATCAGGAAACCGGTGCCAACGAATGGCCCATCACGGTGAATGGCCAAACCAAAAGCATCAAAATCGGCGGTCGTTTCCAGGCCAGCTCACTGGTGAGCTTGCGCGAAGCGGCAGTCGCCGGAATGGGCATCGCCTTTATGCCGGTGTATTTGGCAGGCGAACAGGCAAAAACCGGGCAATTGGTGCCGGTGCTATCAGAACGGGTTTATCGGGATGTCGGCATCTACGCGATTTACCCGAATATCCGTTATGTACCGAGAAAAATCAGTGCGTTTATTGAGCTACTGAGTGAGGGGTATGAGGAACACCAAAGCGAGTTTTGTTAGCTATATCAAATCCAGTCTCAATTTCTACACTTTAAAAAAGCACGAATTTGCCGTTCAAAAACGAAACTGCGCGCCCTATTCCGCGCGCCTTTTCGTAGCCGCTTATGGCGGTCTTTTACTCACTATTGCAGTGAAAGATGGAGCCATGAGATGTCCGGAGTAAGGTCACTTCATTATCAAAATGCTCTTAGTCGGGATTCTGTATGATCAAACGCTTTTCCGGCAAGGACTCTATTCGTTTGGCGATGGCATATTCCAGGCTTTCATTGGCTGACAATTCACTCGATAAGACAAACAGGGCATCGTGAGCCTCATCGTTGATGCCTTCCAGATCCTCAGAATTAAAAAGTTGTTTCCACTTCGAATTCTTCTTTTCTTCTTCACTTTGAGAAATAGCCTTTTGGCGCTGCCAAGGGATCTGGTACTCAAAAGGTACGTAAGATTTTACAACACTTTCCGTTCCATCAACGCCAAATTTTCTATCCAGATATTCAATGGCATCATCCTTAGACCATTCATGAACCACACCATTATTCAAGATAGAGTCATAGAATACATTATAATCTTTAACTGTTTCCGATAAAGCGGTACATTGGTGAAGTAGATATCCGGGAAAACGCAGACCTTCATTCTTCTTAATATGATTAATAACAGCTTTAATATCATATTGAAGGGCAAACGATATCCCCCTATCAATACCTGTTCGCGCCATATGACTATCAACAAAATACTTTATTGAATTCGACAAAAACAGTATTTCGTTCTGACCTTTTATTATATCAAGATCTTCCTCAATTTTTTGATTGATTTTCATGACCTGGTTATCGCTAAATGAAAGCGGCAAACTGAGGCCATTCTCAATGATATCCAGTTTTTTTGTCAGATTAACCTGTTGAGGGTCACCCTCCTTAACTGCACTAATACCACCTTCAACGAATCGAAGACCGATAGAACTGGCTTTTTTAGCCATTGGCAAAGCGACTTCGACAGCCTTTTTCGCTGTATCGAAGGCAGTACCTCCCATTTTGTATGCCATCATCCCGATAGTAACAGGGTCCATAAAAATCCTCTTTTTTAGATCTTGACGTTTCAATTCAATCCAAGCTGAATTTCCGTGATTGATACTTCTGCAATCAGCAATGTAGAACTCTAGCCATCTTATCAACATCTCTGTTTGCCAGCAGCCTATCAATCAAATAAACCACTCAAAACAAAGATTATTCTTCTAATCGCCGCCAAATGAAAAACCTTCGAGCGACCAATTCTCCCAAGAGAATTTTTTTATACTGTCGCGTACCTGATGGCAAGCGAGATTCATATCAGAGCATGTCGTCATCTCATCCAGCACTTCTTTCGCGGAATTTTTCAACTCCATCGTATAGTCTTCCAACGTACCGTCAGGGTTATTCTGCTTCCATTCATCGTATTCCTGCTTTTCAAGCCAGCCACCAACCATCAATCCGGCGACGGGCAAGGCAGAGAGTAAACGTTTGCCTCTCTCTTTGATTTTCGCCTTAGTCAAGGAAGTCCGATGTTTGACTTTCAGTTCCACCATTGAGAGCTGAAACATATGTTTTTGATACTGGATATAAATCCCCTGAGATACCACGCTCAGAGAGAGCAGAATAATGGCAATATTTTTGTACATGGGGTATTCCTTTGATTGAGGTCTTTCCAAGGTTTGATATGACTGTTACTAACTGCCGTTCGCTACTCAGATGTTCTTCCTGAAACGCCTTGCAGACTGACGGGCCTTGCTCACGGATTCCGACAGATAAAACAAGGCACTTGAGGAAATGGCAAACACCAGTTTGTCTTCAATGGGGAACGACATTGGGTTACTCCAGATTGGATCGAACCACCCCGGCTCCGGTGCTGGCGGTGGTTGATGGTGTATTACGCGTGCTGCGCTAATACACCCTACATTTTTACTTTCAATTCTGGCCACCATAATCCGGCGTGGTGGCCATTTTGCACCTGGTTTAATACTCGGGAGTTATAACTCGCCTTTAAAGGCTTTTTGGCTGAGGGAAGAAAATAGATCTTCCTGTGAACCCAAAAAACCTTCATTATCATTTTTTAGTAATGATACCTTTTTACATATTTCCCCGAATCTCATTTGCTCTTCCATAGGGGGCAGTATGATTTCAACTGTTTTCAAATTTGCTTTTGAAATATTAGGCATAGAGCCTGCAGCTCCAGATGCAAGTGCCTGTATTTTTGAACGCATTGAAGTGTTAGAAAGCAGCTTCCATAAAAAATACTTTTCAACACACGTTTTAATACACAACCTAAAGATAAGGTCAGGCAACAAAAGCCCTTTCCTTGTCTCTTCCACTAATGCAACTGCTGCCACCAAATTAAACGTATTTTTCCGAGTAAAAAGTAAATCACCCGGTTTCACTTCATATTTCAAGTTTGGTTCATAGTCTGAAAATATTGCTTTATTCTCCGAAGCTATAAAAGCCCCTGTAGTTACTGCACCTAACTTTAAAACACCCCATTCTTTGTCATGAGCAACTCTTGTTTCACATTTGGGGCTACTTCCGCTTTCAATTGCCTCAAGTACATCATCCAGCATCACAACCCCCCACCCCTTTGGATTAGTAACCGGATCACCAAACATATCCAGAAACACGGCGCGGAGAAACTCGTCGGCGAGTTGTATGGCTTGTTGGCGTTTGCGGCGGATGGCGTCGGCTTTGTCGAGGATGGCGGCGATGCGCTGTTGTTCGGCCAGTGGCGGGAGGGGGGTCTTGGCCTCCGTTAACATTCCTAATTTTATGTACTTGATGACCCCACCGATACTTTGCTCTCGTAACTTATCCACGTATTTATCCATGAAGTAGTAAAGGAACCTAGTATGTAAACTGGAGTCCTTCGCTATCACCACATATGTGCGCTGGTAAGCATTGAATTTTCCAGAATAATGTTTAACGTTGAGGTCGCCATTACCGGCTACCAAAATAGCATCATCATCAAATTCATAATCATTAATTTTCAAAGTAGTTTTGGAACAAGTGAAGAATGGATAAATACCGCTCTCACTGGCAGCATTTGCATCTAACTTCCCAGTTTTTATAGAAACCAAAGAACCCAATTCAACCATCGGCCACGTCACAGCATTCTCTCCAGCTCATCTAGATCAGTAAAAATGCTGTTCTCCAGCGTTTTCTCCCCAACTTTATTGGTTTCAGCACTCATGGCTTATCTCCCCTGGCCGCCAGTTCCGGCTCCGGAAGGTCACGATCAATTGGGCAACAAGCTGTTGCCCAACTTCAGGAAACTGGCCCAGCGCTTGCCAATTCTGGTTATTGGTGTCGGTATTCGTCGGTGGTTGATTTGACACACTCCGGCTCACAGCATTTTCTCCAGCTCATCCAGATCCGTAAGAATGCTGTTCTCCAGGTCTTTCAGCCGTTGCAGTATCACTTTGGGTTCTTCGTATTCTTCTTCTTCGTACACCACTTCTTTATAGCGGTTGATGCTGAGGTCGTATTTGTTGGCGCGGATATCGTCGGCGTTGACTAGGAAGGCTTGACGGGTTCGATCCTGAAACGGCGCATCGTCAGCGCTGAAATCGTAGTTGTTTTCAACCAAACCACGATAGGCGCGCCACTGGGCTATGGCGTCGGGCAAGTCGTTGCTGTCATCGCCTTTGAGCGGGGTGCGTTTATCGTCCAGTGAATAGCCATCGGCCTGCAGGTCGTAGAACCAGACCCGTTCAGTCTCGCCGCCTTTGGTAAACATCAGAATCGCTGTGCTGACTCCAGCGTAAGGTTTGAATACCCCCGACGGCAGGCTGACGATGCCTTCCAACTGGTTGTGGTCGATCAACTCGGTACGTAACTGACGATGTGCCTTGCTGGAGCCAAACAACACACCATCAGGCACAATCACCGCCGCACGGCCACCAAGTTTCAGGGTGCGCAGAATGTGCGCCACAAACAACAGTTCGGTCTTTTTGGTTTTGACCATCGCCAGCACGTCTTTATTGACGTTGCTGTCGTCAAGGCTGCCCTTGAACGGCGGGTTGGCCAGAATCACATCGTAGAAGTCTTCTTCCTGTTCGGGGAAACGTTCCTTGATGGATTTGTTGAGGCTGTCCTGATAATGAATATTGGCGCCGTTCACGCCGTGCAACATCATGTTCATGCTGGAAACCCGCAGCATGGTGGTATCAAAATCAAACCCCCAGAACATGTGCTTGTTGATGTGGTCACGATATTCTTCCAGCAGGTCGCCGCTGTAGTGCCAGTTGCCGTCTTCGTCTTGCCAGCGCCCACCTTGAGCTTCAGAGCTGGAATGCTGGCGCAGCAGGTATTCCATGCTGCGAGCCAGAAAACCGGCAGTGCCACAGGAAGGGTCGCACAGTACCTCGTCAGGCTGCGGGTCAACCAGCTCAATCATGGCGTCGATAATATGTCGCGGTGTACGAAACTGCCCATTAATGCCTGCGGTGGTCAGCTTGCTGAGCAGATACTCGTAAATATCACCTTTGACGTCGCTCTCGTTCAGCGGCAGGCTGTCGACCATTTCCAGTGCAGCGGTCAGAACGGATTCGTTTTTGATCTCAAGATCCGCATCCTGCATGTATTCGCTGATGTGCCCCAGCGCTTTGAGAGCACTGCCACCGCCGTGATTGTCCTGAGCATCGTGCGCTTCCGGTGCATCTCCAAGCCGAGCAAACCAGGGAAACACTTCGTTTTTCAGATGGTTATGTAGCTGGTCACCACTCATGTGACGGAAGTTGCTCCAACGCAACAACTGGCCTTCTGGAGACTCAGGAAATAACCGCTCAAACGCCTGCCCAGTCCGCGCCGCCTTACGCTCAGACAAGGTTTCTTGCTCATCAAGCATACGGGCAAACATCAGGTAGCTGATCTGCTCGATCACAGTTAACGGGTTGGTGATGCCACCCGTCCAGAATTTTTCCCAGAGTTTGTCGATGTCGTTACGAATTTGGCCTGTGAGCATGTGTGTTTTTCATCTCGGTTAAAGGTAAATCAGTGAGTCACAAAAAATAGGACACTACGAATACATGGGAGCGGGCCATATCAGCGGATTCGCTTCATGGCATCTGCCAATAAACGATCTGATTCAGAGCCCTGATCGAGCGAGCCTTGCAAGCGAGAACGGGAACTCTCCATTCGATTCACCGTGCGAATGGTATCAAACACCCGTTTCAGAATGTTAATACTGTCGTCGTATCCTTGCGTCATCCATGAGTCGATACGCTGATGATCAAACCCCAGAATATCGGCCACTGCGTGGCCTCTGGCGATGCTGGTACGAGGTCGAATTTCGATCACATTGACGTTTTTATACTGGCTGCGATCCCAGATTGAGCCATCGCATAAATGCACCACAATCACGATGTCGCAACCGGCATCCACTAACGGCTTCACTGGAGTATTGCCACCAACACCGTACCAATCTCCCTGACCACCATCGGTGTAATAGGCATTTCCCACTTGCCGTGCTCGGAACAACACGGGCAAGGCTGCCGACGCCAGCAGAGCTTCCTGCATATCAGCATCGGATAAACTCTGAATATGTAGAAAATCAGATTCACGAGTATTACTCAGGCGCACAACCGACAACAGAACGCCCAACAGGTCGTCCACCCCACCACCGCTTTCATAAACCGAGACATAAAACGGCAACCCGTTTCTGAACAATTCAGGCTGAGTGCACGCTTCCAGCAGTCGTACCAGATGGGTTTCATCCAGCACCTGACCATTAAGTCGAGGCACATCAAGATCAAATACATCGGCGATTTTAGTCGCCAACGTGACTCCGGTGGAGAGCATAGGTATCGCCCGGAAGGCTGTTCCCATACCAACCAACATGGCCAGAAAGGCGGGAGCCTTATTCGACAAAGCGATCACCTTGTCACTGCCCAACTCGCGCCAGATATTGAACAGGTTATGGTGTGCCTGATCCAGATCAGGTGACGTTGCCACGATAGCACCGTTCAGAGCGCCAATACTGGCACCAGACACAGCATGAACTGGCACATCCAGCTCCGCCAATGCTTTCAGGGCACCGACATGATAAGCACCCTTGGCACCACCACCCGTCAGTGCCAGACCAATACGGGGGGATGATTCAGTTGACATACAAATACCCATCCTTGAGGAGGTCGTTAGACATGCCTTTGACCAAACGCGGAGCCGTCATCAAAAACGGCACAACCAATGGTCGCTCACGACTAGGCTCCAATACGAAGCGGGTAAAGGGCTTCTGGTCATTGATACCGTTGCCCAAATACGCCACCGCTTGCTGATACTGACCTCCCAATCCACCTGGGTTATGACTCAGATCGAGACATTGCACCCAGACGTTGGCATCTATACGAGATTCATGGGTGACATTGGCATCCTGGACCATACGAACAATAAGACGATTACGCAGATCCAGCAGTATCTGCTCACGATCATCTATCGACGCACGCTGACAATAGTCCCCTAACACACCCCAGGCCAATTCGGATACCACCAAAAAACCACGCTGTGCGATGGATAGCGCGGCATAGTTACCCGCACTCCAACTATTGAAGAGGGTGTCCATCTGTTGAAACGCCCGCTGGCGCATATCCAGATCCTGAATTTGCTGTTCCAGCTCGTGAAAATGGCGACTGACGTTGTGTTCCAGTATGTCCAGTTGCTCTTGTGTATCTGCCGCAAAATGCGCTACCTGTGCCAGGTCGGTTTTTACCCGCGTCAGGCCCTGGTTGACCTGAACCAGCGCATTATTGGTGAACGTCAGTTGCTCTGTCAGGCTGTTGAGCCAGGTCAGGCAACTGTCCAGACCTTCAATCACGTTGTCATTAATCTGGCTTTGGCGTCGGTGGCCTTCTCCGGTGTATGCGTCCCACAAGCGGGACACAAAACCATCGCGACTTTTTTGCAGCCGGATATGATCACGGTTAACGTCAATGCCGTTAACCAGATCCACCAGGAACTTTTGCTTCAACGAGGGCAAACCTGACAGTAGTTCCTCAGACAGTGCAGAAGTCATGCCTCACATTCCTCTGCAACCTCCAACTTACCTAAATGCCCAGAACGGTCCATGCGATTATTAGCGCTACTGTCGGCTTTTAGAGTTTGAATATCTTGCTCGGCGTCCGAGCTTTCGAGCTTTAAATCGGCCAGACGTCTGGCAAGATCCTCCTGCTCCTCACGGGAACGTTTGGAGTCAGCCAGCCCCTGCAATAGATCGCCACG
>PBNY01000045.1 GCA_002723385.1 Oceanospirillaceae bacterium | reverse complement strand
TTTTAGCTCGCTAAACCGCGCTTCTCATGCCTTGTTCTGAATCCAACTGGCTCTCAGCAGGATCGATTTACTAATTGAGAACGCCCTCTAACAGCCCGTTAATCGACTCGTATCGCGCTGCGCCCAGGCAGCGCGTCATTCTTCGAGGCAGTTTTCCAGTTGATCTGGTTGTTTGCGAATGGCAACCAGGGCCAGAGCGGCGGTTCGGATCACCGCTTCCGTAACGTATTCACTCTGGAGTTGGCCGCTCCAGGCATCGACCAGGAGCTTGGGGCTGATGCCGTCGGGTTTGTCGGCGTAGTGGCTCTGGCTGTTGGGTAACACCAGCTCGCCACTCAGGTCACCAAGATGGTATTTGGCGCGGCAGGTACGCTCAGGATTGACCTCAAACTCACCCCCCTCTCCCTTGATCACCAGCATGTCGGACTGGTTAAGTTGCGCCGCTCCGACATGAACTTCTGCGTAGTTGGGGTGAAAAATGCCCTGAACGCTGGGAATCCCGTCGGGTGCGATGGTTTTCAGTACCGTGTTGATCGGGGAACGAACGCCCAGAATGGCCTTCAGGCCGAGCCAGTCTTGCAGCTTCGGGTTCAGTGCCTGACAGGGCAGGTAACTGATCGGTGGCAAGTCTGTGTTACCCAGCTGATTGACAGATTCCAGTTCATGCAGCCCGAGCTGGTTGAACACCTCGTGCAAGTAGATGCGCCCTTCGGTGTGAGCCAGGCTGCCATGAAACAGAATTCGATAGCCCATTTGCTCCAACAGCAATGCCGACAGCAAACACCAGAATGGCTGGCGTCGTTTGCCGGCGTAGCTTGGCCAAACCAGATCGATATTGTTGACGGTGTCTGGCCAGGCCTGATCGATAGCGCTGGCGAATCCTGCCAGTTCCTCTGCTGTCTCTTCCTTGACACGCAACAGCATCAGGATAGCGCCGAGTTGCTCTGGTCGCGCATCTTCGGACAGCAGCTGCTGCATGGTGAACAAGGCTTCGTCGCGCGTCATGCTGCGGCTGGCGTTTTTTCCCCGTGCCAGAATGCGCACGTAATCGGCGAGCGGGTGTTTTTCAGGTGTACTCACAAACAATTCTCCGGACGAGGCAGACCGGCGATTTTGGCGGCGATTTTGGCCGGACTGCCGGGAAACAGGGTCAATAAATAGATGCTGCTGGCTTTGTCGGCACCCAGATGTTGTTTCAGGTATTTGGTCAGTGGACGCATGGCCGGTGACAGATCGAATTCCTGATAAAAGTCGCGCAGCGCGTGCAGGACTTCCCAGTGTGCTTCGGTGAGCTCGATCTCTTCGGTCGCAGCCAGCTGGCTGGCGACTTCCGGGTTCCAGTCGTCCAGATTGGCGAGAAAGCCGTCCTTGTCGAGTTCAGGCAGGTTCTGGCTCATGGTCAACTCCAGCTGATGGTTCGGGAATGCGACAAGCTCAGTTCCACCCACTCGCTGTCGGTAATGACAGTCATCTGCACTGGCCTGCCAAGGCCGCGTTGTTCCAGATCCGACTGGCGAACAAAAATCGGGATTGAATCCTTCCCTTGCGCAATCGCATCCAGGCTTTGGCGCCACTGGGTCTGGGTGTAGCAGGCATCGCCCAGCAGAATCAGGGAATCGCCGTCATTAAGCAGAGGCACCAGCGCCTGGTCGCATTGTGTCTGGCTGATTTGGTACAGGGTGGACATATCAGAACCTCAGGCAATGTTGGTGTTGCTGGATCAACGCGCGGATGCCCCTGTCATCCAGAGCTCTCGCCAAGGGCGATAATTGCTCTGCATCGAACGGAGAAGCCAGCAATGCCGATTCGGCGTACCAGATCTGGTCGATGTCATACATGGGTAAGGCAGACACCAGTTTGTCCGGTGACTTGCCCTGAACTTTGCGTGGCTGCTGTTTGCCGAGCAGCCAGCCCAGCCCGGCTCCCAGACAGAGCAGCGTGACCGGGTGGTCGAAGGCTGCCAGAGCCAGTGCCAGTTCCAGCGGTTCCATATCTTGCGAGGGTGGCGTACTCAAGAGGATCAGGGTTGAGTTGGCCGAAACAGAGTCAGTCATGGCAGGCCTTAAAATTCGATAATTCGGTCAGAGTCGCTGACGGCAGTGGCCATTTCACCCAGCCCCGCCTGTTCAAACGCCGGATGCAGGCTGTTGCTCAGATCATAGCGCTTGGCTTCGGTTGCATCCGGCAGGCCACGGCGCAAGGCATTGGCGATGCAGGCTTGCAGCGGGAAACCATGGTTTTTAGCCAGTTCGGCCCACTGTTGGGAGATCGGTGTCTGTCCCTGAATGGGCGTCAGATTGGCGTTGGCGCACAGGACGGCGTCGGTGTAGAAAAAGACCCGTTGAATCTGGTGCCCGTTTGCCACTGCCGCTCGGAGAAAATCCATCGCATGCTGGTGGGCGAGGGTGTCGAATGGACTTTGGGTAACCATCAAGGTGAAGCGGGACATGGCGATTCCGGTTTCAGGCCAGGACGATTGCTGTGGAATACGGCGCAATCGGCGCAGCAAAAACCGGAATGATAGGATTCAGCGGCGACAAAGGCCAGCCGTTGAGGCAGGAATGGGTGATCAGCGTCCTTGTCCGGCGACCAGCGCAGCCCGGATCAGCTCTTCGCCAATGTCAGCGCTGAAACGCCCCCACACCGGCTTCATCGCATTCACCCATTGCTCCCGGTCGGATTGGGTCAGCTCAACCACTTTGGTCATGCCGCTGCCGAGGATAGCGGTACGATTCTGCTGATTCTGGCGTGCGGCGATCTGGTTACCGTGGGCAATGGCCAGGCGGATGCAGTCTTCCAGCGTTTCGCGTACATCCACAGGTAACTTGTTCCAGAAGCTCGGTGAGGTGATCACCATGTAATCAAGCAAGCCGTGGTTGGTTTCAGCGATATGGCTTTGAGCGCGATAGAAATGCGAGGCGTAGATATTCGACCAGGTGTTTTCCTGGCCATCAATGGTGCCGGTGACCAGCAGGTTGTAAACCTGGGAGAACGGCTTGGCCACTGGCGTGGCGTTCACGGCTTCAAACTGCGCCTTGAGCACATCAGACGTCATGATGCGATAGGTTTTCCCCGCGATGTCGGTGGGCGTGCGAATGGGGTAATTCCCCGACAGCTGCTTCATGCCGTTATGAAGATAGCCAAGGCCAACGATGCCCCGCTGTTCCATACTGTATAACAGCGCCTGGCCTTCCATGCTGTTCTGGAAACGCTCGACCGCTTCCATGTTCGGGAACAGAAAGGGGAGATCGAACAACTGCAACTTGGGCGTGAACTGGCGTAATTTTGACAGTGCCGGGGCCGCCAGTTCGACTTTGCCTTCGGCAATGGCGGCACCGACGTTGCTGTCCTGGTACATCAGTGAGCGAGGATAAATCTTCACCTTCACACGACCTGGCAGTCGTTGTGCCACCAGATCCCGGAATTTGATGGCCATTTGGCCCTTGGGTGTCTTGTTGGCGACGGCGTGGGAGAAACGAATGGTAATCGGTTCTTCGGCGTGAGTCGTCGACAGGAGCAACGTCATATTGATGACGGCGGCCAGAATCAGCAATGCGGAAAATCTGGCCCACTGTTTGCTGAATGGTTTGTTGAAGTTGACGCTTATGGGTAAGGCATAAACGGACGGTTGGGCATGTGGAATCCGGTCGGTCGGGTTGATGCGCCGATGCGAGAGTGATTTACGGAATGGCATTCCGGGCTCCTGTTTCTTGTTATCGGTTATTGTTATTTCTGTTGTTTATCTATACTGCGCGGGCGGTCAGATAAGCTTTCTGGCACCGGTAACCGTTGGCTGGAGCAATGCCTGTGCCACGCAGAGATTTGCCCCTGCCCCCGCTGCCAAACTGGCGTCTGGCGTGGTTTCGGTAGCCTGGTAATGATGTTTTCGGACAGGGATCTCCGGCTTTCATGGATTGGAAGCACAAGCGGTCGGGCGGAAAATGCCCGGTCGGAACTGACGGTTGGGTGGTTTTCCACCCATTTGGCTCGGGCGTATGGAGCGCCAGAGAGTCAGAGTTGTGAATTGGTTGGAAAGTGCTTTGACAACTTCCTCTGTGTCCCAGAAATCTTCATCCCAACATTCCTTGTCGGGCGAGCTGCTGCTGACCGACACCCTGGTGGCGGCTTCGAATCAAGCCTCGCCCAGACGGGACATCCTCGGGCGCTGGATTCTGATCCTGCTGCTGTGCTGGCTATCCGGCATCATGGTGGTGGTGGCGCTGATGTCTCAGACGATTCGTCAGGATGTTCTGACCGAGCTGGAGCGTGAATCGGACCAAATAGCTGATGAACTCGGGCGTCAGCTGCAGCAATATGAAGGCATCGCGTCGGCGGTGGCCGATCTCAGAACCCTGCGGGAGACCTTGCGCAACCCGACCGTCGAGCAGGTGACAACGTTGAACCGTTTTCTTGAACGCACCAACGTCAGCCTGGGCAGCAACAGCCTGTTTGTGCTCGACCCCGAGGGCAACGCCATTGGTTCCAGCAACCACAATGACAAAGACAGTTTCGTCGGCCACGACTTTTCCTTTCGGCCCTATTTCACCCAGGCGATTCTGGGCGAGCCAGGCAAGTACTACGCGGTTGGTGTGGTGTCCGGCTGGCGTGGGTACTATTTTTCCGCGCCGATATTTTCGTCCGGCGAAGTTCTTGGTGTGGTGGTGATCAAGATTTTGCTGGAGCCGGTGTTCCAACGCTTGAGGGATGAAGGCGCAGAATACCTGATTGTCGGATACGACGGCGTAGTGTTCGCTTCTTCCCAGCCGGACTGGGCGTTGAACAGCTTGCAAGCCTTGCCTGAGTCTCGCCGACAGGCGATCCGGGGATCACGCCGTTATGGCAACTCATCCATTACTCCGGTGGGCGATAACAGCGAGCTGGATGTGATGAGCTCCGAACAGATTTACCTCAGCCTCGAAGGCATTGGTCACGCGTATCTGGTTGGACGGTCGTTGGTGCCACAAGGGGGCTGGCACGTGTTGTCAGTGTCGCCTGTATCCGTGGTGTTCAAGCGTACGTTGCATTTTTGCGTGTATTTTTCACTGGCGTTCGGGGTACTGATGCTGATCGGTTTGTACTGGCGCAAGCACCTGGAAGTGGAACGTCATGTGATTGAGATGAACCACGAACTGGAACGTCGGGTAACGGGTTTAACCGCCGAGTTACGTGAGTCCAATACCGAATTGCAGCAACTGGTGGCGCATTACCAGCGTGCCCAGACCGAGTTGGAAGCGACTCAGGATCAGCTGGTTCAGGCTGCCAAACTGGCGGTACTGGGGGAAATGTCCGCCGGGATAAACCATGAGCTGAACCAGCCTTTGCTGGCGTTGCAGACCTATGCTGAAAACAGCCTCAAGCTGTCGCAGCGCGAGCGTCACGACATGGTGGCTGAAAATCTCGGCGAGATCGTACAAATCGTCCAGTCGATGCACATCATAGTGTCGAGGCTCAAGGTGTTTGCGCGTCGAACGCCGCCGGAGCCAAGGGCGATGCGAGTCAGCGAAGTGCTGGACGGAGCGATGGCGATCATGACGCCGTTGTTGCATCGCAAACGGATTGATATACAGGTTTTCCCCGGCGAATCGGGCTTGACCATCTTGTGCGAGCCGGTGCAGGTGCAACAGGTGCTGATCAACCTCATCACCAATGCCGCTGATGCCTTGTCGGATCATGAAGCCGGCCTGATTCGGGTCGAGGTTTGCGCCAGTGAGGATGAGGTCAGTATCGCTGTGCGGGACAATGGCCCGGGGATTGCTCCTGAGATACAAGGCAAGATTTTTGAACCGTTCTTCACCACCAAGGCGCGTGGACTTGGTATTGGTTTGGCGTTGTCACGACGTATTATCGAAACGCTGTCTGGCACCCTGAAGGTGGACGACGGTGTTGATGGTGGAACGGCGTTTATATTGACCCTCCCCAGATTGGGCGAGGCTGGAGTGAGTAATGATTGATGTTCTGGTAGTGGATGATGAAGCGAATATTCGCAAGGCTCTGACCCAAACCCTCGAAATTGAAGGTATCAACACCCTGACAGCCGCTAATGGTCAGGAAGCACTGGATCAGATCAAACCGGGCTGGCCCGGGATTGTCCTTACGGATATCAATATGCCGGTGATGGACGGAATGGAACTGATCCGCCAGTTAAGAACCATCGACCCGGACCTGCCGGTGATCATGCTGACGGGGCACGGCGATGTGTCCATCGCGGTGGAAGCCATGCGTAACGGTGCCTACGATTTTCTTGAAAAACCGTTCGCCACCGACGTGCTGCTGGAAACGGTTCAACGCGCCCAGGAAAAACGCCTGCTGACACTGGAAAACCGCCAGCTGCGGGTGGAAGTCGAGATGCACGAGCGTCCTGGGCCCAGAATCATTGGCTCTCACGCAGACGTGAAAAAGCTCAGGGATACCCTGAATCACATCAAGGACACCCCGGCAGACGTGCTGATTAACGGCGATACCAGATGCGGTAAAGAACTGGTGGCGCGTTATCTTCATACCCACAGTAAACGCGGTGACAAAGCCTTCGTTGCCATTAACTGCGGTGCCATTCCCGAGAACCTGATCGAAAGCGAACTGTTTGGCCACGAGGCGGGCGCCTTTACCGGAGCCGGTAAAAAGCGGGTCGGCAAGTTCCAGTACGCCAACGGTGGCACGCTGTTTCTGGATGAAATTGAAAGCATGCCGATGGCGCTGCAGATCAAAATGCTGCGAGTACTTGAAGAACGGGCGGTAGAGCCACTGGGGGGGAATCAGCAGATTCCGCTGAACGTTCGTGTGGTTGCCGCCACCAAGGTCGATCTGAAGGAATTGAGTGATCAGGGCGACTTCCGCCTTGATCTTTACTACCGCCTGAACGTGGTACAGGTGCATATTCCGGCCCTGAAAGATCGCCGCGAAGACATCCCGGTGCTGTTTGAACACTTTATCTGGATGGCCGCCAACCGCTATGGTTCTGAAGTTCAGCCAATGACAGCCGCACAACGCCAGCACCTGCTGGCGCATGATTGGCCGGGCAATGTACGAGAACTGCGAAACCTCGCTGAATGTTTTGTCCTGCTGGGCGGAGAACGTGCTTTTGAAAGCATGCTGAATGGCAAGGACGATGCCGCATCCCGTATTACTCTGGCCGAGCAAGTCAGTCGCTATGAAGAAATGCTGTTGCGCGAGACCCTGACCCGGCACCAGGGGCGTCTGAAAGACGCGCAGGAAGAATTGGGGTTGGGACGCAAGACGCTGTACGAAAAAATGAAAAAATACGAGCTGGATAAAAGCACGTTTAAAGCGGTGGAGTGAGATTGTGATTAGCTGCGGATAGGACATCCGCAGTTGTATCCATCCCACGATGTGCCTGTTTTATCGGGCATCATGTGAAACAAATTTGAGAATTCAGTTGACTTCAGATTGAATGCGCTATATCGTGCGCGCAGCTAGAAAGTAAGTCTGTTTTTATTTCCTCCATTTCGTCGCATTCTTCGTAGTACTTCGTCCTGTAGCTTCTAAATTACAATTTATATTTCCCGCTTATCCGTGTCTCGCGAAGACACCTCTCTATTTTTTTATCTACAGGATACTTATCATGTCTAATTCAACTACTGGTACCGTAAAGTGGTTCAACGAAGAGAAAGGTTTTGGTTTTATTGAACAGAAGTCTGGTACAGACGTGTTTGCCCACTACAGCGCTATCTCAAGTACTGGCTTCAAAACACTGGCTGAAGGTCAACAGGTTCAGTTCGATGTAACCCAGGGCAAAAAAGGCCCTCAGGCAGAGAATATTGTAGTTATCTAATAACTCGATAATTCTCAAAAAAAGCAAGCCATCATGGCTTGCTTTTTTTATGCCTGAAATACAGTAAAACTCTGTATTTTCAGGGTATTAAACCGTCAAAGAGCGCTGGTGATCATCCCAAGGTCGCCCGTTTTCATTGAAATTATCGGTTACTGGATTTGCGCACGGATCGGGGTGGGACCCGCCCCCTACGAAATTGGCGGTGTACTCGTCTCCTACGGGATGATTTTGAGGTGTCGTGCGTAGGCGTGACTTCCGGTATGCAGCGGTCAATGCTTGCCCGTTTTAATGTTGTGGAAATTATTTTTCCGGTGGGTCTATTCCCCCGCTTACTCCGAAATCAAGGGTGGATGGCCACCCTTTTTTTATTCCTGTCGAACCTCTCGTTTCACTTATTCTCTCGATAACGACTGTCCCGGAAGTTTCTGGTTTAGACCTTGGTCGTAGCTCTGTATTTTTCTGAGAAAAAATTTCTTTTTCCAAAAGCTCGCTTCTCATGGGGCCTATAGCGATTTTCTGGTGCTCTTCGCAAGCCTCCCGCGGCTCCAATGAGAGTGTGATTCTGTTCTCGGTTTGTTCTCTTTCTGACATTGGCACCTCGCTTGCTTTGACGCCTCTGATGCTGATTCAAACGGCTTTCGGGCCGATAAAAATAAGAGGAGAGCAGATGATGAAATTCGTCAATCGTCTGGAAGATATACTGATCGGCCTATTATTGGTCGGTATTACCTTACTGGTATTCGTCGAGGTGGTTATGCGCTTCGGTTTTAATACCGGCATTCACTGGGCGCAAGAAGCGACCCTGTTGATGTCCGCCTGGATGGTGCTGCTGGGAGCAGCCTGGGCGGTTCGCGAAAAGTCCCACATCTGCGTAGAAGCTCTGCTCGACAAGCTTTCTGACAACGCCCGCAAGTGGATGGTGCTGTTCTCCATCGCCGTGGCGCTGGTGTATTGCGGCATGTTTATCCAGAGCTCCTGGGTGTACGTCTCCAAGCTGCATTTGATCGCTATTGAACTGGAAGATATTCCGATTCCGAAATGGACTGTCGTTGCCGGTCTGCTGGTGGGTTTCGGGTTGTTTGCAATTCGTTTGCTGGAGCTGGGCTGGCAAGTCTGGATCGGCCAGGCCAACGGATTCCACGAACACCGTGAATCCATGCTGCACGACGAAGGTTGCGATGAAGACGAGTCCAAAGAGGAGAAAGCATAATGGCTGCGGGCACTCTATTTCTGATCCTGTTTATTTGTATGGCGCTGGGCTTGCCGATTGCGGTGGCTCTGGGCTTGTCGTCGATGACAGCCATTCTGCTGTTTACCAACGATTCCATGGCGTCGATCTCGCTGAAACTGTTTGAAGCGGTTTCCGAGCACTACACGTTGCTGGCGATTCCGTTCTTTATTCTGTCTTCTGCTTTCCTGTCGTCCGGTGGCGTTGCTCGCCGTCTGATCGACTTCGCCACGGCTGCGATTGGCCACGTGCGTGGTGGTCTGGCGATGGCGTCGGTACTGGCCTGTATGCTGTTTGCTGCGGTATCCGGTTCATCGCCTGCCACGGTGGCTGCAGTCGGCTCGATTGTCCTGGCTGGTATGGTGCGCGCGGGTTATCCGCTGTCGTTTGCAGCGGGTGCGATCTCGACTGCCGGTACGTTGGGCATTCTGATTCCGCCTTCCATTGTGATGCTGGTGTACTCCGCCGCGACGGAAGTGTCTGCCAGCCGTATGTTCATGGCCGGTTTCGTTCCGGGCATCCTGATTGGCCTGATTCTGATGATCACCATCTACATTGTGGCGCGTCGCAAGAATCTGCCTGCTGAGCCTTTTGCTGGCCTTGGCACCATTGCCAAGACGGCGCTGAGTGCTTCTGGCGGTTTGATGTTGATCGTGCTGGTACTGGGTTCTATCTACGCGGGTCTGGCAAGCCCGACGGAAGCAGCGGCGGTTGCTGCGGTTTACGGATTCCTGGTGGCGGTTTGGGGTTACCGTGACATTGGCCCGCTGAAAGATCAGCCATGGCGTAAAGAAGGTGAGAATATCGGTGTGGCCGCGGTTCGCAATCTGGTTCTTCTGCCTGTGGGGATTATCAAGTCGGTTTATAACCCGGAAGTGGGTGGCATTGTGCGCGATGCGGCACGCGTCAGTATCACGCTGTTGTTCATTATTGCCAACGCCATGCTGTTCGCACACGTTCTGACCACTGAGCAGATTCCACACCATCTGGCGTCAACCATTACCGAATGGGGCCTGCCGGTCTGGGGCTTCCTGATTGTGATGAACATCCTGCTGTTGCTGGCCGGTAACTTCATGGAGCCGTCTGCGATCCTGCTGATCATGGCACCGATCTTGTTGCCAATCGCTCTGCAACTGGGCATCGACCCGATTCACCTCGGTATCATCATGGTGGTGAACATGGAGCTGGGGATGCTGACACCGCCGGTGGGGCTCAACCTCTTTGTGACGGCAGGTATTACCGGCAAGAGCATTGGCTGGGCAATCAAGGCGTGTCTGCCATGGCTGCTGCTGATGCTGGTGTGTCTGATCATGATCACCTTTATTCCGGAAATCAGCCTGTGGCTGCCTAATTATCTGGATTCTCTGTAACAAAACCGGAGCTGCGGCGACTGATGTCGCAGCTTTCCAATCTTTGAACGCTTTGATCGGTTGTTTTTTTGAACGTTGTATTGAAAACGCCGGTTTGAAAGTCACGCAGTCTTGTTACGGACTCTATAAAAATTGTACGTCTCCTTTCCCAGCGGCCTTTTGTGGTTTTGCAGCCGCGGGGGTTGTCCGGCCCTTTGGGCCGGACCTTTTTATTCCGATTTGCGGTTTGTTGTCCTGAAATGGGTTGTATCTGCACCCTTTTGCCCGGCGTCTGCCGGGATTTTTTTACCCCTCGTTTTTCTTCGCTTCTGTCCAGACTCCGGTTCAAGTCACTCCAGCCTCGCGTGAAATTTCTCTCATTCGGATTGTGAGAGGTATGCCGTAGCGAGCCGTCTGTTATCCACTCTAGAATTGTGCGTAGGCGTCGTATTTGGGCTCGTACGGACAAATTTCCTGGTTTTCAGACCGCCTGCCAGATTTTCTACTAGGCTGATAAAACAGTCAGAAAGAACAACGGAGGTTGATTAATGGCAAGGTATTGCTGCAATCGATGTGGGCATCCCATTCAGTTTTCGGCGGTTTTCTCCGCTTTTCTACCACAGTTAATTACCTGCAATCAGTGTGGTAACTACATTCTTGAAACACACAACCGCATGGCCTGGGGTGTTTTTGCCCTGTTTGGTGTGCTGGTGATCTCTGCGGGGATTTACCTTTCTCTGGAAGGGTTGTCGGTCGGTTTTATTGCGGTGGCGCTGACTGCAGTGAGCCTGACGCTGGAATGGGGGTATTTCCACGCATTGTCTTATGGCTGGATCGGCAGCGCTCTGGTTCCACCCGGACGCGTTACGCACAAAATTCCGCCAGCCGCTTTGGATCACGACGGCGCTGTACATCTCGATATCCCTTTCGACTGGATTGTCGAGGAGGAAGGATCCGGTTATCGGGCATCTTCTCCTGACGATAGCCAATGCCTTTATGTGAAGTATTTCGCTCGCAATCTCCATCAGGCCCCTGAGCAGTGGGCACGTGATGTTTCCGAAACCTTGATGGCGACTCGCTACAAACCGACGGTGAACCACTTCGTTATCATGAAGGAAATAGTGGAGCTTAAAAAAGAGCCTTACTCCGTTACTGTGGATGGCTTTGATGGACACAATGGATATCGTCTGGTAACGCAACAAATGCAGGCCGGAAAGGGCATGGTATCGATAGGATTACACCAATTCAGATGCCTGAACTATAAGGAAGCACTTACTGATGCAGCCATTAGTCTGCCTTTGGTGATTAACTCTTGAAGGACGGGGCGAGTCTCTGGATCATTACCGGGATTTCTATCATTGGCTGACTAAAAATCAGATAAGGAGAGTTGTAGCCATGTCCAAAATCTCGATGGCGATGTCTGTTGCGCTGCTGACCGCAGCGGTTTCCAGCGTAAATGCCGGTCCTGCTGCCAAGCAAACCGCAGTTGCTGAAGGGCCTGCATGTGTGGGTTACGGCCCACAAACCCCAAGGGATATCGATAATAAATTCGGCACCAACGAGCGTATTTTCTCGCTGGCTCCGGAATCCCGCAAAATGAATCTGTGTAACATTCACTTCCACAACAATGCCGAGCACAAGGCCGATGCGTTCTCCATCTACGCGGGCGCGGGCAAGAAAGGCTACGGCGGTGGTTATGAGTGTCGTATCAGTCGTCAGCTGAGTCCGGCTGAACTGACTGCGCCTCGCGGCGATGTGTGTAACGGTCTGAAGCCGGGTGACACCATCGAAGTACACTGGGTTCACACTTCATGTGATATCGAGCCAGGCCCGGGTCTGGGTTCCTGTCTGTCCAGCGGCTGCGCCAACCCGGATCTGCGTGTTGAGACTCAGGTCTTCACGCTGGTGAATGATCCTGCAGCAATGGACTTCAATGACATCAACTATCAGGGCAATCAGGTCAACGGTCTGCATCAGCCAAAAGCCTTGCCAGTCGGTACCGGCAAGCCAGTTGAGTTCATGGGTTCTACCACAGGCCCTAAATACACCGAGCAGCAGTGCTCACCGCTGCAGGTAACCTGGAGCGTTCGTCCTGAATGCGCCAAGCTGGACATCAACAGCCTGGCACAGTGGTGTGAAGGCAACGTCTTCAACGAAGACCACGCACACGGTGTTCGCAAGCTGGTGACTAACCCGGCGCTGCTGTCTGAAATCAAGTAAGTCCTCAGTTTTCAGAGATCGATAATCAGAGATCGATAAAAAGCCCGTCAAAGCTGCTTTGACGGGCTTTTTGCGTTTTCTGTTGCGCAGATATGAAGGCGGTGTCGGGTGAATGCCAGCCAGATGTGCAGACCAAAGCCATACCGGCTTATTGAGCGCTCAATTTGTCGGGCTGATGACTGAAGACGGGCTGCTCGGCCATCTGGTAGTCCAGCAGGTTTTCGGGGCGGGCCAGATCCGGCAGTGAGTAGTCGCACACTCCATCGGGGAAGATCTGCTCCAGCTCGCTGCGGTAATTGCTCATATCGAGATCGCCATACATGCCGGTGCGTATGGCGTCGCTGACCGAAACTCGCGAGCACTGGAACGTCATTCCGGCAATGCTGTCTCCGGCTACCTGGCGGGATCCCTTGTGGAAAGGCATCTCCTGACTGCAGCGGCCCAGTGGTTGATGATTCCATTCTCCATCCCAGACGCCATCACCATTGGCAATCACATCACCTTCGGCAGTAAAGCAGCTGTCTGTGGCAGCAACCGGACGGCTATTGATCAGATCACCGTCGACCTCGGCATTGGTTAACCAGGCGTCCATCACGGTGACGGCATCAAACATCGGGTTGTAGGGTTTGGTGGTGATCCACAGCGGGCTGAGACGCAAATCGGAACCGGCTTCTTTCAGACGTTCACGAATCGACAGCGCAGCCCAGGTGTGATGGATGTTCTGTTCATGATCGAGGTACATGCGGACATCCATGATGGGAATATCGAGATGGCCCAGATAGACATGCCCGGAGTGATAGGCGGCTTTGGCAGCGGCCAGAGGCCCCGCACTTCTGGGGGCGACGTCCATTTCATCACCACTGTGGGTCATGTTGTGCTCGCCATAGGGGGTCATGCGGTAGAGGCGGGAATCGCCGCTGACGTGCCACAGACGCGGTGGCGTCATTTCCTGCGCCGGTTTCCAGGAGCCAATGCGCGCGTTCAGTTCCAGAAATTGCTCCGGCTGAATGACCCCCTGCTTGAGTGCCTTCAGGCCGTACTGAACCCCGACATTGCTCCAGGGGGAATGGGCGACACCGTCGGCACCGGTGCCGTAGGTGATCTTGTTGTCCTGCCAGTAGGTCCACTGGCCAGTGTCACGCACTGAACGATCAAAGCGCTGCCATTGCTTGTGAAAGGCCGGGTTCTGAATCAGCGGTGGGGAACCGCGCCAGCCGACGTTGCATTCTGTGCTCGGCGGACGCGGCGCGGGTGATTCCAGGCGCAGCAGCGAAGCGACATCGTTCAACCACCATAAACGGGGTGGCTTATAGGCGTTGTTGCTGTCGCTGACGCTCAGTCCCAATACGGCTTCGCGATTGCTCGGGTCTCGCCAGAAACCGGGGTCACTGGCCAGTTCATCGAAGTAGTATTCGAGCAATTCACAATCCAGGGTGTAATGCACCTGGGTCACCATGTCGGGATAGGCGATCAGGGCAACCCCGCCGTCCAGAAGGCCAGGGGCGTTTTGTGCCAGCAGATACTGCTGCAGCCCACCGCCGGAGCCACCAAAACCGATGGTGAATTCCGGCTTGCCATAGCGGGCCACAAACTGACGTTTCAGCCGCCGTGCGGTGTCTTCCTGCAGGGTGATATTGAAGGTGTTGCTGGTGTGAGTTGCACTGGAATACGCGACGGCATAGCCTTCTTCCAGCAAGTGGCGAATATCGCGAATGAGTCGATCCATACGCATTTTGCCTTGCTGGAAACCAACGTTGATACCGCCATGGAAGAAGTACACCAGACGTCCATTCCAGAGCGAAAGATCTGGCTCGGCAGGGCTGTCGCTCGTACTGGTGGGCATCATGATGCTGTACAGGTAGCGGTTGATGGTGCCGGATTCCGTGCGAACCAGCAGGTCGGGCGTGGTTTCCAATTCTGGTGATTGCGTCGGTAGCGTACCGTCCGGGTGAAGGTGGATATCCAGTCGGTCGGGCAGGCCTATCTGATCGTTGCTGTAGCTGTAGTAGTGCAGGCGAGTCGGGATCTGACAGTCCTTGCTGTAGCCAACGATGGTTGAGGCTTGGGGATGCTCTGGATCCTTGTACACGGGCACGCCCCAGCCCTGCTGATTATCGACAATTGGCTGGCCAAGCCTTGAGTCCAGTGTTTGGCACAAGAATGGGTACTGGGGTGGGCCGGAGAATAACGGGTATTGCGGGCCGATTTGACCGAATGGAATCGGGTAGGGAAACGGATCTTGCGGACGGCTGGTAAATCTGGGGTGAGGGCCAGCATAGCTAGGCAAGTTTGCCTCGGCAGCATCCGGTGGAACACCCACCACCGCAGGAAAACCGGTATCCAGACCCGCCTGACGGCGCAAATCAAGATACTGATGATAGCCAGCTCCGGCCAGGGCAGCACTTAATGCCACGATTCCCGAAATCAACAACCGCTTCTTCATACCCAGCCCTCATACCACGGAATGCCAGTCTGAAATCGCTGAGTGGGTGTTAGCTTTGGATCATGGCCGCTCAGCAGGACGTCGGGGTGTCTGTCATTGAGTTAATCATGGCCGATAAGTTCGGATTCAGCCAGAATCAGTGACGGTTCATCCCTGAAAGCCTGTTCGAACATCGAGCAAGCGAGACCCATGGTAACCCGGATTTTCGGGTTTAAAAAAGATCCATTATGAGCCTCGCAACAACAGTGCGTTATTTTTCCGTCTGGATCGGGCTGGCCCAGAGGTCGTATTCATCCGCGTGTTCGATTTCTACCTCGACAAAATCCCCTGGTTGGCAATCGAAGAATTCGTTCAGATAGACCATGCCGTCGATGTTCGGTGCATCGGCGATGGAACGGGCAATTGCGCCTTCTTCGTCGACTTCATCAATCAGCACGGTCATACGCTGGCCAATGCGACGCTGCAGCTTGCGGGTACTGATCGCCTGTTGTGCTTCCATAAACCGTTCCCAGCGCTCTTGCTGAACGTCCGGAGCGACATGGTCTGGCAAGTCATTGGCCTTGGCGCCGTCAACCGGGCTGTATTTGAAACAACCCACCCGATCGAGTTCGGCCTCTTCCAGCCAGTCGAGCAGCATCTGGAAGTCTTCTTCGGTTTCACCGGGGAAGCCAACCACGAAGGTGGAGCGCAGTACCAGATTCGGCACCTGTTCGCGCCATTTTTTGATCCGTTCCAGCGTGTTTTCGGCGTGGGCCGGGCGTTTCATTAACTTCAGAATGCGTGGGCTGGCGTGCTGAAAGGGAATGTCCAGATAGGGCAATACCTTGCCTTCCGCCATCAGCGGCATGATGTCGTCGACGTGTGGGTAGGGATACACATAATGCAGGCGAACCCAGGCACCGAGTTTGCCCAGCTCGTTACACAGGTCGTACAAGCGGGTTTTCACTGGCTTGCCGTCCCAGAAACCGGTGCGGAACTTCATATCCACACCGTAGGCTGAGGTGTCTTGCGAGATCACCAGCAGCTCTTTGGTACCGGCATCCACCAGACGCTTGGCTTCGTCCAGAACATCACCAATCGGGCGGCTGACGTGCTTGCCGCGCATGTCCGGGATGATGCAGAAGGTACAGCTGTGGTTACAGCCTTCGGAAATTTTAAGATAAGAATAATGACGCGGTGTCAGCTTGACGCCCTGGGGCGGTACCAGATCGGTAAACGGATCATGGTTCTTCACTGGTGGCACCCATTCGTGAACCACTTCCATCACTTCTTCGTAGGCCTGCGGGCCGGTGATCGCCAGAATATTCGGGTTTTGCTCGCGGATGACTTCGGCGTCTTTGCCCTTGCCCATACAGCCGGTCACGATCACCTTGCCGTTTTCGTTCATGGCCTCGTGAATGGCGTCCAGCGACTCTTGCTTGGCGTCATCAATAAAGCCACAGGTGTTCACCACCACCACATCGGCGTCGTGGTAGCTGTTGACCACGTCGTAATTGTCCATACGCAACTGGGTCAGAATACGCTCGCTGTCGACGAGCGCTTTCGGGCAGCCAAGACTGACAAAGCCGACCTTGCCACTTTGGCCGGTAGCGTTTTCCAGTTGGATGGATTGACCTTCTTGTGGGGAGTCGGACATGAGGGCGCCTCGGCAGGAGAAAAACAAGCGCGGGATTGTAATCAATCCCGCCGTTATCGTCATGTCGGGTGCATGGAAAGTTCGGCTGCGGTAAAGTTTAGCGATTACTTGTTGGAGTCGTTTTCACGGGAGAAGGCAGTGGAAAATGTTGGAGTGCGTGTATTCCGGTCGGCCTTGTGGTTGCTGACACTGATTTCTGTGTCCGTCTCTGTTCAGGCGGCCAACGGTTCGTACCACATCTGTACCGATGAAAAAGGTCGCAAGCTGTTCTCCCAGACTCCTTGCCCGGAAGGGCACGACGCCGCTGTCAAGGAATACAAGATCAAGCAACCCGTTGGCGGCGAGCCGTCTTCGGTGGCGACCCCGCGGGTTTCTTACGAGGAGTTGCGCGATAGCAATCGCAAGTATGAGTTGCAGCGTTTGCTGAAAAGGAACCGTCAGAAAATCAAGAAGCTGCAGGACGTGCGCGACCGGGAAATCAAGCGTATGCGCAAGGAGTTGATGGGTATCGCTGGCCCGAATGCCAACAACCGGGCGGTGGATTATCTGGAAAAAATCGAAAAGCGTGACCGCAGCTACATGGAAGAAATTTCCTCACTGAAGAAAACCATTTACGATCAGGAAAAAGAGCTGGAAAAGCTGGACTGATACACAATCAATCCGTTTTTGTTGGCCGACGACGCCAGAATACTGATCGATTCTGGCGTTGCTGTTTCTGGATCGTCACAATTTTCAACACGCCATTTCCTTTATTTCCTTTCCAGTCGTTCGGGATATCCGCTTGTCACACCCTCGTATTTTGTTGCTTTCCGCCTATCGTTCAGACAGCCATGCGTATTGGGTCGATTGGCTCACCGCCAGTCTGGAAGCAGACTGGCGAGTACTGGAGTTGCCGGGACGGCATTTTCGCTGGCGCATTCGCGGTAACCCCTTGTCGTGGCTGGATGCTCTGCCGGAGCAGCTGGAAGGCTGGCAGCCGGATCGCATTCTCGCCACCAGTATGGTGGATCTGAGTACGCTGCGCGGGTTGTTTCCAAAGCTGGCTGCAGTACCAACCTCGCTGTACTTCCATGAAAACCAGTTCGCCTATCCCGTCAGTCAGGGGCAGCACGCCTCGATCGATCCGCAGATGGTACAGCTCTACAGCGCTCTGTCAGCGGACGAACTGCTGTTCAATTCGATCTTCAATCGGGATTCGTTTCTGAATGGCATTGATGCGTTGATGAGAAAGTTGCCGGACGCCAAGCCCCAGGCGCTGGTGGCACGATTGAAGCCCAAATGTCGCTGGTTGCCGGTGCCGGTTGAAACAATGTCGGGATCTGTTTTAGCGGTGGGACAACACAACCAGGCTGAGCGCCCGCTGATTCTGTGGAACCACCGTTGGGAATACGACAAATACCCTGAGGCGCTGCGACAGCTGGTTGAAGCGCTGCTTGAGCGCGGAATTTCGTTCGATCTGGCGTTGCTGGGAGCCGGAGCGGATCGGCCACACGCGGTGAAAACCCGCTTGCAGCAGGTGCAGGAGGCAGTGGGGGATGCTGACACTCGTAAAGCCGGATTTAGAATCGCGGTGAGTGGATTTCTACCCAAATCCGAATACCAGGGGTGGGTGAGTCGAGCATCGTTTGTGTTTGGCGCAGCGAGGCATGAATTTCAGGGGCTGGCTCTGCTGGAGGCGGCAGCAGCTGGTGCTATTCCCGTGGTGCCGGATGACTTGTGCTATCCCGAGCAATATCCAACCTCGTGTCTGTATCCTGTTGGGGACATTGAGGCCGCCGCCGGGCGTATTCAGGAATGGTTGCATCGGATGAAGGCTGGGGAAGTGACGCGGTTTGAATCCGATGGGCTGGCCGAATGGCTGGCACCCGCCACCGCTCAGCAGTGGCGGGACTGGCTGGAGAGGATCAGTCCTGCTTCGACTTGAGCCAGATCTCAAACGCCTTCTTTTCGGCTTCGCTGGCGTTTTTCCAGATGTGCTGCAGCTGGTGCAGGTGAGAGGCTGATTGTTCGCCTTCTTGCTTGCTGACGTACTGAACCACCGTGGTTTCTTCTTTCACCAGCTCGCCGGTGATTTTTTGCTTGCCGCCAATCAGCCACACGGGTGAGGTGTCCACCATATCGATGGCGTGGTCACGATTGTTGACGTGGGCGTGGGTCAGGATATAACGCTCTCCCGCCTTGAAATTCTCTTTGATGGCCACCGGTTGCCATTTGATGATGTAGCCGGATTCATCGGCATCGTTCCAGTTTTCTTCGTACTGAACAACGATGCGTTGCTCGCCTTCTTCCAGACGCAGCAGGTACTTGCCTTCGTAGAGGCTCGGTGAATGGGCAGGCTGGCCGTTAATGGCGAGGATGCGCAGGCTGGACGGCACCAATACCTCGACGTCACCGTGGCCGAGGGTAATCAGGTCGTCACTTTCCTGTATCGATGAGATGGAGCAGGAGGCCAGTAACATGGCCATGACGGATAGCAGCAGTTTCAGATGTTTCATGGTGATCTCTAGTGTAATGCAACCTGCCTTTACCTCTGGCAGGCTCGGAATGGAACAATATCCTTCCTTAACCGAAATCCCTATCATCCGTTGGCCTTAGGCGAGTACTCTATCAGCAGTCTTGAGAACTACTGATGGTAGTAATACCACCAGCAGTCTCTTTGCGGAACAACGTATTACAACAGATCAGAAGTCGTAACGGACGCCCAGGTTGCTGATGGTGACGTCTTCAGGCATGCGGGTGTCGTCGCCAGACTGCTTCTCGACAGCGGCCCACACGCGGAACTTCTTGTCCAGGTGGTTAACGTACTCAATCTTGGTGGAGGTCTTTTCGCCTTTCACGTCACAGTCGTTAACTGCGTAGCGAGCGTGGATCTTGTGAGCGCCGGTCTTGTAAGCGCCGTAGATGCCGTCGGTGGTGGTCTTTTCACCCACGCACAGGCTGCCGGTCTTGTAGTCAAAGTCGTCGGACGCGCGATGAGTGAATGCAGAGACAGTGACCGGGCCAGCGGTGTACCACAAGCGAACACCCAGAACCTGACCTTCGTTGTCGTCAGCTTTGTCGGCAGGATCCGTGTTCTTGTCCTTCACCAGAGCAACCTGACCTTTGAAGCCGCCGGTCTTGTATTCGGCACCAGCCTGAATGGTGTCGATGTTGTTGCCATCCTTGTCTTCTGTCTGAACGCCCAGACCCAGCTTGAAACCACCTTTCTTGTAGTAGTACTGAGTCAGACCGTCATCACGAATGGTGTACATACGCAGGCTGTCCTTGCCATCGCTGAAGTAAGCGCCACGTACGAACTTGTGCCATACGGTGGTTTGGGAACCGTGGTAGATCTCACCGAATTCGCCTTTCAAACCAACGAAGCCCAGACGCAGCTTTGGAGCAGCGCCCTGGTTGAAGTCGACGCCGTATTCGAACTGGCCCACTGCAGTCATGCCGTTGTCCAGCTTGGTGCTGCCTTTGATACCGAAGCGGGACAGTTCGTCCTGGCTGTCCATTGCTTCTTCGTTCTTCTCAATTGACAGGCGTACGGTACCGTATGCCGTGGTCTTGGTTTCGCCAGCTACGGCGATTCCAGAAGCCAACAGACCCAGTGATACAACGGCAGCTAGTTTGCTCTTGTTCATTTTTTGCTCTCTTTGGTGTTGTTATTGTGCCTTCAGGGCAGTGAAACAGGGCATGGGTATTGGGTGCAGGCAGGGCGCCCGTGAAGGGGTAGCGCCCGGCCTGTGTGTTCAGGTGCTTACTGGTTAGACTTCAGTGCAGCGTCGATCAGGTCCTTGCCGACTTCGTCTTCAAACATCTTCCAGACTGGCTTCATGGCAGCGACCCACTGAGCGCGTTCAGCGTCAGAGATTTCAACCAGCTCGGTTTTGCCAGACGTCAGGATCTTTTCGCGGTCGCTCTTGCTCTTCTCCAGAGCAATGGCGTTACCGTGGGCGATGGCTTCATCCAGGGCTTTCTTCAACTCACCACGGATGTCGTCTGGCAGGCCGTGCCAGAACTCAGCAGAGGTCACAACCATGTAGTCCAGCAGACCGTGGTTGGATTCAGTGGCGTACTTCTGTACTTCGAAGAACTTCTTGGAGTAGATGTTGGACCAGGTGTTTTCCTGACCATCGATGGCCTTGGTTTGCAGCAGAGTGAAGACTTCAGAGAATGGCTTCTTCAGAGGAATCGCCTGTACCGCTTCGAACTGAGCCTGCAGAACGTCGGAGGTCATGATGCGGTACTTCTTGCCAGCGATATCCGCAGGTGTCTTGATCGGAGCGTTGGCAGTCAGCTGTTTCATACCGTTGTGCAGGTAACCCAGACCAACCAGCAGCTTGCTTTCCATCGACTTCAGCAGCTTCTGACCGTGAGGGCCTTGCTGAAAGCGATCAACGGCTTCGATGTCCTTGAACAGGAACGGCAGATCGAACAACTGCAACTGCTTGGTGTACTTCTGGAACTTGGACAGAGAAGGTGCCGCCATTTCCACATCACCCAGCTGCATGGCCTGCAGAACGGTGGAATCGGTGAAAAGCTGAGAGTTCGGATACACCTTGACTTCTACCTTGCCAGGCAGACGCTGTTCAGCCAGCTCCTTGAATTTCAGAGCCATCTGGCCCTTTGGCGTGTTCTCGGCCACAACGTGGGAGAACTTGATTTCGATTGGAGCAGCAGCGGCTTGATGATTGAACGTCAGCAAGCTCGCGCAAGCCAGAACAGAAGCGACCAGGGTCTTCATATTGAATCCTCACTGTTATTTTTGTGTTGGGTGCCGGGTAATACACAAGTGATGGCACCGGGCTAACCAGCTTCGAGGTGGTTAAAGCTCCAAGAGCAACCGGTGTGCCAGTTGGCATGAAAGAAATCGGACCCAGAGGAGGCAAGTGACGGACAGGAACCGCCAGAGAAATGGAATAACATCAGTATTTACAAGGGTTGTAGCGGAGTTGGCCCGAGCGGGATCAACGGAAAAAATCGGTGAAGAGGCTGGCTTGATTTATACCAAAGTCGAATGAGCTGGTAGCCTAACGGCGAAAATATGAGCTGGAATTCTGGCGGGACTGAATAGTTCAGTTTGGCCAGATTTCTGGAAAGGGGTGGTCTTCCACCCGCGACAAGTTAGGTAAGGGTGAATACTTTCCTTGAGGACGGATGCACAGGTTCAGATCGAAAAACACCGCTAACCACCTGTTCTACATAAAAATTTCAGAAAGGGCGTTGACACTGAAAAACAGATGCGTATTATTAGCCCCGCTTCGGAGGGATGGCTGAGCGGTTGAAAGCACCGGTCTTGAAAACCGGCATAGGTTAATAGCCTATCTAGGGTTCAAATCCCTATCCCTCCGCCACTATTTAGAAAAAGGCGCTGAATTGTTAAAGATTCAGCGCCTTTTTTGTTTGTATTATTTTATCTGCTTTACCTTGTATACCTTTTAAAAACGAATCAAATACTGATTTCTCCAGCCGGTTACATTCTTATTCTGGCTGATTCGAATGACAAGCACCCTCTATGTATCGATCCTTATCTCGCAAGTCTGTCCTATGTCAATGTACAGTTAGATGCCTTCCTGTCTTCGGTCAAGCACACATCTGCTCGTTAGCTGAATGGGGGAGATAACTGGTGATTGCTTAAATGGGTTCTACGTGCTGAATCTGGCCATCTTTACCAATTTCAAGGATCAGCACCTCACCCGTTTCAGCATTTTTTACAGAGATTACATAGTTATTTTCGCTCTGTTCAACCAGCGTTACCTGATCACTCCTGATGCTCTGCCAACTTTCATCAAGCTTTCCGGTACCCAGACCAATATCCCGGATTGTCATTTTTTGAACGGTGCGAGTGGCCATTGCCATGGCAGCTTGTGGATCTAGCGCGCCATGTGTGTGGCTGCCATGGGCTTGGGTACCAGTGCTGTAGAATGCCAACAGGCTTAGACCCGTAATAAGTAGTTTGCGCATATCGAACTCCTGAAGTATGGGATTATGAAAAGTAACATTGCCCACATTCCGTGTTACATCACATGCGGGTCTTGATACTGGCCATTAAAGAACAGCTGGATTTTCACCGGCTGATCTGTGGTGTTTTTGAAGTACCAACCATGTGTGCCAGTAAAGGCGGCGGTAAAGCTGCCTTTCATCATGTTTACCGTGGTTTCGGCATAACTGAGGAAATAGCCACTGGTGTCGCCTGCGGGTTCGCCGTGCATATCCACATAGACCAGCGCGCCGTCGGTCATCCATTCAAAGCTCAGTTGCGCGCCTTTTTCCATAATCATCTTGTATTCCAGGCCGCTATTAGGTGGCAACGCCAGTTGCGCGACGTCATTCATTGATGTGCTCATTGAGTTGCCCTCACCGCCGGATTGAGCACTGTTCTGGCTGGTCGCGTTGGCGGCTTCTTTCGCTTCTGCCAAGCCTTCTGGCGACAGAGCGGTTAGCCCCAAGACGCTGCCAATCCCGGTCGGATCGACATTGTATTCTGCGGGCATGATCAGAGTGACCAGCGCGATTGCGCCCACCAGCACCGCTCCGGCGGTGGCCTGCCAAAGGGTTTTGGACGATACCTGTTCGTTTGTCATATGCATTCTCAACTTGTGAAATATCCGGTGAGCTGGAAGCCGGTCAGTATCACCCCGGCGGCAATTAATCCCGCATTAGTGAGAGTGGCGAAACGGCCAAAGGTGGAAGAGTGTCGCCAGGCGGAAATCAGCAGCAACACCAGCGCTAGCGCCGCAAACTGCCCCAGCTCAACACCGATGTTAAAGGCGATCAGATTGGTCACCAGGCCATCCTCGGGAATATGGACTTCCTGCAGTTTGGTGGCCAGACCAAAACCATGAAACAACCCGAAGATCAGCACCATGGCCCGAGTATCCGGCTGAAAACCCAACAGGCGTTTAAAGCCGCCGAGATTATCAAAGCCCTTATAGAACACCGACAGGCCAATAATGGCGTCAATCAGATAAGCATTAACCTGAATGTTGGCCAGCACCCCGGTCAACAGCGTGATGCTGTGTCCCAGGGTAAACAGGCTGACGTACAGCAGCACATCGCGACTGCGATACAGAAAGAAAATCACCCCTACCAGAAACAGAATGTGGTCGTAGCCGGTGATCATGTGCTTGGCCCCGATATAGAGGAAAGGCACAAATTGCACGCCCGTGTTCATCTGCAAAAAACTGCGGGTGTTGTCGTCGACGCCGTGGGCCTCGGCTAATGCCGTACCCACGAGTGCCAAAGTAACCAGAATCACTTTAAAAAACGAAACCATCAGGCTTTTGCCTCCCGAGTTTCAAGATCATCCCGGTGTAACAACCGGTACAGGGCCGGAATCACCAACAGCGTCAGCAAGGTGGAAGAAATGATGCCGCCAATCACCACGGTAGCCAACGGTCGCTGTACTTCCGAGCCAATACCTGTGTTCAGCGCCATCGGCACAAAGCCCAGCGAGGCCACCAGCGCCGTGGTAATCACTGGGCGCAGCCGGGTCATGGCCCCTTCGATAATGGCCAGATCCAACGTCATGCCCTGATGACGCAGATCTCGAATAAAGGACACCATCACCAGGCCATTCAAAATGGCGATACCCGATAGTGCGATAAAGCCCACTGCCGCCGAGATCGAGAAGGGAATATCCCGCAGCAACAGCGCCAGCACGCCACCGGTCAGAGCCAGCGGAACGCCGGTGAAAATCACCATGGCATCGCGGAAGGAATTCAGCGCCAGCACCAGCAGGCCAATAATCATCACCAGAGTCACGGGCACCACCACCATCAGGCGCTCGGAAGCCGATTGCAGTTTCTGGTAAGTACCGCCGTATTCCACCCAATAGCCCGGCGGCAGTTCAACCTGTTCGTCAACCACCGCCTTGATGTCGGCGACGAAGCTGCCCAGGTCTCGACCGCGCACGTTGGCGGTGACGACGACCCGACGCTTGCCGTTCTCACGGTTGACCTGATTGACGCCCAGGCTTTCGCTCAGGGCAGCCAGCTCTTTCAGTGGCACGCTATCGCCATTCGGCAATGCAATGGGCAGGTATTGCAGGCGGTCGAGGTTGGTACGCAAAGCTTCTGGTAGGCGTACCACAATGTCGGAACGACGGTCGCCTTCAAACAGGGTGCCCGCCACCTGACCACCCAATGCGGTGGAAACCTGCTGCTGAAGCTCATAACGGCTGATGCGGTAGCGCTTTAGTGCTGCGTCATCGGTAACAAATTCGAGTAGCGGCAAACCTGTGACCTGTTCCATCTGTATGTCGACCGCACCGTCAACACCATATACGGCGTTATCAATCGCTTCGCCCAAGGCAGCGAGCTGTTCGAGATCATCGCCAAACACCTTGATGGCCAGCTCGGCCCGCACACCCGCCAGCAGCTCGTTAAAGCGCATCTGAATCGGTTGCAGGAATTCGTAACGGTTGCCCGGCACCTGTTTTACCAGAGCCTCCAGCTCGGCCACGACCTGTGCCTTGGGCTTGGATGGATCAGGCCATTGCTCACGGGGTTTAAGAATAATGAAGTTGTCCGCCACGCTCGGTGGCACCGCGTCGGTGGCCACATCGGCGGTACCGATTTTTGCGAACACTCGTTCGACTTCCGGTTGCTGCTTGATTTGGGTTTCCAGGGTTTCCTGCAAGGCCACGGCCTGACTCAGGGAGGTGCCCGGAATCCGCAGCGCGTGCATGGCAATATCGCCCTCATCGAGGTTGGGAGCGAATTCACTACCCAGTCGCAACGCCTGCATCACACTCAGCACCACCAGCACCAAAGCTAGGGCCACCACCGGCAAGCGGAAGCGCAGCACAGCAGACAGCAGCGGTTGATAGACCCTGTTCAGCCCAACCAGTACCGGGTTGGCTTTTTCTTGCACCGGGCCACGGAACAGCAATGCGATCGCCGCTGGCACAAAGGTAATGGACAGCAACATGGCGCTCAGCAGAGCAATCACCACGGTGGTGGCCATAGGGTGGAACATTTTGCCTTCCACACCTTCGAGGGCAAAAATCGGCAGGTATACGGCGGTGATGATGAACACGCCAAACAGTGCCGGTCGAATCACCTCGCGAGTGGCATCGAACACCAGTTTGAGACGTTCATGCAACGCCAATTTTCCGGCTCCGTGGCTGCTTGCATGACTCAGACGACGCAAACAGTTTTCAACAATGATGATGGCCCCATCCACCAACAGGCCAAAGTCCAGCGCACCGAGGCTCATCAGGTTGGCACTGGTGCGGGTTTGCACCATGCCGGTGAAGGTCATCAGCATGGCGAAGGGGATTACCAACGCCGTCAACAAGGCCGCACGGATGTTGCCCAGCAGCAGGAACAGAATCACGATCACCAGCACCGCGCCTTCGATCAGGTTGGTTTTCACTGTATCGAGGGTTTTGTCCACCAGACGAGTACGGTCATACACGGCTTCGGCGCGAATGCCATCCGGCAGGGACTTCTGAATCTCCGCCAGACGCTCACCCACAGCCTTGGCCACGGTACGGCTGTTTTCGCCGATCAGCATAAACACCGTGCTCATTACCACCTCGCGGCCATTCTGGGTGGCTGCGCCGGTACGCAAACCATGACCGATATGCACATTCGCCACATCGGCGACGGTCAAGTAAGGGCTGGCATCCGACTGAATGGCGATGGCACCGACTTCTTCCACCTGCTGCACCTGACCGGGAATCCGCATCAGCCATTGGGCACCGTTGCGCTCAATAAAGCCCGCGCCACGGTTATCGTTGTTGTGCTGAATTGCTTCTACGACATCGGCAGCCGTGAGGCCAAAGGCCAGCAGTTTTTGCGGCAGAAATTCCACCACCACTTCTCGCTCGTAGCCGCCAATCGGGTTCACTTCCACCACGCCGGTCACCTGCATCAGTTGCGGGCGAATGATCCAGTCATGCACCGAGCGCAAATCCATCGGCGTTATTGGCGAGCCGTCAGCATTGAGTGCATCGGGTTCGGAATCCACCGTGAACATAAAGATCTCACCAAGACCGGTAGAAATCGGCCCCAGCTCTGGTTCCAGCCCTTGCGGCAAGCTGGAGCGTGCCGCCGCCAAACGTTCGCTGATCAGCTGGCGGGCAAAATAAATATCGGTGTTGTCGTTAAAAATTGCGATCACTTGGGACAGGCCATAGCGCGACACCGAGCGGGTGTAATCCAGACCCGGCAATCCAGCCAGTGTGGTTTCCAGCGGATAGGTGATGCGCTGCTCCACTTCCAGCGGCGTGTAGCCATTGGCTTCGGTGTTGATCATCACCTGTACATTGGTGATGTCGGGCACGGCGTCGATGGCCAGACGGTTGAAATTCCAGGCACCCAGCCCGGCAACCAGCAACACGAGCGCCATGATCAGCCAGCGACGTTGAATCGCCAGCCTGATGATGTAATCCAGCATTCAGGTGTCCTCAGTGGTCGTGGGAAGCGCCGGACTTTTCGATGTCGGCCTTGATGATGAAACTGTTTTCGGTGACGTATTCGGTGCCTGGCTTCAAGCCACCGAGCACTTGAATCCATTCGCCCGCAGCCTGACCCAACTCCAGCATGCGTACTTCGTATTCTTCACCGACCTTGGCGTAGACCACGGTGAAATCCCGGAACGCTTGCAGACCCGAACGCTTCACCGCCAGTTCAACCGGTACAGCCGCGACTTCGATTTCGGCGCTGATTTTCTGACCGGCGGCCAGAGAGCCGTATGGATTTGGCAGCGTGACTCGCCAGAGGCGGGATTGATCCGTTTGCAGAGTGGGATACGGTTGCCCCAGCTTAGCCATCACAGGTTCTGCCAACCCCGGTATCTGAATCGACACCGGCATCCCGGTTTTAACCCGCGCCTGATCTTGTGGGAAGATCGCCAGATTGGCTTGAACCTTACGAGTATCCAGCAAGGTCAGCAGAGTGCGACCGGCGGTTTGCTCACCTCTACCGGCTTGCAGTGCAGTCACCACACCACTGATGGGGGCTGTAATGGAATAGCTTTTCAAACTCTTGTTGCTTTCTACCGTGAACAGCAGATCACCGGCTTTCACTCGTTCGCCTTCAGTCACATGCAGCGTGCGGATTTCACCATCGAAGCGCGCCTGAATTTTGCGTTCAGCACCGTTCGGCCACACCAGTTCTCCCCAGGCTGGCAGCTGAATGTGCAAGGTCTGTGGCCCGGCGATCTCGGTTTCAATCTCCATTGCTGCGGCCACCGGGTTGGCGATTTGGGTACGACCTTCAAAGTTGTCGTAGCGCCACTGATGCAAGGTACCGTTATGTTTTGCGTCGATTTCCACCACAAAGGAATGCGGTTCGTAGATTTCCATATCGCCGCGTAAATAATCGCCCTCGACCCGGAAGCCAATCTGATCGACCTGATTACCGAGACGAATCAGGCGCACTTCCAGTTCCAGATTCTGGGGCGCAATGGCCTGACCAGCCTTGTCGGCCCAAACCCGGAATTCCGGCGGCACACCGGTTTCAAAAATCGCCAGTTCCACGGTGAAGTCACCATCACGCAGCAAGCGGCCACGATGCGGGCCTTTTTCTGGTTCCGGCTCGGCCTGTTCGCCATGACCGCTTTGACCACCACCAGAGGCACCGGCAGCCTGTACCTGAGTGGCCAGCAAACTGCTGGTTAAACCACCCAGCAGCAGGGGTGCCAAAAGCAGGGCGGCTGTAAAGCTTTGGGAAAATTTCATCAGAACAACCTCACAAAGAAAAAGATGAGCCAGTCAGACGTTGCAGTTCGATCCACTGCAACTGCATGGCGAGATATTCGTTAAGCAGACGTTCACGGGCTTCCAGCCGTTGCTGACGGATGCCATCCCACTGCTGGTAATCGAGCTGACCACGCTGCCAGGCGTTCAGCGCCTGCTGTCGGGCCTGATCCAGCTCAGGCAGGATGTTGTTATTAAGGGAGTGAATCAGGTGCTGGCTGTGTTGCAGCTCCAGCAACAACACCCGCACATGGGCCGCCAACCGGTTTCGATCAACCACTGCCGCTTGCGCTTCCGTCTGCTGCTGGGCCTTCACCACCCGCTGGTAAGCCACGCGCTTTTGATCCAGACCGAAAGGAATACTGGCCTGGGCCAACAGGGCAAAATCACCATTGGCTTCAAAGCGCCGCACCCCGGCACCGACTGTCCACTGTGGTTGAGCTTCAGCTTTGGCCAGCTGGCTATCGGCGGCCAGCAAACGGTGGCGAACGGTGTACTGCTGTAGTAGCGGTGCGTCATCGAGTCGGGCAAGCACGTCGGCTTCGGTGGGCAAGGCCGGCAGCTTGTATAAGTCGGCACTGGCGCGCAGATCCGCAGAACTGGCCGCCCACTGGCTCGATAGCTGATAAGAAGCGGCAACGCGCTGATGCTCGAACTCCTCGCTCACTAACGCCCGCTCGGCCAGACGGGTTTTGACTTGATGCAACTCGATATCCGGCGCACGACCAGAATCCACCCGGCGCTGCACAATGCTCATCAGATCCTGAATTTCAGACTCGGCTTCTTTGGCTAACGCCAGTTGGGCATCGGTGGCCAGCAGTTGTACGAAGTAACGAGCAGTAGCGGCGGACAACTCCAGCGTTTCCAGCTGCTGTTTCAGATCTGCTTGATCACGCTGAATCTGAGCTCGCTGAACACGGGCCTGACGCTGTTCATTTTCCAGCAACCAGCGCGCAGCCAATGTGGTTTGGGCTGAGCTGATACCGGAGTAATCACCCGTGCCCAGAGCATCTTCCACTGATAGATCCAGCACTACGCGTTCCTTGCTGGCGGCAAGAGATGCCTGGGCTTGCAGCTCAGCTTGGCGTGCTGACCAAACCGCGAGCTGAGGATGCTGCTCTAAGGTAAGTTCGATGGCTTCAGGTAGGCTGACGTCTGTTGTTTCGGCCAGCGTTGTTTCAAGTGTCATCAGTGGCAAAAGTCCTAACAGACATAGACCCAAAGGCCGATTGCTAATCGGTTTTTTATTTGTGGCAAATGTCGGGAGCCGAAGTTGCATATCCATTACCTGTTAATAGAAAAAGAGGAGGAAAACGAACATTGGAACCATTAGCCGTGCCCCAACATCCACTCAACCCCGTGATGTAGGGAATCTACGGAAGATACTGCCCCTAGTATTATGAGCAGTAAGCTGGTTAGCAGCCCGGCGTTGAGCCAATTGGACGCCGATACAGGGTTCAGTAATTGATTCACGCGTATTTGTAATGAATGCGGTTCGATTTCGGTCAGGAATGCAGGACAATCCTCTGGAGCAGAACTACGGTTGAGGCGGGTGACCTTTACCAAAGTCATAGCGACCTCGGTAGCTGAAACAGACCGAGCCGCTGCCGCATCAGCCAACTGTTCGGTAGCCAGTGCAAAGCAGTTCATCATAGGTTGGGCAATCTTGGCGGGATAAAGGCTGCAAGCCAGATTCATCAAGCTGAGACTTTGGTTATCGAGATGTCGAATATGGACTTGTTCATGGACGAGTACGATGCCCAATTGTTCTGGCGACAGTTGCTTGGCCAGACCGCGCGCGACGAAAACCTGGGGGTTTATCAACCCGGCTGTGCAGGCAAACGACTGCTCAGTCGGTAGCCAGTTAAGCCCTTGCTTGGTCACATCGGGTGAAGACAAGAGCTTCAACTGTTGATACTGCTTTCGTTGATGTAGCGTGCGAATGCCGGTGCGGGTTATACCGGTAGCTAACCACAGCGCCCCAATTATTAGTGGCAGCATGTGCCAGCTATCGAACAGGAACCAGTCTGCATGGTGCCAGTGAAACCGCATTGCTGAGTTGGCTAGGGTGCCATCGGCTTCCAGTGTTGAGACGGTGCTCAGGAGCAACGCCATTATAGGGGATAACCAGGGCAATGAGGCCCAACCAAGCAGTAGATATTTTTGCTCTTCTGGAGCCAGGTGGCCACAAAGCTGGCGTACCGGATAAACCAGAGCGAGTTGCACTATGCCCAAAGCTAATGCCAGCAGTGATGCCATACTCAGCAGGTTTAGACAAACCGCCCAGTTACCAAAAATCATGATTGGTCGCCACTTTCGGATTGACGGCGAGCTTCGATCAGGGCTTCTAATTGATCCAGTTCGTCATCACTCAGGTCGGAAGTTAGAGATGCAAAAGCAGCCATGGTAGTGTTCTGATTCTGCTGTTTGAATTCTTGGGTAACATCACGAATCAGGCGAGCCATCAAGGCTTCGCGCTTAACTCTGGGGCGGTAAATATAGGCGTGGCTAGATTTTCGACGACTTAACAGCTTTTTCTTGTACAAGCGCTCTAATGTACTTTGAATCGTATTCAGCGAGCCTGGTCGCTCAGCGTTGAATGCCGTATGAACCTGCTTGGCGTTGGCTTCGTCGTTGTCCCAGAGGTAGTTTAATACCTGTTTTTCAAGTTCCCCAAGAATCACGATGCTTTTCACCTGTTACTATTTCGCCACATAGTGTCAGAAATAAAACCGATCATCAATCGGTTTTTGGTTTTGCATTGAAGGTGGTTGCAGTGCTTTTCGGCATCGACAGTCGACTACTTTGTTATTCAATAATGATTTTCTCAGTCTCTGTTGGTGAGCTCGCTACCTTCGATACTGCAACAGGGTAGGAGAGCAACTTTGGGGAATTGGATCCAGCATAAAAACCACCTGGTACATTATTGGGCAATAGTATCTGGGTCTTAGTAAGGGGCTTGAGCCACCCGTGGTTAGTCTGCGGTATTTGGCTTCAGGTACGCTTCCCAGTCATCCATCATCTTTCGGCGTTTCTCAAACAAATCCCCACGCCTATAAGCGGCTTCTACTTTGTTTTGAATGGTGTGGGCCAATGCCATTTCTGCGACATCCCTGGGGTAACTGGAGACCTCTCCTGACCAGTCTCGGAAGCTGGATCGGAAGCCATGGGGGACGTAGTCGCCACGCTCACCCTGTACGCCATAGCCCATTTTTCTCATGATTTGGAGTAGTGCATTGGCTGAGAGTGGGCGTTCGCTTCGGGCACCAGGGAATACATACGGGTTGTTTTGGATTCGGGGAACCGCAGCCAGTATCAACATACATTCTTCAGTCAGTGGCACTCGATGTTCACGGCCTGCCTTCATACGGGATTCCGGGACCGTCCAGATTTTATTATTCAGGTCTATTTCTGGCCATTCAGCCTGCAGCACTTCCCCTGACCGAGTAGCGGTCAGAATCAGGAATCGCAGGGCGTAAGCAGAAACGCTGGTTTTGCTTCTGAGCTCGTCCATGAATGCACCAACTTCGTCATAAGGCATGGCTGGGTGATGTCGTACTTTCTGAACCCGAGTGGGGCGGGGGAGCAGTTTATCCAGATGACCTCGCCAGCGAGCCGGGTTGTTGGTATCACGCCACTGGTGGGCCGCCGCAAAGTCGAGCACGTTCTCGATACGTCCCTGAACACGTTTGGCGGTTTCGGTTTTGGTCGTCCAGATAGGCTTGAGAATATTGAGAATGTCTTCCGTTGAGATATCGTCAATGTCCTGCTTGCCAATGTGCGGTCGGGCATAGGTCTTGAGTGTGCTGACCCACTGGCGCTGGTGCTTGGCATTCTTCCAACCACGGCGATGTGCGCGAATATAGCGTGCAGCACACGTAGTGAAGTTGGGCTTGGCTGCGGGAACTGTTGCTCTGGCTTTGATTGGGTCTTCGCCGCTTTGGGCTTGTTTTCGGTACTGTGCGGCCAGCTCACGAGCGTCAGCCAGGCTGATATCCGGGTAACTGCCCAGGCCCATTTCCCGACGCTTTCCATTAAGACTGAACCTCAGAACCCATTTCCTGGCTCCGGCATTACTGACCACCAGCCGCAAGCCGCCACCATCTTCATGTTTTCCGGGTTTGGCGGTCGCCACTTTGCGTGGTGAAAGTTTGTGGATAGCGGCCATGATAACTCCTTGATTCTGGGATCTGCCTTTGACTGTAGAAGAGAAGTCAGTCCCCCATACAGTCCCCCAAAGTTTTGAGATTTTCTGAGACTTCATGATACCGTAATGAATCTAACTTGTTGATTTATATTGGTCTGTTAGATGATCTGGAACTTTCTGAGAGGTTAGATTAGCGGCCTATCCCTCCGCTACTTATTTAGAAAAAGGCGCTGAATGTAAAAATTCAGCGCCTTTTTTGTTTCTATCGTTTTATTCGCTTTGCCAACGAATCAAATATGACGTCTTTAGCTGGATACATGCTTATCCTGGTGGATTCAGGATGGCGTACATCTCATGTATTGAGTCTTAGCCTGCAAGTCTGGTCAAAGCCAATGCTTCATCTATTATTTTTCGGTGATGATCCATAGTAGGATTCAAGCGACTGAATACGTCGAGTGGAGCATTCCATGTTTAAAGAACTCAGACTGAAACACGTCGGCCCAGCCAGCAGTATGGTGCTGGATTTTGGCGATCGTCTGAATTTGATCACCGGGGATAATGGCCTGGGCAAAAGCTT
>PBNY01000044.1 GCA_002723385.1 Oceanospirillaceae bacterium | reverse complement strand
GGAATTTCTCACGACGGGTGACTTTACGCTTTTTGGCTTGCCCTTCGGCATCGGAGAAGCTGAGCTGTGACATGGAACACCTCTGGAATGATGGCTGGCGGTATTATCGCTGATCCTGGCTAATTATTCAGAGGGGCCCTAGTTTTTCGGAATTTTTCAAGCCTATTGATTAGTTGTGTGATCTCGGAGTGATCAGATTTGACAACTTCTATGTAAATACTCTGCAACTCATTTTCTATCGGTTTTTTTGATACTGTCTCGGCAAAATTTTTACTCTTGACTTCAAAAGCAAAATCATACAGCAGCGCCTCTATTGCCATTCCTGCAAAAACAGTACAGATAATTCCACGATCATAAAACTCAGGGTAAATTTCTTCAATTTTATCTCTTTCAGGCGGCTGCCCGAATAGTTTATTAAGCTCTACGATTTCCAATGAGTTGTGTTTGAATTGAAATGTCAAAATTCTAACTAATCTGCCAATTTCTGAAGCTCTATATTGTTCGACTTCTTCATCTCTAAATTTCAGCATAAATTTACTCTTTGAATATATAGCGTTGTAATAAGCGGCTTGAAACAGTTTGCTACAATGCGGAATTAAATGGAATCTAGAGACTGTTACGAGTATGATTTTATTGTCTTATTATAGGTCAATTAATCAGTAATTAATTTTTAATTCTGAATTTGTGTTGTTTACGCGTATGTTATAACAATACTATTTACACCTAGCGACCCCTGAATCCAAGCCCTACGCTACCAAGGGTTGAAAAAACGAGCAACCGGTTCTGACAAAACGAGAAAGTATGGCCAATTCTGGCAGATTTTCTGTTTGCCGAGACATTCCTGGTCACCCGAACAATCTTCGTTTCCCCTGCGGTTATTCCGCATCCCATCCGGTGGTGATCATTCCACACTAGCCTTAAATAGCGGTGGTTGTGTGGCTTATGAATGTGATGTCGCCAGAGCGCAGTTCAGAGCTTGTCGAGCGTTTGGAGCAGCAGTTGCCCGAGATGCTGGAGCACACCGTGGCCTTGTGTGAGGTCAACTCGGGCAGTGATAACCGGGTTGGTATCGAGACGGTGAATCGGCTGTTAGAGAACCTGTTTGAGCCGGTGTCGGATGTCACCGAATACCGTCCGCTGGCGTCGGTTCGGCAGGTTGTCGAGCGTTCAGGCACCGATTCTGAACTGGGTGAGTGCCTTGAGGTGCCTTCAGCGTCGATGCTGCTGTTTCGATGCCGTCCTGACGCGCCATTGCAGTTTCTGTTTACCGGTCACAGCGACACAGTGTTTCCGTTAACAAGCGATTTCCAGCGGTGTTGGCGAGAAGGCAATCATTTGCACGGCCCCGGTACTGCGGACATGAAAGGCGGTCTGGTGGTGCTGGCCTATGCCCTGAAGCAGCTGGAGTGGTGGTTGCCGGAGTCTATGAAGCACCTGTTCGGTTTTACGCTGGCGATTTCTCCGGATGAAGAAACCGGCTCGCTGGCGTCCGGGCCAGAGCTGATCAAACTGGCGCAGAACGCACACATCGGTTTGACCTACGAACCCGCCTTGCCCGACGGCAGTCTGGCCGGAGCGCGCAAGGGCAGCGGCAATTTTACCCTGTTGGCCAAAGGCGTTGGCGGCCACGCCGGGCGGGATTTTTTTAATAGCAAGAATGCGCTGGTAGCCATGGCGGAGGTGGCTGTGGCGCTGAGTCGATTGAGCGATGAGCAACAGGGCATCAGCGTGAATATTGGTCGTCTGGTCGGTGGTGATGCGGTGAACAAGGTGCCGGATCAGGCGTTATGTCGTTTTAATGTACGAGTGTTAGATAGCATGCAGCAGGCGGCTATGGAGCAGGCCATTCAGGTTTGTCTTGCCGAGGTGGGGCAGCGCACGGGTTGTGCGTTCGAGTTGCACGGCGGTTTTAATCGCCCGCCCAAACCCATGAGTAAAGGACAACAGGCGCTGTTTGAACTGGCGCAGCAGGCTGGAGAATCACTGGGTCTGAATCTATCGCAACAGCCAACCGGCGGCTGTTGTGAAGGCAATAATCTGGCCAGTGCCGGGCTGGTCAATCTGGATACCCTGGGCGTTCGTGGTTATGGCATTCATACCACCGCTGAGTACGCCTGCATCGACAGTTTTGTGGAACGGGCGGCGTTATCGGCGCTGCTGATCGAGAAGGTAATACAGGCGCATCGCGCCGGGAGGTTGCCATGTCTGAGAACAAACCCCTGAACCACACTCATCTGGTCGTGCGACCGGTACAGCTGAATGATCTCGATGATGTGCTGTCGCTGGCCAGACTGGCCGGGCAAGGCATGACGTCGTTACCTGCTGATCGAACCGCATTGGCGGAACGCATCGAACGCTCGGTGGCGGGGTTTCGGCGCGCACGTCAGCACGAGGATGATTTCTTTCTGCTGGTGATGGAAGACCAGAACAAACAGAAAGTGGTCGGTACTGCCGCGATGTTTGCACACACGGCTGCCAGCCAGGCGTTTTACGCCTATCGCCTAATGACGGTGATCCATTATTCCCACTCCCTCGACAAACGTGTGCGCTGCCAGTTGCTGCATTTGAGCAACGATTACAGCGGTTGTTCGGAAGTCGGAGCGTTGTTCATCGACCCCGATTATCGGGGCAATGGCCATTGGCTGGCGCGTTCACGCTATCTGTTGATGGGCCTGTATCCGCACCGCTTTGCCGAATCGGTGATTGCCGAGTTGCGCGGCTGGATTGATGAGCAGGGCAACAGCCCGTTCTGGGATGCCATTGGCGCGCACTTCTTCGAGATGGACTACCGCAAGGCGGATGAACTCTGCGCTCTGGGTTCAAACCAGTTTATTACCGAGCTGATGCCGCGCCATCCGATTTACACCCGCTTGCTGCCAGACACGGCGATTGAAGTCATCGGAAAGCCTGCTGATGCGGGACGTCGTGCCAAGCAGCTGCTGGAACAGGAAGGCTTCCGCTACGAGGACGTGGTGGATATTTTCGACGCCGGGCCACTGATGCGGGCGGAGATTGCCGAGCTGCAAACCGTGCGGGGCATCCGCCGGGTCGAGCGCGCGATCAAGGACAGTCCTTATCACCATCCTGAGGATATCCCACTGATGCTGGGCAATCCGGACTGGCACAACTTCCGGGTCATTCATGCCGCTGCGCCCATGCATCACGGTCATGTGGTGCTGACACCGCAGCAAAACCAGCTGCTGCAACTGGCAGACGATCCATCTCTCACTGTGGCGCTGGTGTCCGATGCCCAGACGCCTAATCCCCAAATGCTGTGAGGTAACGACGATGAATACGCTATTGATCGATGGCTGTTGGCAAGCCGGTGAAGGTGAATGGCTGGTGTCACGCAATCCTTGCAACGATCAGGTGTTGTGGAAGAAGCGCGCAGCGGATGAACAGCAGGCGGCAGAAGCGGTATTGGCTGCTCGCAAGGCCCAGCCGGAGTGGGCGCAAAAATCATTGATGGAGCGCACCAGTTATCTCTCACACTACGCGGATTTGCTCAACCTGCATCGCAAGGATCTTGCCCATGTGATCGCGCTGGAAACCGGCAAACCCTTGTCGGAATGCCTGGCTGAAATCAGCGCCATGGTGAACAAGGTGCAGATCAGTGTGCGTTCGTTCCAGCAACGCACTGGCGACTGGTTCCGTGGTGATCAGGCGTTGCAGCATCGGCCTCTGGGCGTGGTGTTGGTGCTGGGGCCGTTTAATTTTCCGGGGCATTTACCCAACGGCCAGATTGTTCCGGCCTTGCTGGCGGGCAATACCGTGGTGTTCAAACCCAGTGAGGAAACGCCCTGGATCGCTGAACACATGGTGCAGTTGTGGCAAGCCGCCGGGTTGCCTGCTGGCGTTCTGAATCTGGTGCAAGGTGGTTCTGAGGTCGGTGAAACCCTGTGCGAGCAGGCCATCAATGGTGTGTTTTTTACTGGTTCCAGCAACACCGGACAGCAACTGCATCTGCAACTGGCCGGGCGTCCCGAGGTGCTGCTGGCGATGGAAATGGGCGGCAGCAATCCATTGATTGTGGATCAAAATGTGGACGTGGATGCAGCGCTGGATCTGATTATCCAGAGTGCCTACGTCACCTCCGGCCAGCGTTGTACCTGTGCCCGACGTTTGCTGGTGGTCGAGTCGGATACCAGTAACCGGTTGCTGGGTGCACTGGCGCATCGGGTGCGTCATCTGTCGGTTGGCGCTCCGGTGCTGGCTACGGAGGCTCCATCGGAATTTGTACACGATCCGGAAAGTCTCGAACCACCAGAATGGTCGCAGCAACCCGAACCCTTTATGGGGCCGGTGATCAGCGTGGCAGCGCGCAACCGGCTGCTGGGTGCTCAAGCCAGACTGCGCTCACTGGGCGCGCACACGCTGGTGCCGATGACAGCGCTGGATGAGCATTCCGGTTTGATTTCCCCCGGTCTGATGGATATGACGGTGCCCTGGCAACGCGACGCGGAAATCCCGGATGAAGAATGGTTTGGGCCGTTGCTGCAAGTGTATCGGGTGCCGGATATGACTTCTGCGCTGGCACTGGCCAATCACACCCGTTTCGGGCTGGCGGCGGGTTTGATCAGTAATAACGCGCTGGTGCAGCAACGGTTCCGACAACAGATTCGGGCCGGTGTGGTGAGTGTGAATGCTCCGACCGCAGGGGCGTCTTCCGAGTTACCGTTTGGCGGCGTGGGCGCCAGCGGCAATCATCGTCCGGGGGCCTGGTATACGGCGGACGCCTGTGTCTGGCCACAGGCCGTGCGACTGGGGCCTGCACAGCTCTCTGCGCAGATAACGACCCGGGCCAGCTGATATGACGAGCCTGATTGAGGTGAACTTCGACGGTCTGGTCGGGCCGACGCATCACTACGGTGGTTTGGCGGAGGGCAATCTTGCTTGTCAACGACACGCCGGGCAGGTCGCCAATCCGCGTCAGGCGGCCCTTCAGGGGCTGGAGAAAATGCGCAAGCTGGTTCAGCTGGGGGTTCCGCAAGGCTGGTTGCCGCCGCATCCCCGGCCCGATCTTGAGTTTCTGCGCCGATTGGGGTTTGCCGGAACCGATGCTTGGGTGATCCAGCAAGCGGCAGCCACAGAGCCGGAGTTGCTCTCGGTTGCCTGTTCGTCGTCTAGTATGTGGGCGGCCAATTCAGCGACTGCGACTTCCGGGCTGGAAAGCCAAGACGGTCGATTGCATCTGACACCGGCGAATCTGGTCAGCAATCCGCATCGGGCGCTGGAGCCAGACCATAGCCATCGGATGCTGTCGCGCATCTTTGGTGATACCGAGCATTTTTGTGTGCATGAGCCGCTGCCAGCGCAGCGGGCATTTGGCGATGAAGGAGCGGCCAATCACACCCGTCTTGGGCCGGTGAATCAGCCGGGTGTGGATCTGTTTGTCTATGGTGCTAACAGCAGCGGTAACCGAAATAACGCTGTGCAGAGAAAGCTGGAGTTTCCTGCCCGGCAAACACAATCAGCCAGCCAGGCGATCGCGCGGTTGCACGGCTGCACCCGGCCCGAGTTCTTGCAGCAGTCGGCAGTGGCCATTAACGCGGGCGCTTTTCACAACGATGTGGTGGCGGTCGGCCATCGGCAGTTGCTGTTCCATCACCAGCAGGCGTTTGAAACGGCGTCACAGCAGGCGGTGTTCGCGACATTGAGGCACGTGAGTGAGCAGCATGAGTGGCAACAGCCGCTTCAGCTGCTGGAAGTGCCCGCCGATCAGGTATCGCTGGAAGAGGCGGTGAGCAGTTATCTGTTCAACAGTCAGCTGCTGTCTCTGGAAGATGGTTCCATGATGTTGTTGGCACCCATGGAATGCGGGCACAACCCGGCCGTATACCGTTATCTGACGGAACTGATCAACAACGATCAACAGCCCATTGCCAGAGTGGATTTTGTCGATCTGAAGCAAAGCATGGCCAATGGTGGCGGCTCGGCCTGTTTGCGTCTGCGCGTGCCGGTTACTTCAGCCCAGTTGTCTGCCATCCACCCCGCTTTTCTGCTGGATGAAACACGAATTGATGCCTTGCAGCATTGGGTGAAGCAATTCTATCGGGATAGGCTGGAGCTGAGGGATCTGGCTGATCCACATTTATTGAGAGACGTTCAGGAGGGCAGGGAAGCGCTGGAGGGACTGATTCAAGGGTTCGGCAAAAAATAATGCGCCAGCCCGGTTGATACCGGACTGACGCATTCGCGGGGGGAAACTGATTAACGGGTTATCAAACGAGTACCGGGTTTACTTGCCCTTGCCGGTAAATTCCGGATAAGCACTCATACCGCATTCTTCGACGTCCATGCCTTCGTCTTCTTCCTGCTCGCTGGCACGCAGACCAACCACAGCCTTGATCACCATCAGAGTCAGGAAGGAAGCTCCGAACATCCATACGAAGGTCACTACCGTACCGGTCAGCTGACCCACAAAGGTGGCGTCGCTGTTGCTGAACAGCACGGCGAAGATGCCCCAGATACCGGCGCTGCCGTGTACCGAAATGGCGCCCACCGGATCGTCCAGCTTCAGCTTGTCCAGCAGCAGTACGGAACCGAAGACCACAGCACCACCTATGGCGCCGATAAAGGTCGCCAGGCCAGCGCCAGGAGCCAGAGGTTCTGCGGTAATGGCCACCAGACCGGCCAATGCGCCGTTGATGGTCATGGTCAGGTCAGTCTTGCCGAAGATAAAGCGCGCCAGCAGGGCTGCGACGACCATACCGCCCGCGGCGGCTGCGTTGGTGTTGACGAAGATCTTGGCGACGGCGTTGGCTTCTTCTACGTTGGCGATTTTCAGCTCGGAACCGCCGTTAAAGCCGAACCAGCCCATCCACAGGATAAACATACCCAGAGTTGCCATCGGCAGGTTGGCACCCGGAATGGCGAAGACTTCGCCGTTCGGGCCGTATTTGCCTTTACGCGGGCCAACCAGAATCACAGCAGCAAGGGCAGCGGCGGCACCGGCCATATGCACGACGACGGAACCGGCGAAATCCTGGAAGCCCAACTGGTCAAGGAAACCACCGCCCCATTTCCAGTAGCCTTCTACCGGGTAGATCACGGCAACCATGACCACAGCGAAGGTCAGGAAAGGCCACAGGCGCATACGTTCGGCAACGGCACCGGACACAATCGACATGGTCGCGGCTGCGAACACGGCCTGGAAGATGAAGTCAGCCATGCTGGAGTAGTACGGCGCGTCGTCACCGCCAGCGATCACTGCCGCAGTGGTGTTGTCGTCGCCCAGCAGGAAGGAGATGCCAGGAATGTAGGCGTTTACTGCTTCTGCCGGGTACATGATGTTGTAACCAACGGCCAGGTACGTGATACAGGCGATGCCGTAGAGCAGGGCATTCTTGTTCAGAATTTCAACGGTGTTCTTGCTGCGCACCAGGCCGGCTTCGAGCATGGCAAAACCAGCGGCCATCCACATCACCAGTGCAGTACACATCAGGAAATAGAAGGTATCGAGCGCATAACCGAGCTCAAGTGTCATGGTATCCATAGACAGTTCTCTCTATTCAGGATTTATCTAAGTGAAAATTAAATTCCTGCAGTGAATATGAAAGACCTGTGCCAACTTTGTACGCAAGCGCATCTAATTTGCCGAATATGGCCGTCAAAGGCAGAAAACGCACAAAAAATGATCGTTTAACCGGTTCCTGACCGTGCATGCGGTTTGTCGATGCACAAAGGCAACGCATTCATGAAACTCAGAATTGATGGCTTGCTTCGTCCTGGTGCAGAAAAAAAGCAGGAAGTACAAAAGCGGGCCGTCATGGTGCAGCCCGCTCGAGAAGGAGGAAATAGAGAATAACAGGCGTTATCGAGAGGTTATTGCAAAAGAAGCGCTCTAGCGAAAACCAAACTTGCCGTTGTCGTTTCTCCATTCGGCGCGCGGTGGAATCTGCTCAATGGTGTCCCAATGCTCGGCAAGCTTGCCGTTTTCAATCCGGAACAGATCGTAAAATGCCACGTGCTGATTCAGAAACTGGCCTTCGCTGATGGCAAGCACGAAGTTTCCTTCACCCAGAATCTTGTGGTTTGCCGTATAGGTCATTGGCATGCCTTGCTCCGCCATCGCTCCCAGTGCGGCTCCAAGCGCATTCAGACCGTCACCAACCGCCGGGTTGTGCTGCAAATAATCGGCATCGCCGGTGCCCATGAATTCCGTGATGCGGTTCATCTCACCCCGGATCAGAATGCTCTCGACAAAGTCAGCCACCAGTGTCTTGTTGGCTTCTGTGTTAGCGAGATCGCTGGCGGTGGTTGGGCCATCCAGCTGAGTGCGGCCACTGGCGTTGGCCGGTGCCAATTCCTGCAGGTTATCCCAGTGTTCAACGATTTTGCCGTTCTCGAAGCGGAACACGTCAAAGCCGACCTTGGGACCAAAGAAGTTGTACTCGGTATGGGCGAAGACGTAGTCACCATCCTGAAATACACGTCTGACGCTGGCTTTGGCACTGCCTTCCGGCAACAGGCCCAGGACTTCTCCGAAGCCTGCCAGACCATCGGCCACGGCGAGGTTGTGCTGGGTGTATTGCTCCGGGTTGATGTAGGCAACGGGTGCTTGATCGCCGGTTTCGATGCTGGTCAGCAGCTGGGCGACTTTTTCTTTATTGGAAACGGAAATGCTGCCAGCGTCTGCGTCGGCACTCATACCCGTACAGGCCGAGATGCCAGCGATACCCGCGGCCAGCAGACCGCGACGAAAAAATTGAGCCAGTGAGGTTTTCATAATCGTTTCTCTCTTCTGTCTGAGGGGATCGGTGTGTTGATTTGCAGACAAGGTTAAAGAGCAACGGGTTGTGCGATCAGAGTGGATACGGGCGAAAAAATGGTCAATATCGAACCCTGTTCGTCAGGGCTGAGTGTGGTGCTTTCGAAACTGCCCTGGTGTCATGCCGGTTTGATTGCGAAAGTACTTGTTGAAATTACTGACATCCTCAAAGCCAAGCTCGTAGGCAATGTGTTGTGACGTGACCTGACTGACCACCAGGCGGCGTTTGATTTCAATGATGGTGTAGGCGTCGATCAGTTGTTTGGCGGTGAGTTGGGTTGCCAGTTTGCAGATCTTGTTGAGAGTTTTATAGGTGGTATTTACCTGGCTGGCGTACCAGTTGGCGTCCCGGACGCGATCAAAGTTGGCTTGCAGCTGATCGAAGAAGCGCGCCAGCAGCAGGCTTTGGGCATCCGACAGTTGTTGCTGATGCTGCTCGGGGCGCAAGCGATTGAGCAGCAGCGACAGAGAGCAAAACAGATACATCACTAACAGTGGATCGGTGTTCGGGGACGATACTTCCTCCGTCAGTTCCTGCAACAGGCGACCGCAGCGCAGCTTGTGCACGGCATCCAGCTGAATCACCGGGACATGCTGGCGATTCAAATGCGTGGGGGTGAAGTTGGGCAGGCGCATATTGGCGTGTACCTGATCCAGAAACGCCTGGGTAAACAGCAGCACCTTGCCTTGTGGGTGACTGGACAGATCAAAGGCATGCACTTGTTCGCGCTGGACAAACAATACGCTGCCCGCTTCAAAAGGCACATTCTGGAAATCGAGCATGTGCTCGCCGCAGCCGGATTCCACAATAATCAGATTGAAAAAGCCGACCCGGTGTGGACTGCAGGGATTGTGCTGGCCGGATTCAGCCAGCTGCCACAGTTGTTCCAGCCCGATCAGTTCCAGCTCGGCCTGCCCGGTTTTGTGGTAGTTGAATCGAACCTGGGGAATGGGGTTGAGGCTGTCCATAGAGCAGTGCAAATCCGCCTGTCAAGGTGTGCGAAAAAAGTGGTGAATACTGTACCCGGTGTTTCGGGAATTGATAGCCGGTCCATGGCCATTATCTGGTGTTTTGGCGGAGGTGCCTGCGCAGGTTTTCGCCGGTCTGGAGCGGCGGCGAGCTGAGCTCTGACGCGAATTCTGGCTGGCCGGGTCTAGCAGGTCTTGTCGAAATAGCGGATAAACTGGATCACAACCTTGCTGTTGGAAGACCCCGGAATGCGTTGCAGCAGAATATTACGGCCCTTGCCCGGAGTCGGACATTCTTCCCACGACACCCCGTGATTCGCTTGCCCTGGCCCGCCCCAGGTTGAAGCTTTCCAGCCCAGACCACCAAAGCGCTTGTCGTAGTGCGTCGCAAATGAGCCGACGATGGTATTGAACACATCGATGCCTTCGCCACCAACCGGCAACGTGACGGACCAGACCCAGTTTTTCTCCTGCGTCATCTCGGTGACAGTGCCCAGAAAGGGTGTTTGTGGGCCACTTGGGCGGTAGTTGGAATCCCACATGGTTCCCTGCGGCGCTTTGCGTAACTGTTCTCCGCGCAAGTTGGAGAAGTCGTATTGGCTCTGCTTGTGCAGAGTCGGAATCAGCTCACCTTCGATCATGCCGCTGAGTGACCAGGTATTGGAGAACACACTGGTCGCGACGAGCAGGCTGGTCGCAATCAGCATGTGAATGACGGTTTTCATAATGGATGCCTCGTTGATATCACCAAGGCAGTCTAACGATGCCGTGTGGGGGTATGACCCCCATGTTCTGGGGGGTATCTTCTTCTTGCAGCTAAAGAAGCTCATACTGATTTGAGCTTTCGCATTTTGGATATAACACCGTGGATACCGACGCGATTCGATTGTTTGTAATGGCCGCTGACATGCTCAATATCAGTGGTGCCGGGCGGCAACTGGGGTTGGCTCCGGCGGTGGCCAGTGCGCGTCTGGCCAAGCTGGAAAATCAGGTTGGCGCTGATTTGCTGCACCGCTCGACCCGCAAGGTTTCGCTGTCTCTGGAAGGGGCCGAGTTTCTGCCATTCGCCCGCGAGATTCTGGCGCAGGAAGATGCCGCCAGGGCCGCGTTGGGCCATGGCAGCAAGGTCGTCAAGGGCACGCTGCGTTTTGCCGCCTCCAGTACCTATGCCCAATTGTACATTGCGCCGTTGCTGCCGGAGTTTCTGGAGCGTTATCCCGATGTCAATCTGGAGCTGCGCTTTTCCGATACCCAGATGAATCTGATTGAAGGCGGGTTTGATCTGGCGCTGCGCAATTACGCCATTGAAGACAGTGGCCTCAGAGCCCGAAAACTGGCCGACGACCAACGCATTCTGTGCGCATCTCCGGCCTACCTGAAAGCATTCGGTACGCCGAACAGTCTGGATGAGTTGGCAAAGCATCAAATACTGGCCTTTGCCAGCGGTAATGCGCGCAAGCTGATCGCAGGGGAAGGCCAGCCAGAGGGGGTGTTTCCGCCGCAAGGGGCCACCAGTCGAATGGTGTGTGATGACGGTGCCAGTGTTCGCATGGCCACCATTGCCGGAGCCGGGATTTCCATGAACTCCCGTTGGAGCGTGCACAAGGAGTTGATGGCGGGATCACTGGTGCGGGTGCTGCCGGACTACGAAGTGGCGGATGATTCTGCTATCTGGCTGGTGTATCCCAAATCCAATGTACTGACCGCCAAAGTACGGGTATTCATCGACTTCCTGCTGGAAAAGATTGGTGAACCACCGGTTTGGGAGCGCTGATCCGCAACATCGGGATTAGTCATTATTTATAAAACTCGAAAACTGAATCGGATATTGATCGGTTTATATATCTCGTCGGGATTATATCGTTGGGGCAACTTAACTCTTGTTCTGGAGATCCCGAATGAAAGCGATGATTCTGACCGAATACGGCGACAACGCCGAGTTCCAGGCGGCTGAGCTGGCCACCCCTGAAATCAAGGCCGGTAATGTGCTGCTGCGCGTTGCCGCTACCAGCGTCAACACCGTCGATACCATGATTCGCCAGCTGGGACAGGAGAACCTGCCCTTGTCTCCCGACTTGCCTGCGGTGCTGGGCATGGACTTCGCCGGTACGGTAGAAGCCGTAGGCGAAGGCGTCAGCCAGTTTGCGGTGGGAGACGAAGTGTATGGTTGTGCAGGCGGCATGGTTGATCTGCAAGGGGCACTGGCGGAATACACGCTGGCCGATGCCAATCTGATCGCCCACAAGCCAAAGACCCTCTCCATGCGCGAAGCGGCGGCCTTGCCGTTGGTGGGCATCACCGCCTACGAAGGCTTGCAGCGTGCCGGTGCTCACGATGGCCAGAAGGTTCTGGTGCATGGCGGTACCGGTGGTGTGGGTCATGTCGCCGTACAACTGGCCAGGCATCTGGGGGCTGATGTCTTCACCACCGTCAGTGCCGACAAACAGGCCGCTATCGTTGAAGGCTACGGCGCAACGGCGATTAATTATCGTGAAGAAAGCGTTGCCGATTACGTCCAGAAGCACACGCAAGGTGCAGGATTCGACGTGGTGTACGACTCCGTTGGTGGTGCCAACATGAGCAACTCCTTCGAAGCAGCGGCCCTGAACGGACAGGTCGTGACCACGGTATCCCTGCTGGAACTCGACCTGACACCAGCGCACTTCAAGGGGCTGTCGATCCACGTTGTCTTTATGCTGATTCCGATGCTGCACAACGTCAAACGTGCAGAACACGGTGAGATTCTTGCCCGACTGGCGCAGATTGCTGATGCCGGTGCGTTGAAGCCACTATTGGACGAACAGCAGTTTGGACTAACCGAAGTTGGCGCTGCCTATGATCGACTCACCAGCGGACAGGCCATCGGCAAGGTCGTGGTGGAAGTGTGATTCAGTAATATTGATCTACCGACCGGCTCCTCTGGATAGGAGGAGCTACGCCCACACGCATGTGGTCTTTTCTGCGCCGTTTTCTTGACTGACGTGCAAGCGCTTGCTTTGCTCTCTTTGACGACCCATTCCGATGGGTTATACGCCCCGATCTTGAGCACACAATCTCATCAATGTTTCCTTTGAGGCCATTCTCATCGGATACACAGACCTCAACCCTTCAGACGATGTCTCTGAACCGAACCTGTATGAGTTATACCCGGTTTCCAATATGACTACGAAGCAAAACAGGAAAGAGGTTCGTTAATTTATGACTCTGTTGTTGATTTACCTGGCCATCGCCATTGGTGTCTCTTTTCTGTGCTCTATTCTTGAGGCGGTCTTGCTCTCGATGACGCCCAGTTATATCGAGAAGATGCAGCAGACACGGCCTCTGATTGGCGCCCGGCTGGTCAAGATCAAGGGCCGAATGGACGAGTCGCTTTCGAGTATCCTGATCCTCAATACCTTTGCCCATACCATGGGTGCAGCCGGTGTTGGATCTCAGGCGTTGCAGGTTTTCGGCCCGGAATGGGAAACCCTGATTGCCGTCATACTGACGCTCATTATTCTCTACGTCTCTGAAATTATCCCCAAAACACTGGGAGCCACGTTTTGGCAGCAACTGGCGGCGCCAGCGGCGTTACTGATTCTGATTCTGGTGAAGCTTGTATACCCCATGGTGTGGGTATCGACGCGTCTGACCCGATTGTTCAGCAAGCACAAGGAAAATGAGATAACCCGCGAGGAAATCATCGCCCTGGCCTCTCTGTGCCACAAGGAAGGGGTGTTATTTCCGCAGGAAAACACCTACTTGTCGAATTTGTTGAATCTTCGCAATGTGAAGGCTGAAGAAATTCTGACTCCGCGTTCTGTGGTGCATATGCTGGATGAATCCCTGACTGTAAAAGATGCGCTTGATGACCCGAATACGCGACGTTTCAGTCGAATACCTGTCTACCGGGAAAGCACCGACAACCTGTGTGGGAAAGTACTTCTGGTTGATCTGTATGAGGCTTTTCTAAATGGCAAGGAAGATGAACCGATTTCAGGTTTGGCGAAGCCGGTGTTTCGGGTATCGAAAAAACTGTCCGTACAAAAGCTGCTTGATCTCTTTATTAAACGGCGCAAACACCTGTTTCTGGTTGAAGATGAGTTTGGCCAAATCGCTGGAATCGTCACATTGGAAGATTCGATAGAAACCCTGTTGGGACGGGAGATTGTTGACGAGCGAGACACCGTAACGGACATGCAGGCGCTGGCAAAAGACAGGTTTCGGGATCGTTTGAGAAAACAGAATCGGGAAGTGTGATACAGAGGGGTGGTGGGCCTGCACGGACTTGAACCGTGGACCAATCGATTATGAGTCGACTGCTCTAACCAGCTGAGCTACAGGCCCCCAAAGAAGGACGCTGATTATACGCTGACTAATGATAGGTGGCTAGAGTAGGCTTGAAATTTGACGCATAAAAGACAAAACCGGCTCAATGGCCGGTTTTGTTATTTTAGGCTGCTGCCGGAAGGCGAGTGATGATTACTCGTCGATAAAGCTGCGCAGGTGATCGGAGCGGCTTGGGTGACGCAGTTTGCGCAGTGCCTTGGCTTCGATCTGACGGATACGCTCACGAGTTACGTCGAACTGTTTGCCCACTTCTTCCAGTGTGTGGTCGGTGTTCATGTCGATACCGAAACGCATGCGCAGTACCTTGGCTTCTCTGGCGGTCAGGCCAGATAGTACCGAGCGGGTGGCGTCGGTCAGGCCGTCGGTGGTAGCAGTGTCCATTGGAGACTCGGACTGGGTGTCTTCAATGAAATCGCCCAGATGTGAATCTTCATCGTCACCAATCGGGGTTTCCATGGAGATCGGCTCTTTGGCGATCTT
>PBNY01000043.1 GCA_002723385.1 Oceanospirillaceae bacterium | reverse complement strand
ATCGGTATGCACACGGTTGTAGGGCCGGGGCCCTGTCCCCGCACGGTGTGATGTATTGCAACGGGCAGCCACGGGGTGCTGCCCCTACGGAATGGCATTGGTACGCGCCGACGGTGTGAAATCGGTATGCACATGGTTGTAGGGGCGGGGCCCTGTCCCCGCCCGGTGTGATGTATTGCAACGGGCAGTCGCAGGGTGCTGACCCTACGGAATGGCATTGGTACGCGCAGACGGTGTGAAATCGGTATGCACGTTGTAGGGGCGGGGCCCTGCCCCCGCCCGATGTGATGTTTTGCAACGGGCAGCCACGGGGTGCTGCCCCTACGGAATGGATACGTGCCGACGGTATGAAATCGGTATACACATGGTTGTAGGGGCGGGGCCCTGTCCCCGCCCGTTTGGCTGGAGGTTACTTCTCGCTTTCCAGACCCAGCTCCTTGATGGAGATTTCACGCATCTTGAACTTCTGGATCTTGCCGGTCACGGTCATCGGGAATTCATCCACGAACTTGAAGTAGCGTGGAATCTTGAAGTGAGTAATCTGGCCTTTGCAGAACGCGCGCAGGTCATCTTCAGTCACTTCGTCGGTACCCGGTACCAGTTTCACCCAGGCGATCAGTTCCTCACCGAATTTCTTGTCCGGTACGCCGGTTACCTGTACATCGGAGATGGACGGGTGGGTGTAGAGGAATTCTTCAATTTCCTTTGGATAGACGTTCTCGCCGCCACGGATCACCATGTCTTTGATTCGGCCCACGATCTGGATGTAGCCTTCTTCGTCCATGGTGGCCAGGTCACCCGTGTGCATCCAGCCTGCTTCGTCGATGGAGCCTGCGGTAGCTTCCGGGTTATTCCAGTACTTCAGCATTACGCTGTAGCCACGGGTGCACAGCTCTCCGACTTCGCCGCGCAGTACCACGCCGCCGGTGGCCGGATCAACGATCTTGGTTTCCAGATGTGGCTGGGTACGGCCTACGGTGGTAACACGCTTCTCGAACGGGTCGTCCGCTGCAGTCTGGGTAGAAACCGGGCTGGTTTCTGTCATGCCGTAAGCGATCTGGACTTCTTTCATGTTCAGCTTGGAGTTGACCGCTTTCATCACTTCTGCCGGGCAGATGGAGCCTGCCATGATGCCGGTGCGCAGAGTGGACACGTCGTACTCTTCAAAGCCCGGATGTTCCATCTCGGCGATGAACATGGTCGGTACACCGTACAGGGCGGTGGCGCGTTCTTCGGCGACGGCTTCCAGAACACTTTGTGGCTCGAAACCTTCACCCGGATAGATCATGGTCGCACCGTGAGTCACGCAGCCCAGGTTACCCATCACCATGCCGAAGCAGTGGTACAGAGGCACCGGAATCACCAGACGATCCTGATCGGTAAAGTTCATGCTCTCGGCAACGAAGAAACCGTTGTTCAGGATGTTGTGGTGAGACAGCGCCGCACCTTTCGGGAAGCCGGTGGTACCGGAGGTGTACTGGATGTTGATCGGGTCATCGAATTGCAGTTCGGCCTGAGCGTCGGCCAGCTGATCAGCCGTTACTTCGCTGCCACGGGCGACGAAGTCGTCCCAGCGCATCATGCCGTCGTACCGGGTGTCAGCCAGGTTGATCACGCCTTTCAGGTTGGGCAGGGCGCCGGAGTTCAATTCGCCCGGTGCACAGTCTTTCAGTTCCGGTGCCAGCTCGTACAGCATCTCGGTGTAGTTGGAGCTTTTGAAACTGTCAGCAGTGACAAGGTAGGCCGCTTCCGACTGGTTCATGGCGTATTCCAGCTCATGCAGACGGTAGGCCGGGTTGATGTTCACCAGAATGGCCCCGATTTTGGCGGTGGCGAACTGGGTAATCGTCCACTGGGCGCAGTTCGGCGACCACATACCGACACGCTGGCCACGTTTGACGCCAACGGCGAGGAAAGCGCGCGCAGCCTGATCGACGGCTTCCTTGAGTTCGGCGTAGGTGTAACGCAGGCCCTGATGGCGCACGATCAGAGCGTCGTTGTCGGGGTAACGGGCGGCAATTTCGTCAAACTTGTCACCGATGGTCATGCCAATCAGTGGGGTAGTGCTGATGCCGCTGGTATAGCTGGGCTGTTTGTTTGTCATGATATTTACCCTGTCATTGGACTGTTATTTTTGTTTCCACAGGTTCCCCGGAGATGGCGGACTTCCGGGACGCTGAATCGGTTGGTTGTTCCTTTGCCTGCGATCAACGATGCATGGCGTGATATTCGGGGTTCGGTTGCATATCCACCGCACTGGCGACGCGGTTGGTCATGTTGTAGAAACCGGCCACATTGGCGATGTCCCAGATGTCCTGATCACTGAATCCGGTGTCTCTGAGTGCCTGGCGATCGGATTCGACGATGGTGTTCGGGGTTTCGGTCAGCTTGACGGCGAAATCGAGCATGGCGCGATGGCGCTCGGAGAGTTCGGCGACGCGGTAATTCATCACCATCAGTTCTCCAAGCTCCGGTTCACCGGAGTACTCGCGCACGGCGGCACCGTGGGCGACCTGGCAGTAGAAGCAGGCGTTGGAGGACGATACCGCTACGGCGATCATTTCCTTTTCCAGCGTTGTCAGGCCGCTTTCTCCGAACATCAGCTCGTTGTAGAACCGTGAGAAGACGTCCAGCTGGGCGGCGTTCTGGCTGTAAGCGCTCAGAACATTGGGCACCATGCCGAGCTTTTCATCGCAGACGGCAAAGTATTTCTGAAACTCTTCTGGCAACTGCTCACGTTCCGGAATGGGCAGATCCAGCGCGGTGACGTATTTGGGTTGTGAACTCATGATGGTTTCCCCGTTGTTATTGTTGTTATCAGGTTGTTGTCCTGTTGCGGTTGCCCGGGTGTCGAACAACCGCCGTGTACCGGTTTATTCGCAGCCGACTGCCAGTGCGACCTTGGAGCCGTTGGCGCGGCCCAGTTGTGCGGTGATCCAGTGGCTGGTTTGCACCAGCTTGTTCAGATCCACACCGGTCTCGATGCCCAGCCCGTTCAGCATGTACAGCACGTCTTCTGTGGCGACGTTGCCGGAAGCGCCTTTGGCGTAGGGACAACCGCCCAGACCGGCCACCGAGGTGTCGACTACCGCCACGCCTTCTTCGATCACCGAATACAGGTTCGCTAACGCCTGTCCGTAGGTATCGTGGAAATGCGCGGCCAGCTTTTCAACCGGAATTTCCGCCGCAACGGCTTCCAGCATCTTCTTGGCCTTGATGGGGGTACCGACACCGATGGTGTCGCCCAGCGAGATCTCGTAGCAGCCCATGTCGAACAGGTCACGACAGACACTGGCGACCTGTGCCGGAGCAATATCCCCTTCGTAGGGGCAGCCCATCACGGTGGAGACGTAACCGCGCACCCGGATGTTGGCTTCACGGGCGCGCTCGATCACGGGCACAAAGCGCTCAAGACTTTCCTTGATCGAACAGTTGATGTTCTTCTGCGTGAAGGCTTCTGAAGCGGCACCAAACACCGCCACTTCGTCGGCACCGGCGGCGATTGCACCTTCCAGCCCCTTGAGATTGGGGGTCAGGGCAGCGTAGGTAACGCCGGGCTTGCGTTCGATGGTTTGCATCACGTCGGTGGCATCGCCCATTTGCGGTACCCATTTGGGTGACACAAAGCTGGCGGATTCGACGTAGCTGAGTCCGGCATCAGCGAGACGATTGATCAGTTCGACCTTGACGGCGGTCGGGATGATGTCGCCTGGCTCATTCTGGAGGCCGTCACGAGGACCGACCTCCACAATGCGGACAGACTTTGGGAGTGAGTCCGGCATCGCCATTACTCGCCCTCCGCCGCACGGTCTGCAGCATCCAGAGCAACCAGCTCCGCGCCTTCGTCGACCAGATCACCCTGGGCGAAGAAGATCTCACCCACGACACCGTCGTACGGCGCACTGATGCTGTGTTCCATCTTCATGGCTTCCATGATCACCAGTGTCTCGCCTTCGCTGACCTGCTGACCTTTCTCCACCAGTACTGCGACCACAGAACCGTTCATCGGGGCGGCCAGAGACGCATCGCCAGACTGTTCGGATTCGGTAAAGGTGTCACGATGTTGACGGCATACGAACTGCTCGCCTTCGTGGAACAGCGTCAGGTTGTCGCCATCCTGATGGCAGTGAACGGTCAGGCGGTGGCCGTTCACCACGGCGCGCAGGGTGTCGTCACCAGCCAGCTCGGCAGACACGCGGTAGGTCGCGTCGTCCAGCGTGATTTCGTACTGGCCCTGATTTTCCAGAATGCTCAGTGCGTGCGAGTTGTCTTCTGTACCTTCGATCAGCGTCATTGGACGAGCGTATTGCAGGTTCAGACGCCAGCCGTTCTGACCGGAGAACGGTGAGCAGGCATCGCCCAGAATGCTGTTGTTGGCGCGGGATGATTCCAGGAACCAGACCGCTGCCAGCACCAGACAATGCTGTGGGTTCAGACGCGCCGGAGCGAACAGCAACTCGCGGTGCTTCTCGATAAAGCCGGTGTCCAGTTCCTGATTACGGAACGGTGCCGCATCCGCCAGATTGCGCAGGAAGCGGGTGTTGGTGGTCATACCGGCGATGCGGTAATCCTCCAGCGCCTGCACCATGCGGTTGATGGCCGCTTCGCGGTTTTCGTCCCAGACGATCAGCTTGGCGATCATTGGATCGTAATAGATGCTGACTTCGTCGCCTTCGATGACGCCGGTATCAACACGCACGTGAGCGTTTTCAGCCGGCGTGCGCAGGTACTTCAGGGTACCGGTAGCGGGCAGGAAGTCGTTGTCCGGGTCTTCGGCGTAGATACGCGCTTCCAGAGCGTGACCGCGCAGGGTCAGCTGCTCCTGCTGCATCGGCAGCTCGGAACCGTCGGCAATGCGAATCTGCCATTCCACCAGATCCAGTCCGGTGATCATTTCGGTTACCGGGTGTTCGACCTGCAGACGGGTGTTCATCTCCATGAAGTAGAAGGAGCCGTCAACGTCGTAGAGGAATTCCACCGTACCGGCACCGACGTAGTCGATCGCCTGAGCGGCACGAACCGCGGCTTCACCCATGGCCCTGCGGGTTTCATCAGACAGACCCGGAGCTGGCGCTTCCTCGATCACTTTCTGGTGACGACGCTGCACCGAGCAGTCACGTTCGGCCAGATAGATGCCGTTGCCGTGCTTGTCGCAGAACACCTGGATTTCAACGTGACGCGGTTGGGTCAGGTAGCGTTCGATCAGCATGTCCGGGTTACCGAAGGCGTTCTGGGCTTCACGGCAAGCGGAAACCAGAGCTTCGTCAAACTCGTCCAGAGACTCAACCACGCGCATGCCTTTACCGCCGCCACCGGCGACGGCTTTCAGCAACTGCGGGTAGCCGCACTTTTCCGACTCGGCTTTCAGCAGCGCAGGCTCCTGATCATCGCCGTGGTAGCCAGGCACCAGAGGCACGTCAGCGTGTGACATGATCTCTTTCGCGGCGGCCTTGGAACCCATGGAAGCAATCGCAGAAGACGGCGGGCCAATAAAGGTGATGCCGTTGGCTTCCAGAGCTTCGGCAAAGCCGGTGTTTTCAGACAGGAAACCGTAACCCGGATGCACCGCCTGAGCGCCGGACAGCTTGCAGATCTCGATGATCTTGTCAGCACGCAGGTAGCTCTCGGCGCTTGGCGCAGGGCCGAGCAGGAAGGCTTCATCGGCCATGGCGACATGGCGAGCGTTGGCATCGGCTTCTGAATAGACAGCGACACACTTGATACCCATACGGTGTGCCGTCTGGATAACGCGGCAAGCGATTTCGCCACGGTTTGCAATCAAAATTTTATTAAACATCGTGGTTCTCCGTGTCGAATTCGCCACCACGCACGAAGTGCGTGGCCAAGCAATTTGGCTTCGCCTTGAGCTGGCAGGCCAGCTGATCGCCACGGTTCGCAATAAGAATCTTGTTGAACATGGTCGCTTACTCCTGAATCCAGTTTGGCTTGCGCTTCTCAAGGAAAGAACCGAGTCCTTCCTGGCCTTCGTCGCTGACGCGGATGTCGGCAATGCGGCGAGCGGTGTCTTCAATAACCGGCTGCTCTATTACCTTGCTGCTGACCGCGAAGATCAGCGCTTTGGCCGCGTTCATGGCTTGCGGACTGTTACGACGCAGTTGCTTGATAAAGCGGTTGCAGGCGTCGTCGAGCAAATCGGCGCTGGGCACGATGTCGTGTACCAGACCGAACTCACGTGCTTCGGCGGCACTGAAGGCTTCGGCGGTGAGGAAGTAACGACGTGACTGGCGCTCGCCAATGGCACGCACAACGTAAGGGCTGATCACGGCCGGAATCAGGCCGATCTTGACCTCACTGAGGCAGAACTGGCTGCTCTCGGTGGCGATCACGATGTCGCAGCAGGCCGCCAGACCCACGGCACCGCCGTAGGCGGCACCCTGCACCAGACCGATGGTTGGCTTGGACAGGTTGTTCAGCACTTCCATCAGGCGCGCAAGACGACCGGCGTCTTCCATGTTTTCCTGATGGCTGTTCTGGGCCATGCGCTTCATCCAGCCGAGATCGGCACCGGCAGAGAAGTTCTTGCCGTTGGAGCGCAGTACCAGTACCCGCACGCTGTTGTCCTGATCGACGGCTTCGAGCTTGCCGATCAGCTGTTCGATCACGCTGTCATCGAAAGCATTGTGGACTTCAGGGCGATTGATGATCAGTTGGGCGATGCCGTTCTGATCCTGTTCCAGCAACACCTGTTCGGTGGCTGCTGGCGAGGTTGAAGTATTTGCGGTCATGACTGCCTCCTTACATCCGGAACACGCCGAACTTGGTTTCACCAATCGGTTTGTTCAGTGAGGCGGCCAGACCCATGGCGATGACTTCGCGGGTTTGAGCCGGATCGATCACGCCGTCGTCCCACAGACGCGCACTGGCGTAGTAGGGGTGACCCTGGTGCTCGTAGAGGTCAACAATCGGCTTCTTGAATTCGGCTTCTTCTTCCGATGACCATTCCTGACCCTTGCGCTCCATGTTGTCACGGCGCACGGTCGCCAGTACGCCAGCCGCCTGTTCGCCACCCATCACAGAGATACGGGCGTTTGGCCACATCCACAGGAAGTTCGGGCTGTAGGCACGGCCACACATGCCGTAGTTACCGGCACCGAAAGAACCACCGATCAGTACGGTCAGCTTGGGCACGTCGGCACAGGCCACGGCGGTTACCATCTTGGCACCGTGCTTGGCGATACCTTCGGATTCGGTCTTCTGACCCACCATGAAGCCGGTGATGTTTTGCAGGAACAGCAGTGGAATCTTGCGCTGACAGCACAGTTCGATGAAGTGCGCGCCTTTCTGGGCCGAGTCACTGAACAGGATGCCGTTGTTGGCAACGATGCCAACCGGGTAGCCGTGGATATGGGCAAAACCGGTGACCAGCGTGGTGCCGTAGAGCTTTTTGAATTCGTCGAATTCGGAGCCATCGACGATACGGGCGATGATTTCGCGCACGTCGAACGGCTTCTTCAGATCGGTGCCGACGATGCCGTAGATTTCATCGGCGTCGTAAAGCGGCGCTTTTGGCTCACGAACGTTGAGGTCGCCGAGGTTCTTCTTGCGGTTCAGGTTGGCGACACAGGTGCGGGCAATCTGCAACGCGTGGGCGTCGTTCTCGGCGTAGTGGTCGGCCACACCGGAGACTTTACAGTGCACGTCGGCACCACCGAGGTCTTCAGCGGAAACCACTTCACCGGTCGCGGCTTTTACCAGCGGCGGGCCAGCCAGGAAAATGGTGCCCTGGTTACGTACGATGATGGATTCGTCCGCCATGGCCGGTACGTACGCACCGCCAGCGGTACACAGACCCATCACAACCGCGATTTGCGGGATGCCCTTGGCGGACATACGAGCCTGGTTGTAGAAGATGCGACCGAAGTGATCACGATCCGGGAATACGTCGTCTTGCTGCGGCAGGTTGGCACCGCCGGAGTCGACCAGATAGATACACGGCAGGTGGTTCTGCTCGGCGATTTCCTGGGCGCGCAAGTGCTTTTTCACGGTCAGCGGGAAGTAGGTACCGCCTTTCACCGTGGCATCGTTGGCGATGATCATGCATTCCTGACCGCTGACACGGCCAACACCGGCAATCACGCCTGCAGCTGGAATGTCGTCGTCATACACTTTATAGGCGGCCAGTTGACACAGTTCTATAAAGGGTGCGCCTTCGTCCAGCAAGGCATTGATACGTTCGCGTGGCAGCAGTTTGCCGCGTGACAGGTGGCGTTCCTGATATTTTGGGCCACCGCCCTGTTCGATGGTTTTGATCTTGTCGTGCAGGTCGGCAACGGCTTCTGCCATGGCGTCATGGTTGGCCTTGAAATCTTCCGCGCGCGGATTGATCTTGCTCTGTAGGATTGGCATATCCTGATCCCCTGTTGTTATTCGAGTCGGGGGAGTGCCAGAGCGGCAACTCCCGGATATCAGACCCGGCGGCTCGGTGACTGAGCAGCAGTCCAGGTCTGTGGCGGCGCGTGTTACTTGTTCAGGAACAGTTCGCGGCCAATCAACATACGGCGGATTTCGGAGGTGCCTGCACCGATTTCATACAGCTTGGCATCACGCAGCAGACGGCCAGTCGGGAACTCGTTGATGTAGCCGTTGCCGCCCAGCAGCTGAATCGCGTCCAGAGCAATCTTGGTGGCCATTTCAGCGGTGTAGAGGATGCAGCCAGCGGCGTCCTTGCGAGACGCTTCGCCACGTACGGCAGCCTGAGCGGCCATGTAAACGTAGGCTTTGGAGGCGTTCATGATGGAGTACATGTCGGCGACCTTGCCCTGTACCAGCTCGAACTCACCAATGGCCTGACCAAACTGTTTGCGGTCGCGGATGTAAGGAATCACGATGTCCATCGCGGCTTCCATGATGCCCAGAGGGCCACCGGACAGTACCAGGCGCTCATAGTCGAGGCCGGACATCAGGACTTTTACGCCACCGTTCAGTTCACCGAGGATGTTTTCCTTCGGTACCGGGCAGTCTTCAAACACCAGTTCACAGGTGTTGGAACCGCGCATGCCCAGCTTGTCGAGCTTCTGGTGACGGGAGAAACCTGGGAAGTCACGTTCAACGATGAACGCAGTGATGCCTTTCGGGCCTGCCTTGACGTCGGTTTTGGCGTAGATCACGTAGGTGTTGGCGTCCGGGCCGTTGGTGATCCACATCTTGTTGCCGTTCAGCAGGTAGTGGTCGCCGTTGTCACGCGCATGCAGCTTCATGGACACCACGTCGGAACCGGCGTTTGGCTCGGACATCGCCAGTGCGCCAATGTGCTCACCGCTGATCAGCTTGGGCAGGTACTTCTGCTTTTGCTCTTCGTTGCCGTTGCGGTGAATCTGGTTCACACACAGGTTGGAGTGTGCGCCGTAGGACAAGCCAACAGAGGCGGATGCACGGCTGATTTCTTCCATGGCGATGACGTGAGCCAGGTAGCCCATCTCAACACCGCCGTATTCTTCCTTAACGGTAATACCCAGCAATCCCATGTCGCCAAACTTGCGCCACAAATCGTTTGGGAACTCATTTTTCTGGTCGATCTCTTCTGCGCGTGGCGCAATTTCCTGAGCGGCGAAGCTGTTGATCTGCTCGCGCAGCATGTCGATGGTTTCGCCCAGTCCGAAGTTCAATCCTGAGTATTGTGAAATCATAGGGTCACCCGTTGGTCGTCGAAGTCAGAGCTGCCTGTCGGCCTGCGACCCGCGCAGACAGCGGCCTTACTCGGTCTGTTGTTGTTTTTTGGCTGGCTGACCATTGGTGAGGTCTGCCAGTGTTTCTCTACAGCGGGCTTCGGCACTGTCCAGCTCCAGTTGGATCATGGCAATGTCGTTGAGCTGTTGCTCCAGTTCAGCCCGTTTTTCTGCAATCTTGACCAGCAGCAGGTTTAACTGCTTTTCGCTGCCGCTGGCGGTCTCATCCCAGAGCTCGAACAATTCACGCGTTTCTGCCAGCGAAAAGCCCAGACGCTTGCCGCGCAGTATCAGCTTCAGACGGACACGATCCTGGCTGCTGTAGACACGGGTTTGCCCGCGTCGGGAAGGGAACAGCAGGTTCTGATCCTCGTAGAAGCGAATGCTGCGAGTGGTCACATCGAATTCACGTGACAGTTCGCTGATGGAGTAGGTTTTTCTGGCGTTCATTGTTCTCTCTTCTGGTTGAGTTTCGAGATTAACCAAAGTTGACGTTTACGTAAAGATCAATCAGGGAAGTCCTTTACTTTGTTCTTTGGTCGAGTTGGGTAGCTAACCCGCTGAAATTGCAGAGTTTTTCTGAAATCGTAGGGGTTTTCACTAATTTTTTAGACTAAAGTAGTACTTGGCTTCCCTTAGTTTTGATTGTTAGGTTTGTTTCAACATCGCCGGTACAGGCGTCCAATCCAGAGCAGTACAACTGCCCAAATAAAAATAACAATGCGAGGCTCGGATCTGCATGAGTGTTGATTACGTTCTGCAAACGACTGACCTGGTGAAGGAGTTCAAAGGCTTCACTGCGGTCGACAATGTAAACCTCAATGTTGAGCGGGGCACTATCCATGCGTTGATAGGGCCAAACGGTGCCGGCAAGACCACCGTTTTCAATCTGCTGACCAAATTCCTGATTCCGACATCAGGCAAAATCATGTTCAACGGCAACGATATCACCCAGATGCGATCGGCTGAGATCGCCAACCAGGGTGTCGTGCGTTCGTTTCAGATTTCTGCGGTGTTCCCACATCTGACGGTGCTGGAAAACGTCCGGGTTGCCTTGCAACGCAAGGAAGGCAACAGCTTCCATTTCTGGAAATCGGAAAAAATCCTCGACAAGCTCAATGGCCGTGCCATGGAGCTGCTGGAGTCCGTTGGTCTGCAGGATCACGCCAACTCCATCACCGTCGACCAGCCTTATGGCCGCAAGCGCGCGCTGGAAATCGCGACCACACTGGCGCTGGATCCAGAACTGATGCTACTGGATGAGCCAACCCAGGGCATGGGTCATGAAGATGTCGACATGGTCGCTGATCTTATTCTGCAAGTCGCCAAGGATCGCACCATCCTGATGGTTGAGCACAACCTGCACGTAGTATCCAAGCTGGCTGACAAGATCACGGTACTGCAGCGCGGTGCCATCCTCACGGAAGGCAACTACGAAACGGTATCGGCTGATCCGCGCGTCAAGGAAGCCTATCTGGGTGTGGCCGCTGACGAAGTTGAAGAACAAGCCGCCAATCAGGAAGCTGCATCCGAGGAGAAAACGGCATGAGCCCATCCGGTAACGAAAAACTGCGCATCAGCGACCTGCACGCTTTTTACGGCGAATCACACATTCTGCATGGCATCGATATGCACGTGATGCAGGGTGAACTGTTGACCCTGCTGGGCCGTAACGGTTCTGGCCGCTCGACCACGCTGCGTTCCATCATGAACATGGTGGGTCGCCGCACTGGCAGCATTAACATCAATGGCAGTGAAACCATCGATACGCCAGCGCACAAGATTGCGCATCTGGGTGTGGGGTTCTGTCCGGAAGAGCGTGGCATCTTCTCCAGCCTGAACGTTGAAGAGAACCTGATGCTGCCACCGACCGTTCGCAGTGATGGCATGTCGGTAGAAGAAATTTACGAACTGTTCCCGAACCTCTACGAGCGTCGCATGAGTCAGGGTACTCGTCTGTCGGGTGGTGAACAGCAAATGCTGGCACTGGCGCGTATCCTGCGTTCCGGTGCCAATATCCTGTTGCTGGATGAAATCACCGAAGGTCTGGCTCCGGTTATCGTCAAGAAGCTGGGTGAAGTGCTGACTCAGCTGAAGAATCGTGGTTTGACCATTCTGCTGGTCGAACAGAATTTCCATTTTGCGGCTCCGATTGCTGATCGTCACTATGTGATGGATCACGGTCAGATCGCGGAGGAAATCGCAAAGGATGAACTCGAGTCCAAGACCGAGCTGCTGAATACTTATCTGGGTGTGTAAGTATGGATATTTCCCGAATATTCCATTCGGGAATGGCATTATGGCTGCAATAGGGATAACAGGGTAATACCAAATCCGATATCGCAGTCATGAATACCCATATCTTGATCGACAATAAAAATAAAAACTTTTTCAGGAGAGTTAAAATGAAAGCATTAAAGAAAACCCTGCTGGGTGCTGTTGTTGCCTCTGTTGCGGCTGCTTCCGGTGTTCAGGCCGGTGGCATTTCTGACGGCAAGGTAAAAATTGGCGTCCTGGCTGATATGGGTGGTGTATACGCCGATATCTGTGGTCCTGGCTGTGTGACGGCTGTTCAAATGGCTGTTGAAGATTTTGGTGGCAAGGTGCTGGGCAAGCCGATTGAGGTAATCAGTGCTGACGACCAGAACAAGCCGGACGTTGGTTCTGCCAAGGTACGTGAATGGGTTGAAAGCCAGGGTGTTGACGCGGTTAACGGTCTGGTTGCCTCTTCTGTGACCGGTGCCGTTACCAAGGTTCTGACCGATGCCAAGAAGATTGCTCTGATCTCTACGTCTGCATCTCACGCCTTCACCACCAAGGCATGTTCCCCATACAACGCTCACTGGACCTACAACGTAGTGGCTCTGGCGAACGGTACGGTTAAGCCAATGGTTGATGCGGGCAAGAAAAAGTGGTTCTTCATCACCGCTGACTACGCCTTCGGTCACGCGTTGGAAAAAGTGGGATCTGGTGTGATCAAGGACAACGGTGGTGAGGTCGTGGGTGCTGTACGCGCTCCGCTGGGTACCACCGACTTCTCTTCCTATGTACTGCAGGCCCAGTCTTCTGGTGCTGACGTGGTCGCTCTGGCCAACGCCGGTTCTGACTTCGTGAACTCCCTGAAGACTTCTGCCGAGTTCGGCCTGACCGAAACCGCTGATGTCGCTGGTCTGTTGGTATTCACTCACAACGCCAAGGCGCTGGATCCTGCCATCGCTGGCGGCATGAAGCTGACCACCGGTTTCTACTGGGATATGGACGAGCAGACGCGTCAGTGGTCCAAGCGTTTCATGGATCGTCACGGTGACATCCCGGCCATGGGCCACGCTGGTGCGTACTCCATGACCATGCACTACCTGAACTCCATTAAAGAAGCCGGTACTGACGATGCCGACGCGGTGATGAAAGTGATGAAGAAGAACAAGCCAAACGACTTCTTCGCACGTAACGCTTATCTGCGTGCCGATGGCCGTATGGTTCACGACATGTACCAGGTTCGAATCAAGACCGCCAAAGAGCGCAAGAATGAAAACGATATCTTTGCTATCGAAAAAGTCATTCCAGGCGACCAGGCGTTCGGCCCAATGATGGACAAGTGTAACTTCAAGTAATAACGACAACCGCCAGGGCGCTGTCCACGGGTCGCTTGATGCGGCCCTGCCAACCGGAGGAGAGCGTGAAGGCGGGTTATTCCTGATCAGGGATATTTCGATATTCCTGATCAAGTGAATACATTTTCCGGTTTGAGTGTATGGAGCTTTATTGTCAACCGCTTCCATATATATGAGCTTTGGCCGTAACGTCTCCGGAAAACATATTCTGTTCTCGTACGGCCCGGAATCGATAAACCAGGCGCCATTTAACATAAGGGTTCTGGTTGGATTGGGATCTGTGCAGTTAATCCGGCTTAGGGTAAATAACCATGTTTGATATTAATTTGTTTGGTCTTTTTGGCCAGTTGCTGGTGGGGCTGATTAATGGCTCGTTCTATGCGCTGCTCAGTCTGGGGCTGGCAATTATTTTCGGTCTGTTAAGAATTATTAACTTTGCCCAGGGGGCAATGTACATGCTGGGGGCCTTTGGTGCCTGGCTTGGTCTGCATTATCTCGGTATTAACTACTGGGTTGCATTATTTGTTGTGCCGCTATTCGTTGGCGGTATCGGTGTATTGATGGAGCGCTATCTGCTGCGCCCGATTGCCAACGAGGATCACCTTTACAGTTTGTTGCTGACCTTCGGTCTGGCTCTGGCACTGCAGGGGGTGTTCACCCACGCGTTCGGTTCCTCGGGTTTGTCTTATAACATCCCGGAAGCCCTGAAAGGTGGTAACCGTCTGCCATTTATGTACCTGCCCAACTACCGTGCCTGGATCATCGTAGCGTCTCTGGTGGTGTGTGGCGCGACCTGGTACATGATCGAGAAAACCAAACTGGGCGCTTACCTGCGTGCAGGCACAGAGAACCCGGCGCTGATGCAGGCCTTCGGTATTAACGTTCCTCTGATTGTGACCGCGACCTTTGGTTTTGGTGTGGCTCTGGCCGGTCTGGCTGGCGTATTGGCAGCTCCGGTTTACTCCGTATCGCCGGATATGGGTTCCAACATTCTGATCGTGGTATTCGCCATCGTGGTTATTGGTGGCATGGGCTCCATTGGCGGGGCGATTCTCACCGGTCTTGGCATGGGTGTTGTGGAAGGCCTGACCAAGTACTTCTATCCAGAAGCCTCCACCACTGTGATCTTTGCGGTCATGGTTATTGTATTGCTGACCAAGCCTGCCGGTTTGTTCGGTAAAGAAACGTAAGGGGAAACATCATGAAAATCAGTAAACTGAATATTGCGCTGCTGGTTGTGGGACTGTTGGCTCCTCTGGTGATCTATCCGGTCTTTTTGATGAAAGTGCTGTGTTTCGCACTGTTCGCCAGCGCCTTCAACCTGCTGTTGGGCTTTGTAGGCCTGCTGTCTTTTGGCCACGCAGCCTTCCTGGCGACAGGGGGGTACATCACCGGTTATATGGTTCAGAGCATGGGCCTTACGCCAGGTCTGGGGATTCTGGCAGGTACCGCCGCTGCGGGTCTGCTGGGGGCGGTCTACGGCAAGCTGGCCGTGAAGCGCGAAGGTATTTACTTCGCGATGGTCACCCTGGCGCTGGCACAGCTGATCTTCTTCCTGTATCTGCAGGCGCCGTTTACCGGTGGTGAGGACGGTATGCAGGGTATTCCTCGTGGTCACCTGTTGGGCTTTATCGACCTGAGCAACAACATGGCCATGTACTACTTCGTTTTCGCCATCTTCCTGTTCGGCTTCTGGATGATCCATCGCACCATCCACTCGCCATTTGGCCAGATTCTGAAAGCCATTCGGGAGAATGAGCCACGCGCCATCTCTCTGGGCTACAACGTGAACCAGTACAAGTGGGCTGCATTTGTGATTTCGGCCACTCTGGCTGGTCTGGCAGGTTCGACCAAGACTCTGGTGTTCCAGTTGGCGTCTCTGACTGACGCACACTGGCACATGTCCGGTGAAGTGGTACTGATGACGCTGCTGGGCGGCATGGGAACCATCTTTGGCCCACTGGTTGGTGCAACCACCGTGGTCGGCATTCAGAACTACCTGTCCGGTGGTGAGCTGGGTAACTACGTTCACATCATCATGGGTCTGATCTTCGTTGTCTGTGTATTGGCCTTCCGTGGCGGTCTGGTCGGTGAGTTCCAGAAGTTCGTGAAGAAGAACTTCAGCTAATCTGCGATTCCCGGGTGCTTCGGCACCCGAATACTTCATCTCTTTTTTTACACCTTGGTTGACGTTAACGTAAACTGTGTTTGGGTGTTTCAATCCACTAATTCAAGGTAATTGTTATGAGTCAGGATGCAGTCGTAATTGTAAGTGCCGCGCGTACCCCGATGGGTGGCATGATGGGCGCTCTGAGTGATGTCCGTTCCCCGGATCTGTGTGCCGCCTCCATCAAGGCCGCTGTTGAACGTGCCGGTATTGATGCTGCTGATGTTGATGAAGTGGTTATGGGCTGTGTACTGCCTGCTGGTCTGGGTCAGGCTCCGGCTCGTCAGGCATCCCGTGCCGCTGGCATCCCGGATGCAGCTGGTGCCACCACAGTGAACAAAATGTGTGGTTCTGGCATGAAAGCCGTCATGCTGGCTCACGATCAGATCAAGGCCGGTTCTGCCAATGTCATGGTTGCAGGCGGTATGGAAAGCATGAGCCAGTCACCGTACCTGTTGCCAAAAGCCCGTAGCGGCATGCGCATGGGTCATGGTCAGGTGATTGACCACATGTTCTTCGACGGTCTGGAAGACGCCTACGAAGGTGGTCTGATGGGTACTTTCGCCCAGAAGAGCGCTGACGATTACAACGTGACCCGTGAAGCGATGGATGATTTTGCCATTCGTTCTCTGGAGCGTGCGTTGGCAGCGATCGAAAACGGTGACTTCAAGGAAGAGATTACTCCGGTAACCATCAAGACCCGTCGTGGTGAAACCGTGGTGGACACCGACGAGCAACCAGGCAATGCCTGCATCGACAAGATCCGTGGTCTGAAGCCTGCGTTCAAGAAAGATGGCACCGTGACGGCGGCAAACTCCAGCTCCATTTCTGATGGCGGTTCTGCATTGCTGCTGATGAGTGAGTCGGAAGCTAATGCCCGTGGCCTGCAGCCTCTGGCTCGCATTGTGTCTCATTCCACGCATGCCCAGTTGCCTGCCGAGTTCACCATTGCGCCAATCGGTGCGATCCAGAAAGCACTGGATAAGGCGGGCTGGACAAAGGATGACGTGGATCTGTACGAAATCAACGAAGCGTTTGCTGTGGTTTCCATGCTGGCCATTAATGAAATGGGCCTGGATGACAGCAAGGTGAACGTTCGCGGTGGTGCCTGCGCACTGGGTCATCCGATCGGTTCCAGCGGCTCTCGTATTCTTGTCACGCTGCTGTACGCACTGAAGCAGCAAGGTCTGAAGAAAGGCGTTGCTTCCTTGTGTATTGGTGGTGGTGAAGCTACTGCTGTTGCAGTGGAAATGCTTTAACTCCCCACGATTCACATAGACTGCTGTGAAATCTGTGTTTGCCGGATAGTTTTGCTATCCGGCTTTTTTCGTTGCCACTTTTGACCGTTCACAAGGTGTCAGCGAGCAGGGTGCAAGCCGCTCAGTGGGTGGCCAGAGTGGATTCACCGCAGTCGGCGCTGGGGACTTCCACTTCCCACGGTGGATTCGGACGAATGTTGTCGATCACGAAATCGACAAAGCTGCGTACCTTGGCGGACAGGTGGCGGTTGCTGGGATACAGGGCGTGAATCGGGCTGGCCTCGAACGGATAGTCTGGCATTACCTGAACCAGTTCGCCTGAGTGCAGAGCCGGAGCGGCAATCACGGTTGGCAGTGGTGCAATACCCGCACCAGACAGAGCCAATGCGAACATGGAAGCAAAGTCGTTGGTCTGCAGACGAGGTTTCACATTCACTGTGGCTTCGCTTCCGTCTGGCCCCAGCAGATTCCACTGCAGCCACTGGCTGGCGGTGATCAGTTGGTGCTTGTCCAGTTCTTCCGGGTGTTTCAGGCAGCCGTGGCTCTGAACGTAATCGGAACCTGCACACAGTACGGCGCGGACATCCCCGAGGTAACGACCAATCAGGGAAGAATCTTCCAGCTGGCCGATCCGAAACGCCACATCAATACCTTCCTGCACCAGATCCAGTTGTTGATCCGACAACACCATATCCACATTCAGTTGCGGATGATGTTCGATAAATTCCGCCACCAGACTGGACAGTACCGTGGCACCAAACAGTACCGGCGCGGTGATGCGCAGTGTACCGGTGGGGGTGGTCTGCATCTGGGTGACGGCAATATTGGCTTCTTCGATTTCGCTCAGAATGCGCGAACAATGGTTGTAGTACGCGTTGCCGGTGTCGGTCAGGCGCAGGCTCCGGGTGGTGCGCTGAATCAAACGCACACCGAGCCGTTCTTCCAGTTGGGTGATCTTGCGGCTCACGGTGGACTTCGGCAGGCCCAGATTTCTTGCCGCCCCAGTGAAACTGCCCGCTTCGACGACATGGACGAAAATGGCCATTTCATTGAGATCAAATTCTTCGCGTTTACCGATTTGCATGGGCTGGGCTCCCCTGGTTTGTGGTGTCTCCACCGTGTCTGCGATGGCAGCAAGCGTGCCATAAGAAATGGAACAATAGCAATTAATAAATGCGCATTGTTCACTTATTGGCGGGCAATTCATGGATACCCAGCTCCCGCAGCCAAATACTGACTGGCAGTGAGAGCCAGGTAGTCGTCGCTGGACTGAATTTCTTACAGTTTCAGCTTCACTCCGACGGATAAAATCGGCGGCAGATCGGTGACGTCTTCGCGTTCACTGTAGTCGGCGTTTTTGTACTCGTAGTCGACCACGTTTTCACGGGCGTAAACATTGAGCATTTCGACGTACAGATCCATTTCCCAACCAGTGTAGTAATAGGTGCGATCCGCCCGTACATCCAGCTTGTGATAAGCCGGAAGCCGCTCGGAGTTCAGCTCACCGTAAATCGGGTTATACAGTTCCGGATTGTTCGGATCCTGCTCTGCTCCTTCGAGCGGGGTGACCAGCTGACCGCTCTGATAGCGCCATTTGGCTCCGATTTGCCAGTTGTCATTGAGCTGGTAGTTGGCCACGGCGTTGATGATCACCGGCTGATCGTAGGAGTAGCGGAAGTCTTCGCCGGTGAGCTGGTTGGTGCGCTGGGTGCGTGAATAGGCGATGGAGAGCCAGCCGTACCAGCTGTCGACCAGATCCTTGTTGATGAACAGCTCAAAGCCCCAGGAATTGCCGTCGGCATCGTTGGTGTAACGGGGCAGCGCCAGATATTCCGCATCGGTCAGGGTCGGGTAAACGGTGTCCTTGTCTTCCCGCGCAATGACCAGCCTGTCCATGGTTTTGTAGTAGGTTTCAAAACTGATCAGGATGTCTTCGCGCAGTTCGTGTTCAAGGCCCAGCTCATAGTGCGTTGAGCGGCTGACCTTGAGATCCGGGTTGCCGTAATAGCGAGCGTACTGGCCAAAGTTATCGTCCGGGAAGTCGTGATATTGGCCATAGCCGCCGGTCAGTGCCCACCAGGTATCGAATTCCCAGCGTGCCTGGAGTTTCGGCTCGATAAACAGTTCGTTGGTGTAGTCTTCTTCGGAGATCAGCAAGCCGGGTGTCAGGGTAACGGTGTCGGAGGTTTGCCAGCGGTCAGCCACATGCAGCCCATAGCTGCTGATGATCAGCTTGTCCGCGCCGTTGATGGTTTCCTGACCATCGACGAGACGGCAGTCCGGGTCAAAGTCATCACACGGCGGCCCGGCGTACTGGCCCTTGAAACCGATTTGGGTGGCGCCTGCTTCGAGTCCCCAGTGCAGTTCGTGATCCAGATTCAGGGCGTAGCTGAACTGGCTGCGCATGCGATAGTCATTGACCTTTACATCGATACGGCTGTTGCTACCCAAACCGAACAGCAGCTTCTGTTCCAACTGGGAGAAGCCTATTTTCTGGGTCATGCCGCTGTCGTAAATCCGGTTCCAGAGAATGCCCTGGCTGTTGAAGTAGTTTTCAAACCTCAGTCCGCCTTCCAGCCCCGGATCCTGCGCCAGCTCATCCGAGTCTTCATCGAATTCCAGTCCGACCTTGTCGCGGGCGCCAATGGCCTGAACCACGATGCTTTCGGAAGTACTGATCTGATACTCGTATTTGCCCTGATAGTCGTAGTACTCGGGCACGGTGGTGAACTCAAACTCCTCATCACCGAGGAAGTTTTCAATGTAGTACTGGAACAGACTCTGGCGGCCTGATAGATAGAAGGCCTGGTTATTGTCCAGAGAGCGCTCGATGAAAATACCGGCTTTCAGCAAGCTCAGATCCAGTACGGTCTGGCCGTCACCACCAAAGTCGGGCGAGCGGGACGAGGCATCAATGACGGCTCCGGTGGCGCCGTTGTATTCCGGGCCAAAGGCGGCGGATTCGAGTTTGAAGCCCTCGACCACGTTGTCATTCAGGATGCTGGAAGAATCGCTGTGGAAGATGTAGCCAACCGGAAAGAAGTCGATGTAATAGGCGTTGTCTTCCGGTGCGGAACCACGAACTGCCGGTTCCGATTCGCGGCCACTGCTGAATACCACACCCGGCAAACTTTCGATGGCTTGCAGCGGGTCGTTGCCTGCGCCCGGTACTTTCAACAAGCGACGCGTAGGGACTTCGGTCAGGGTCTCCTGACGGCCCAGAACCTCAACCACTTCCACGTCCTGAAACTGTTCTGGCACCTCGACGCCGTCGTCGGAATCGGCGCTGGTAACCGCGTCAGTCTCCGCCTTGGCACTGAGCGGCAAGAACAGTGCGGCCGCCGTGAGCGATGCCAGCAGACGGTCTGAAGGTGTAAGGCCGTGCCGCCTGTGAGTGCGTTCCGGTGGCTGTTTTAAAGATGACGTCATAAATAATCGTTCCCTGCGAAGTAATCCGGTGAATTGGCAAGGCCCGTGGCGTGACAGGCGCTGTTCAGAAAGTGGCAAGATTATCAGTAATCATTCAAGGAATGAGGCCGCGGGTCGGATAAAATGCTGCCTGTATCCGAAACCGATCCAGAGACGGGTATCGGTTGTTGATCGGCCTCTGTCTGAAACCAGTGGGCCGCGACGGCAAGCAGGGTTGCCCAGCCTGCGCCGACCGCAACCAGTGTCAGCAGAGTGATATCCACATCCGCCAGATGCGCACCAGTGGCGTAGCTCAGCGGGGCGGCTGTGGCGCCGAGAACTGCGGCCAATAGCGGGCGTCCGAGCAAGAAGCGCATTGAGTGGCGCAGCGTGGCACTGAAACCAAACCAGAGCACCATCAGCCACAGCGGAATCAAGGGCGTCTGCGGCCACAGGCTGTCCTGAAACACCATCAGACCGGCAACCATCCAGATCGAGTCCATCACGATACCGGCGCCTGACAGCAGCGTGATCTGGCTCAGCTCACCGGGCAGGCGTTGCCACCAGAGCCAGACTGCCAATACCACAATGGCCAGCGGCGCCCACTGATCGCCACCGAGAATACACAGCAGCCAAACCGCCTGAAACATCAGGCCATTGAGGATTAGCGGCATCATGGGACGAAGGCGTTCAATGAATGACATGAGCGTTCTCCAGATTCTGTTCAGCTCGGTTCCGATTGATTGATGTCGAAGCTCAGGGCCACGGCATGACTTTGGGTTCGGTGTGAATCGGATGCGATGCACCCGACCGCGTTGATGGGGTGCCAGAGACGGTGGTTGATGGGTTCGTGACCGCACTCAGCACCGTTGCATGCCTCGGGTTATTCAACACCAGAGACAGGGGCCGGGTTTCCATCGCCGTGTTGAGGTTGCTCAGGATGGGCGGTCGCTGGTTGCGAGGCTTGGCGAACACCATCTGCACCGTGCCGATCACACGCTCGTCGAAACCGCCTTCGCAATAGGCGAAGTAGAAATCCCACAGACGTATAAAAGTCTGGTCATAGCCCAGTGACTCAATGGTATTGCGTCGGGACAGAAAAGCCTCGCGCCAGCGACGCAGGGTCTCTGCATAGTGAGGAGTAATGTCTTCCAGATGAACGGTTTTCAGCTCGGTGCTACGGCTCATGGCTTGCTGAATGGCCGTGGCACAAGGCAGGAAACCACCGGGAAAAATGTAGCGCTTGATAAAGTCGACGTTGGATTTGGCATGCTCGTAGCGCCAGTCATCAATGGTGATGGCCTGAATCAATGCGATGCCGTCCGGTTTGAGCAGTCGGTCAATGGTTTGGAAGTAGGTGTTCAGATACTGGTGACCAACGGCTTCGATCATTTCAATCGAGACCAGCTTGTCGAACTCGCCTTCGAGCTGGCGGTAATCCTGCTTCAGCAGGGTGATTCGATCTTGCAGGCCCGCTGCTTCCACACGCTCTTTGGTGCGCTGGTACTGCTCTTCTGAAATCGTGGTGGTGGTGACACGACAGCTGTAGTGGCTGGCAGCATACAGTGCCATTGCGCCCCAACCAGTGCCGATTTCAATCAGGTGATCTTTCGGAGTGAGCTGCAGTTTCTGGCAAATGCGCTCCAGCTTGTAGAGCGAGGCCTGTTCCAGACTGCTGTCCTGGCGCGGGAAAATTGCGCTGGAATACATCATTGTCGGGTCGAGAAACTGCTCGAACATGGCATTGCCCAGATCATAGTGTGCGGCGATGTTTCGACGTGAGCCTTTCTCTGAATTGCGGTGAAAGTAGTTCCAGGCCTTCATGGCGTATTTGCCTGCACTGGCCCAGCCGCTGTCGATACGATCAAGCACGTCCTTGTTGCGTGCCAGAATGCGAACCAGCGCTGGCAAATCGTCGCAGTCCCAGTCTCCGGTCATGTAGGACTCTCCGGAACCCACGCTGCCGTTCAGCGCAATACTGCGCCAGGCTTCCGGGTCGTGAATGGTGACCGTCGCTCTCAAATCGGCGGACGCATTGCCCAGTCGATGGATGTGTCGGCCTTCCAGTACCGTAAGGTGAGCGTCCTGGATATCGTGCAATCGCGCCAGCAAGGCATCACGACACACCCGGTCGAGCCATTTTTGGGGTGCGGGCAGGTTGGGAGCGTGCAACAGAGCATCGGCGGTTTGGCTCACAGCGGCATCTACGCTGGCAGAGGCCGCAGTGACGGTACCGGAGGTTTTCATAAGGTCTCTCCTTTGTGGATGGCCATCGAGGACGAATGTGCAGTTGAGTGTGTAGTTAGGTGAGCGGACGAATGAACAGACGAATAAGTGGACGAGCAAGTAACTGAACGGGTGGAAGTCTGAGCAGCAGGAGGCGCACCCGGACGCTCAGGTCCCGATGCCTGATGGGCCTGTAACCACTGGCGATGATCCCGCTCGGGATCGTTTTCCGGGTGGTTGTAAAACGGCGTACCACGCAGCCAGAGCTTGGCAGCGTTCCAGTAAATACCGACGGCGACCTGAGCGGTCATCAGTGGAAACTGGCGCAGTACGCGACCGAGAGAGGCGGAGGTCAGGACCTGCCTTTCCAGCTTCAGGGTGGCGTCAAATTCGCGTTCACCGCCACGCAGCAAATTCATATGGGTAAGCAGGGTCTCGCCGGGCGCCTGAACGTTCCAGAGGTACTCCATATCCATCGGGTTGAACGGCGAGACATGAAAGGCCTTGTTGACCCGGTAGCGATAGCGACGGGTATTTCCCTGTTCGGTTGTACGGTTGAAAATGCGCTCTGGAGCAACGGCCCGAACAGCCTGGTTAGTTGTGGCGGCCTGAGTCGGATCGGAAGACGGAGTCAGCAAGGTGTAGTGAAACCGTTCCCCCCATGGCGTGTTGGTGACTTCCGCCATGATGACGCGGCATTCATTGGCGGCATCGTAGCCAAAATAGAAACTGACCGGATTGATGGAAAAGCCAAGGTAACGAGCGTTAGTCAGTAGCTCGACGCGGCGTATATCGCAACCGGAGTCCCGGCTCAGTGTTTGGATAACGCCATCCCGAAACTCGTCAGGGCTGCTGTGCTGACCAAAAAAGTCGCGGGTTCTCAGCTCTGCCAGATTTCGACGATTCAGCGACCAGGCCGGATGCAGCGCGCACACCTGCTCCAGCTCGTCCAGATCGACCAGCATCATAAAGACCCGATAATTGAGCTGGTGGTCGATCCGGGTGAAGCGGCGGTGCCGAACCCAACCGGTGTAAATGGCGCTGTTCACGACGGAACCTCCAGGGCGCTTTGTTCCGTTTTTTCTGCCCCCCAGTTGATGCCCAGATCGCGGCATACCCTCAGCGCGCTGTTGACGCCATCTTCATGGAAACCGTTAAACCAGTAGGCACCGCAGTAATGGGTGCGCTGGAAGGTGGTGGGATGATTGCTGATCAGGTGATGCTGATGCTGGGCCTGAATGCCTTCGGTAGTGAAAACCGGGTGGGCGTAATTGAAACGTCGAATGACCTTGCGCGGATCAATGGCATCGGGCTGATTCAGCGTGACGCAAAACTCTTCCGGTGCATCGTGGAAATTCTGCAACCGGTTCATGTGGTAGGTGACCGCCACCGATTCGTCCTTGCTGGCGTCCAGATGGTAGTTCCAGCTGGCCCAGGCATTCTTGCGTACCGGCAGCAGGCTGGCATCGGTGTGCAGAATCACGCTGTTATCCTGGTACGGAATGGCGCCCAGAATGCGCTGTTCGTCATCGGTGGCCTGATCCAGCATCGCCAGCGCCTGATCGCTGTGGCAGGCCATGATCACGTGATCCGCTTCAAACGGGCGAGTTTCGTGATCCAGCGTGTCTTTCAGGGTCAGAGTGATGCCCTGTTCGTGGCGCTGAATGGTTTTAACTGCGGTATGGGTGTGTTGCTGGCCTTGCGGTAGTTGCTTCAGCAGGGCACGGACATAGGATTGCGAGCCACCGCTGATCACCCGCCATTGCGGACGCTCGTTGACGCTGAGCAATCCGTGGTTATTAAAGAAGCGCAGGAAGAACAGCACCGGAAAATCCATCATCTGCGCTTCACCCGAAGACCAGATGGCGGCGCCCATGGGCACGATGTAATAGCGTTTGAAGTAGTCGCCGTAGCCGTTGCGTTGCAGGTAGCTGCCCAGCGTTTCAGTGGGGTCAAACGGAGTGTCGTTGTTGTTGTGGGCTTCCAGCTCCGCGCGAGTTTCGCGATTGAAGCGCAAGATATCGATGATCATGCGCCAGAAGGACGGGTTCAGCAGGTTTCGGCGGCGGGCAAACAGGCTGTTGAGATTCTGGCCGTTGTATTCCATGCCACTGACGCCACATTTGACGCTGAAACTCATGTCCGAGGCTTCGGTCGCAACACCCAGTTCATCCATCAAACGGATAAAGTTGGGATAGGTCCAGTCGTTGTAGACGATGAAGCCGGTGTTTACCGGATATACCCGATTATCAATTTTCACCGGTGTAGTGGCCGTGTGCCCGCCGAAGGTTGGCTGGGACTCGAACAGGTGCACGTCGTAGCGGTCGCGCAGCAAATAGGCACAGGTCAGGCCGGAAATTCCTGAACCCACAATGGCGACAACGGGTTTTTCCGGTTGAGCGTGTATGTTCATGACGCATCCCTCCCTGCTCTGGATTGGGGTGTTGATTGAAGCTGTGACTGGGTTTCTGACTGGTGTTTGGCGGCAATCTTGCTGGTGATTTTCAGGCGTAACGACGCTGGCAGTGCACCGAGCAGTTTCAGCATCAGGGTGAACTTGCGCGGGAAGTGAATCTCCCAGGGGCGACGCTGTAGCCCCTGAACAATGAAGTCGGCTGCCTCTTGCGGCGATATCCGCATGGGCATGGCGAAGTCGTTGCGATCCGTCAGTGGGGTTTTGACGAATCCCGGACTGATGATGGAGACATCAATCTGTTCAGAGGCCAGGTCGCCACGCAGGGATTCCATCAGATAACTGACGGCTGCCTTGCTGCCGCCGTAGGCTTCGGCCCGAGGCAGTGGCAGATAGGTCGCGCTGCTGCCCATACCCACCAGATAGCCGCGACGGCTTTTGCGGATCAGCGGAAGGGCCACTTCCAGCGTATGAATCAGGCCATTGAAATTGGTATCGAACACCCGTTTGATCAGCGCCACATCGAACTCACGAACGTCGAGATATTCACAGGTTCCGGCGTTGGCAATCAGGGTGTCGACGCGTCCGAATCGGGCCTGAATGAACTCCGCTGCCTGATGCATCTGGCGGCGATCGCCGATGTCGGCTGCTGCAATCAATACGTTGCTGTGGCCTTTGGCCAGTTGTTCCAGGGCTTCGCGGTTACGGGCCGTGAGTATCAGCCCGGCGCAGCGAGGTATCAGAGTTTCCGCCAGTGCGGCACCAATGCCGGATGATGCCCCGGTGAGCCAGATGATCTGATCTTCCAGTGCAGGGACTGTTGATGATGTACTCATGCCATACGCTCCTTGACCTTGCCAATGGCCCAGCCAATGAAGGGAAGGTGCTCGTACAGCATGGCACCACCGTCGAACAGGTCGGTGTGGCAGATGACCCGGTTGTCTTGCCAGACCAGTTCGGTGCCACCGCCCAGTTCGATTTCCTGGCCCCTGGCAATCGCCGGGTGGCGATAGCGCATGGTCCAGCGCAAGAAGTCAGCTTCTTCATTGCGCCAGTAGTGCCCGTAGTGGAAATGGATGGACTCCACCGAGCGATACATCTGATGGAAGTAGCGACTCAGTTCATCCAGGCCATGAATGGTGTGAAATGGGTCGGAGAACACAACTGACGGGTGATAGAGAGTGGCCAGCTTTTCGCGGCTGGCGGCAACGGAGTGCATGGTGTCCCGGTTCATCTGATCGTAGAGTCCGGTGAAGTCATGGATGCTGAGCGGATTCACACTGCTTCCTCCGTTTGGCGAGACAGTTGCTGGAAGGCGTTGAGCGCTCGTTCACGAGCGAATTTGTGCTCAACAATGGCATCGGGGTATCTGGCTTGTGCTCGCTCCATTGGATTGGGAAAGTGACGGCTTGGTGGAGACAGCTGGGTCAGTTCAGGGATAAAACGGGCGATAAAGGCGCCGTCGGGATCGAATTTTTGTGACTGGGATATGGGGTTGAAAATGCGGAAATAGGGTGCACCGTCCGCTCCCGTTGAGGCGCTCCATTGCCAGCCGCCATTGTTGGAACAGAAGTCGGCGTCCATCAGGTGGCGGTTGAAAAAAGCTTCCCCAAGACGCCAGTCAATCAGCAGATGCTTGGTCAGAAACATGGCGGTGATCATGCGCAGGCGGTTGTGCATCCAGCCGGTTTCCAGTAGCTGTCGCTGGGCCGCATCGACGATCGGGTAACCGGTGTTGCCGCTGCACCAGGCATCGAAGTCGGCCCTGGCCCTGGTGTCCTGAATCGGATCACGCCATGGCACCTGCTCGGTTTCCGGTTTGAAGGCGCGGTGTTTGCACACGTCAGGAAACGCCACTGCGATATGGCGATAGAACTCGCGCCAGATCAGTTCATTGATCCAGCTGTCAATGCCAGCATTACCACCGCTCAGCTGGCCCTCGTTGGCTTGCAGGGCTGCGTGCAGGCACTGTCGCGGTGACAGAATTCCCAGGGCCAGAGCAATGGAAAGCTGGCTGGTGGCCGCTTTGGCGGGGAAGTCACGATCCTGTTGGTAGTGTCTGGCTCTGTGTTCAATGAACCACTGCAATTGCTCATGACAGCTTTCTTCGCTGGCCTGCCACAGTTCGGTGTCCAGATTGATGGTCGAGGGCGCTGGTTGCCGTTGATTCAACTGCCCGGAACCCGAAGGGTCACTGTCATCAATGACCATGGAAGTATCGGATACCGGAGGCGCCGACAACGGGCGCAGGGAATAATTCCTGGCCTCGCTCAGCCAGGCGCGTTTGAAGGGCGAGTAAACCCGAAACGGCGTACCCGATTTGGTTTTCACATCACCTGGCGGAACAACGCACTGGTCGTGAAAGCGATTCACCGACAATTCAATCGATTTGGCCCACCGCCATACCTCAATGTCACGACGGCGTTCATTGACCTCGTATTCTATGTTGAATCCGAGATTGCCCAGCTGCAGCTGTTTTGACAGGGACTGGAAGACATCAATGACATCGGCAAAGGTCTGTGCCGGGACAACCAGCAAGGGAATCTGACGCTCGGACAATTGCTGTTGCAACGATTTGACCGCCAGATGCACGTAGGCGATGCGCGCCTCTCCCAAACCATGACTGCGCCATTGCTGCTGGCAGTCGATAAACAGACCCACAACCGGGCGCCCCTGTTGGGTTGCGTGCCACAGGGCCGGGTTATCGTGTACTCGCAAATCGTTTCGGAACCAGACCAGAGAAACCGGTGTGTCTGGTGGCCACGGCTCAGTCAGAGACGGGGTGTTGAAATAGCTGTCCAGAGATTTCATAACACGTCTCCGTTTTCAGAATGGTTGGCTTCAGCAGCACTGGCTTCCGAGACATGAGTTTTCGAGACATGAGTTTTCGAGACATGAGTTTTCGAGACATGAGTTTTCGAGACATGAGTTTTCGAGACATGAGTTT